>DASRIZ010000447.1:0-8888 GCA_035649735.1 Blastocatellia bacterium | reverse complement strand
CGGCTGATCCATTCTGATGTGCCGCGGGCGAACAGAATCGGAGGCGCGTTTCTGTTTGGCGGTCTCTGCATCCTGATTCATTTATAGCGAGTTCCGTGCTTGATCACCATCCCGACATTCTGGAGCAGATCAATGTATCGGAGCACATCCCCGCGAACGGCTATGATATCCGCATACTTGCCTTCGCTGACGGTTCCTACCTGACCGTCGACTTTCATGAGAACCGAAGGCCAGTAAGTCGCCGCTCGAATCGCCGTCATAGGTTCCACGCCAAGGATGTTGACCCAGGCATCAAGCTCACGCCAGGTGCTCTGGCTGTGAAACTTCATTGGGATGCCGCTGTCGGTGCCGATCAGCAACACAACGCCCGATTCGCTGAGTTGCTGAAATTTGCGTTTCAGAGTTGGCCGACGATTAGGAGTGATCTGAAAGTAGGAAAGTCGGCCGGGATGTGCGAGCGACTGTTTGATATCGGCAATTATCGAGTCGGTCAGACCGACGCGCCAGGATGGATCATCCAGAGACTCGGGGTTGTCGCGCAGATATTCGTAGTTGAACAAGCCTTCGATCGTGGGCGTCCAAAACAACGGCCCCAGGTTCATTTTCGCGGTGCGTTCTCGAAGCATCGTAATGACATCGGGTGGGTACTCCGGCGACGCCGCGAGACCCGTGTGCTCGAAGCAATCCACTCCAGCTTGTAGTCCGCGGCGGATCTCTTCAGGACGGTGTGAATGAGCGACAACCGTCAGCCGGTGCTTATGAGCTTCCTCGACCACAGCCTGCACCTCGTCCATCGTCATCTGATCCTGATCGATGAGCTTGATACAGTTGACCCCTGCCTCGGCGAGCTTGCGGACTTTTGCCCGCGCGTCGTCCGCGCCCCTGGTTCCCCATCGGAAGTACTCCGTACCGGGATACGGCTCGTGCTGAATAAACGGCCCCGAGACATAGAGCGTAGGGCCCGGGAGTTTGCCGGCGTTGATGCGATCTCGAATCGAGATGCTCTCTTTCAACGGTCCTCCCAGATCGCGGGCGCTGGTCACCCCGGCCAGCAACAATTGTTTTGCCGAGGCGGGCATAATCACCGATTCCTGTAGAGGCGGGTAGGTCTTGTCCCAGTGCGCATAATCGCTATGCCCGTTGATCATCAGATGAACATGCATATCCCAGAGTCCCGGTAAGACCGACATGCCTTCGGTCGATATGATTTCAGCGCCCTTCGGAACTTCGAGGGTTCCCACCTGACCAACGGACTTGATTCGTTCGCCTTCGATGATGATGACGCTATTGCGAATAGGCTTGCCTCCAAAACCGTCGATGAGAGTTCCGCCAACGAGCGCCTTAACGTTTGGAGATTGAGCGGGAGCCGTGAGGCTTGTGGCCAAAAGCGCTATCGCGATCGAAAGCACAAGAAGCACCGCAGAAGATTTCGGGTTCATTCGATTTCTCCTAAGTGAATTTGAAGGACGCGAGACATCTTTCGATAATAAGAACCTACCTTTCGGCAGCGCAGTATTATCCGTCCTAGAGAGTTAAGGCAAGTGCAGGTAGTCCCAAAAACCAGTGCTACTCGTATCCAGCAAAATAGTTGTAAGATGCCTCTGTGCCGTGACTTCATTACTTAAAGGGGAGATTCACATGAAAGCATCACGTTTGGTCACCCTCTTTGCGGTTGCGTTGCTTGCCGTAGCTGTCGATTGTCAGGCTCAGACCCCGTCCAAACCCGATCAAGTTATGGAGCAACTGCTCACCGAAGTTCATCAGCTTCGAGTCGCCATGCAACAAATGAGCGTCAACGCTTACCGAGGCCAGATAATGGTCGAGAGGCTTCGCCTGCAGCAAGACCAGGTAAGCCGGCTGACCAGAGAGATCGCCAGCATCAGAAACGAAATCGCCGAAATCAAGTCCGCTGAACCACTCGCGAAGGAACGCCTCGATGACGCCGAGAAAAAACTCGAAACCGGAATGTTGTCCGAGATCAAAGTAAAAGAGCTCCGTGCCAGTTCGTTTGAGCTGAAGCGACGTCAGGAGCGTCTGCTGGAGCGCGAAGCTGAGTTGTCGATTGAACTCACCCAGGAGCGAAACGCATTGGGAGACCTCAATAACCGACTGGATGCTCTCGAGCGAGAGATAGTAATAACCGGTCTGGGAACCGAAAAAACAAACCGCAAAAAGTAGCAGCAATAACTGTCGGGCGTTTTATTCTTTCGTACCCACGAGCACAAGGAGAACCGGAGAATTCAGATACTTCGCGGCCGCCGGCAGCGATCTGACTAACTCTTCGTCGCCGAAAAACTCGTGGCTGTGAACATCGTCGAAGCCTGCTTTTTTGAGCATGCGAATGTGTTCTTCTACCGAATAGTGAACAGCGCCCAGCCGATACTCCACTCCCGAGCGCTCGAAGTTCGCTTCGATTCCTGCGGCGGACATCACCGGATGATATACCGAAAAGACCACTCTTCCCTTTGTTTTCAACACCCGAAAAAACTCAAAAAAGACCATGCGTAACTCGACAAGGTGCTCGCCGATTAGCGCGCAGAGCACCGCGTCGAAGGTGCCGTCCCTGAACGGCAGAGACTTTTCCAGATCCGCCATTGCCAGCGGCGCGTCGGGATGCGTTCGCCGCGCGACCCTTAGCATGCCAAACGAAAAATCGATACCGATCGGCCTGCTTCCCGAAAGGAACAGGCGCCCGAGGTTGCGTCCCGTGCCGCATCCAGCGTCGAGGATTAACTCGCGGTCAGCCGGGGCGAGCCGTCCGATTGTGTGACGAGAATCCATGGCAACGACCGGATTTGGCGTTGAATCGTAGGTCTCGGACCACAGGTCGTATCCCTTGCGCGCGATGACGCGTTCGATTCTCTTTGGCGGAATTTGCATTCGCAGAAAAAAGTAACACAGGCTTTAGCCTGTGTCTTGGTCTTTGTTCTCGACACAGACTATAGTCTAGAGTCTATGCGACCTTACACGAACACAGACTAAAGTCTATGCTACCAGGAGTATGCTCGAACCTTCGGCGCTTGACAGCAACTCTGTTGGCACGTGACACTTTGAGGCGCTAATCCGGATTGCTACAATCGAGAAGGAGCGCTGCAAAGTCGTTCCCCGCAGGTTGGCGCCGCTGATAATGCATACCGAACGCGAACTTAGACAGCAAATCGTCGATATAGGCCGTCGTATCTATGAACACGGCTTTGTCGCGGCGTCGGACGGGAACGTGAGCGCGAGGCTGAGTGACGGTACGATCCTCACGACTCCGACGATGGTCTGCAAAGGCCGGATGACCGAGGACATGATCGTGCTCGTGGACATCGACGGCAACAAGCGGCGACGTGATGAGCGCAATCCTTCATCCGAGTTCTCGATGCACAGGATGATTTATCAACTGCGGCCGGATGTTCAGGCAGTCGTGCACGCTCACCCGCCGTTCGGGACCGGTTTTGCAGTGGCCAATGTACCGTTGGATAAGCCGTTGCTGTCGGAGGTGATATTGACGCTGGGGTGCGTGCCGCTGACCGGTTACGGCACTCCATCGACCGAGGAATTGCCTCAGTCACTTGCGCCATTCATACCGCATCATGACGCTTTGCTGATGGCAAATCATGGCGCAGTTGCATACGGCCCGGATCTCGAACTGGCATTCGCGCGGATGGAAACGCTGGAGCATTTCGCAAAGATAACGTTGATCGCTCGAATGGTTGGGCGACCACACGAGTTACCGGCCGAGGCAATTGAGAAACTTCTGGATGTGCGGGAGAGGGCGGGATACATGGCTCCCGGAGCGCGGGGCTGTCAGGCTTGCGGGTTTTCGCAGGGTCACTCATCGACGTGCGCGGTAGGGAGCGCGACTCGCTCTTACGGCTCAAACGGAGATGACACGGTTACATTGACCCGAAGGGAATTGACCGCACTGATAACCGAAGCAGCGCGGCTGGTAGCACGAGAGATAAAGAATTAATGAAGATTAGGAGACTTTATGGAAGCTCTTGGGATGATTGAGACGAAGGGATTGGTCGCGATGATCGAAGCGGCCGACGCGATGGTCAAGGCAGCCAACGTAACGCTGATCGGTTATGAGAAAATTGGAGCGGGGTTGGTGACCGCGATCGTTCGAGGCGATGTTGCCGCGGTGAAGGCGGCTACCGATGCCGGCGCTGCGGCGGCGAGGCGTGTCGGCGAGCTGGTGAGCGTACACGTGATCCCTCGTCCGCATTCCGCAGTAGACGAGAACATGCCGGTGACAGCCGAGTCTCGCGAAAAGTGAGGGAAT
Organism: Blastocatellia bacterium; assembly: GCA_035649735.1. Taxonomy (GTDB): domain Bacteria; phylum Acidobacteriota; class Blastocatellia; order UBA7656; family UBA7656; genus Onstottus_A. The sequence continues at coordinate 4,618 of DASRIZ010000447.1, read as the reverse complement.
TAGTCCGTAGTCCGTGGTCCGTAGTCCGTAGATCGAAGTTGGGAGGCCAGACCTACCAAAATAGACGACGCCTCACTACGACCTCCGGACTACGGACCGCGGACTACGGACTACGGACTAATCATGATTCTTGCTCGAATAGTTGGAACCGTAGTAGCTACGAGAAAGGATGAGCGCCTTCATGGGCGCAAGCTTCTTGTCGCGCGGCTGGTGGACGTGGATGGCACGGATGAGAAGGGTCACATCATTGCCGTCGACACGGTTGGCGCCGGCGTCCACGAAGTGGTCTTGATCGTTCAAGGCAGTTCCGCCCGAATGGCTTTTGGCTGCAAAGAGTGCCCGATTGACGCCGCGGTTGTCGGAATCGTCGACACAGTGGAAGTCAGTAGTCCGTAGTCAGTAGTCAGTAGTCCGTAGTCTGTAGCTCGTGCTCGATGCTACTGAGACCAGGCATCATCGATTAACTACGTACCTGAAACAACTGACTACTACGGACCATGGACTACGGACTACGGACTCTTTCATGAACACCATCCGAGTAGCACTCGCCCAGATAAATCCAACGGTCGGCGATCTCGCGGGCAATACCGATCTGGTGCTCGACTTTATAGCCCGCGCGCAAGCGGCTGGCGCCGATCTCGTCGCGTTCCCCGAGCTGGCGCTCACCGGATACCCTCCCGAAGACCTTTTGCTCAAACCTCACTTTGTTCGCGATAACCTCGCGGCGCTCAACCGAGTTATTGCGGCGACCCGCGATCTGATAGTAATCGTTGGATTTGTGGATACTGATGGTTCGGACATCTACAACGCCGCGGCGGTGATAGCGGACGGGCAGCTTGTTGATTCTTACCACAAGAACTTCTTGCCCAATTACGGCGTGTTTGACGAAGAACGTTATTTTCAAAGAGGTGTTAGTTGCCCGGTGTTCTCGTTAGGGCAGGCGCGCATTGGGCTCAACATCTGTGAAGATATTTGGTACCCGGGCGGCCCAACCAAAATGCAAGCCCTCGTTGGAGATGCGCACCTCATAATCAATATTTCGTCTTCTCCGTATCACGCGCGCAAGATACTCGACCGTGAACGCATGCTCTGTACGCGCGCAGAGGATAATGCGGTTGCGCTTGCTTATTGCAACCTCTTCGGCGGGCAGGATGAACTGGTCTTCGACGGCAACAGCGTGATCATCGACGAAGGCGGAGTTATCATCGCGCGCGGACGCGCCTTTGCCGAAGATCTTGTCGTAGCCGATATCAATATCGAGAAAGTCTTCTCAGAGCGGCTCCACGATCCGCGCCGGCGCCGCGAGAAGCTAAAGGTTGCCGCAGATGGATCGCTATACTCGAAAGATATCGTTGCCGCGGCGGCAAAAACCAAACCCGCACTCAGCAGTAGACTTGAGCCGCGGCTGGATGATCTTCCGGAGATATACACAGCGCTGGTCATCGGCACACGAGACTATGTTCGAAAGAACGGTTTCGATAAGGTCTACCTTGGGCTGTCCGGCGGTGTCGATTCGGCCCTGACAGCCGTAATTGCAGCTGATGCGATCGGCGCCGACGCAGTCAACGCGGTCTACATGCCGACTCGCTACTCAGCCTCAGAATCCGGCCGTGACGCTCGGCTGCTGGCTGAGAATCTGGGCATACACTTTCAGGTCGTGGAAATCGAAGACACTTTCAAGGACTATCTCAGAATGATGGCGCCTTCATTCAACGGGCTGCCCGAGGACACTACCGAGGAGAATCTGCAGGCCCGCATTCGAGGAAACATCCTGATGGCGCTCTCAAACAAGTTTAACGGATTGGTCCTTTCAACCGGAAACAAGAGTGAAATGAGCGTTGGGTACTCGACGTTGTACGGCGATATGGTTGGCGGGTTCTCATTATTGAAAGACGTGCCCAAGACGCTCGTGTTCGAATTGGCAGAGTTTGTTAATAAGCGCAACGTCCGCCCGGTGATACCGGAGTACATAATCACACGCCCGCCTTCAGCGGAGTTGCGCCCGGATCAAACCGACCAGGACACGTTGCCTCCATATCCGGTGCTCGATCAGATTCTTGAGGCTTACATTGAAAAAGACATGAGCGCCGAAGCGATAATTGAAGCCGGGTTTCAGGCTGAGACCGTGCGTTGGGTGGTAAATCGAGTTGACTCCGCTGAATACAAACGTCGCCAGTCGCCCCCCGGCATCAAAATAACTCCTCGAGCGTTTGGCCGCGACCGCCGCATGCCTATTACCAATAAGTATCACAACTGATCATCCGCGGGTCATTTTCATCGAGAAGGAATGCTACCTCGCAAGAGGCTTTTGTTCCGGTGCCGGGATGCGCTTCCAGCTGATCGTGCAGTACTCTCCCTGTTCCAATTGATCTACTCTGAATAGCACATAGAAGTCTGATTGATAGTCCTTCACGTGCATTACGTACATGTAACCAACCTTTGCTTTTGCGTGATGCGTCGTCGAGTTCGCCCAGGCAGCGTGCGTATCAGCGGAGGCGTCGACAGTGATGGTTCGTCGCTCTCCTTCCATCAGCTTTGGCAGAGGTTCGAGCACCGGTACTTCGAATGAATCCGACCATTCGTGCGCCCCGAGTGTCTTCATCACGCTGCGTTGTTCGGGTTGTCCTGTATTCACGATGAGCCAGTCCTCATTGTTTATCTGGGCAAATCCATAACCGAGTTCCCAGTTGAATGAGTTGGGCTGTTTGTTTGCACCGAGCTTAAAGCTGAAGCACGCCCTTGACTCGTCGTGCTTTCCCGTCACTTTGTCCTGAGGGGGATACAACGTGAAGCTCTGGGGAATTGCGTCGCTTGCGTGTTGGAGAACTGGCGCACTCGAGGCCACGATGCCTGAAGCGCTAACAAAGACCGCGAGGATTGTTAATACGGCTGGATGTCTTCGGCTCATTCTGTGTTCCTCCTGAGCGTCAAAGACTGACACGCCACGCAAATTTGGAAGTTCCAGTTTCTCCAGCGCGGATATTGATGCGCAAAATAGAGACAGCGGTCAGAGGTCAGCTGAGATGGCCGTACTCTGACCTCTCACCTCTGACCTTTGACTTCTGACCTCTGAACCTAAGGCTTCTCGACGATGTCCGCCTTTAGGGTCGTTAATGCGGCGGCGACCTCCTTCTGCTCCTTCTCCGGCACTTTGAACTTTGTCATCGTCGCGACAAGATGCTTAACCGCAATATTCCAATCCTCTTCGGTGATGCCCAGGCCTTTGTGCGACGCCTTCATATCCCGGCCGATGTAAACACAAGGTCCGCCGGTAGCGGCGCACAATTGATCGACCACCAGCTGGCGAATTCTCATTTTGGAATTTTCACTGGCGCCAGTAAAGAACCGGCCAAGCTTCTTATCGGTGATTAGGCGGCCGATGAAGTCATCAGTTACTGCGGCAAGCGCATCGTATCCACCGAGCCGTTTGTACAGCGAGTCTCCGCTCTGAGCCAAAGCGCTTCCGGTTCCAACGCAAAACAGAAGAACAACGATTGCTATCGATACGCCTGACAGGTGATCCTTCTTCACGATATTCCTCCCTATAAGAGTCCGACAAACTTCAGTTTGTCGCTTGTTTTATGGTTTAAGCCAATCTTTTAAGGTCACGACAAACTGAAGTTTGTCGGACAAAAGCGAGCTGATTGAAGCTCCGCCCGCGAACGGGGCTGTTCATTATTACGGAGGGTGGTCCCTGATTGGATTGACTGACAAAGAATTTTTGACCTTAGTCTGTGTAGTGGCCACGACCGAGCACCACTGAGCGTGTCGGATAAACCTTGAATCGAAATGAAGGGGGCAGGCGCGGGAAGTGGACAGCTCCCCGCGCCCGAGTTTGAGCCTCTCGACTCTCAGGCGAAAGTCGTGTTTTGGCAGGATTGAGGCTCAATCCCTTTAACACGAAGAGGGATTAGGTCTCCGCGTCTAGGGGCCCTCACTGGCTGGTTGGAAGGAAGCCAGCCAAAAAGCGGCGGTTGGTTGCTTGAGCGGAAGGAACCGCCGTGTATGAATCCAAATACCCGATACCCTTCCCAGTCTCGTCCCCCAACTAGCTAAAACATTGTCTTTCTTCTCTACATGACTAAGACGCAAAGAGTGTTTCCCGTTTTGCACAAATATCTTGGAAAGATTAACGGTAAAAAGGACCAAGCAAGGGCCGGCCCATCTCGGACACTGGGGTTTGGTTGCGGGGTGGTTAAGCGAGTGGCCGGATTGAGCCGCGCGTCGAGTCCATTAAAACCCTGCTCGGCTCATTCCGGGAGGTTGTTTGCTTTATTTATCTTTCCATTCCGGGATGCGGCCCGGAGTCCACGGTGCGCCGGCGGCTTCCATCGCTTTCTCGAGCCGGGCAAGATCGCCCTCGATCAAGGGACGCAGCCTCCCGAGTACCTGCTCGAACTCCTGAGCGGCAACCGCATAATGGTCCTTCTGTGTTTGAGTAGGTGCCGAGGTCGACATGCGTTGATCCGAAACGATCGTGTTAACCCGCTCGACGATCGACGGCGGGAGAATCTCCTGCCGCTGCCGAAGCGCGGTATCGCCGCGAAGCGCTCGGAGAATCTCGTTGTTCCGCTTCTCGATCGATGTCGCGTCATCCAGGAGTTTTGCTTCCGCTGCC
>DASRIZ010000446.1:0-19103 GCA_035649735.1 Blastocatellia bacterium | reverse complement strand
TTTCGAAAGCTCGCCGCGCAAACAACGGTTGGGGTGTACTAGCGCGGATTCATCAGGTTGCGTATCAGTGTAAATCAGTCGAGTCCGCTTAATCCGTGGTCTATGGAATTGTTAAGCATTGAGACCACGGATGCGGATCTGACGGATGTACACGGATCAGGTTTGACGCAGAACTGAAATACTAAAAGCTGAATTATCGATGAGGGAACAATGGCAATCCTAAACATTCCAATTTCCCGGTGGGGACAACCCTACACAAGTCTCGACACTGACGATGTCGTCCATTTCATCACCGGCGAAACCCTTGCCCGAGTGAGCCAGGCGAATACCGGTTTGCTCGGCCGGGACATGCGACACGCCGAGCGGGCTCGAAACGTGCTGACTGACATTCCGGTTTCGGACTTGATCGCGATGATGAAAAAGGCAGCGGATCTCTACCTCAACGCAACGCTGCCGATGGGCGACGGCGCGCAAACGCCTGATGATTTCGCGCGACAGCAATCCGCAAGCACGGGTCTGCCTGAGCATATGTGCAAGGCCAACATGAGCAAGAACCATTTCGTGCTGTCGAACATGGACAAGATTCTCGACGCGCTGACTCGCGGATTGGATCTGAACATTTTGACGCGCGGCTATGGAATAGAGTCTCGCGGGGTAATGGTTAGCTATCAGGCGCAAGCGCCGGTGCTGGGTCTGGTGCTGCCGTCGAATTCGCCGGGCGTGCACACGCTGTGGCTGCCGGTGATTCCGATGCAGATCGGGCTGTTGCTCAAGCCTGGTCCCCAGGAGCCGTGGACGCCGTATCGAATGGCTGCTGCGTTTACCGAAGCGGGTGTTCCCAAAGAAGCGATCGCGATCTATCCGGGAGGCGGGGAAATGGGCGCCGAAGTCGTGCGTCGCTCGAACCGCACGATGATATTTGGTGGCACCCCGACGGTGGAGCGCTACCGGGGAGACGTTCGGGTTCAGGTGCACGGCCCGGGGTTTACAAAGATCCTGCTTGGCGACGACGTTGTCGACGACTGGGAGAAGTACATCGACGTGATGGCCGACAGCGTGTTTTTGAACAGCGGTCGCGGCTGCATCAACTGCTCGGGCGTGTGGGCCTCGAGACACACCAGGGAGATCGCGGAAGCGCTTGCCGAACGGTTAGGCCCGGTAGAAGTGAAGCCCCCTGAAGATCCGCAGGCAAGCCTGGCAGCGTTCACTGTACCCGGCGCTGCAAAAGCCATTTGGAAAAGCATCCATTCGGACTTGAGCGAAGCTGGGACCGAGCACGTCACTGCGAAGTTCGGATCGCGTTTGGTTGAGAAGGAGCGCTGCGGGTATCTGAGACCGGTTGTGATCCACTGCGACTCACCCGAGCGCAAGCTTGCCAACACGGAATTCATGTTTCCGTTTGTGACCGTAGTCAAATGTCCTCAGGAAAAGATGCTCGAAAGGATTGGAGGCACACTTGTAGGCAGCGCGATCACATATGACGAGAAGTTTCAGAGACAACTCATGGGCGCGACTCATATTGATCGTCTGAACCTTGGGCCGGTGCCGACAATTCAACTCGATTGGTTGCAGCCACACGAAGGAAACATCGTGGAGTTTCTGTTCCGCCCGAGGGCGTTCCAGTCGAGGCTTGAGGGGGTTGCTGTGTAAGGCGAGCTTGGATTGCAAGCCACTTATTTGGACTGCGCCGCCCTTTTCCGCATTTGACGATTCTCGCATGCGTGGCGGCGCTTTCCCCTGCGCTCGTGTTCAAGTGGTGCCCGGCCACACTACAAAAGCGCCGCCACGCATGCGAAAGACAATGAAAGCGAAAAAGGGCGGCGCACTCCAAATGAGCCGTCAATGCGAATATGAGAGTCTTCGTTATTCTCTTTCTATGCCTCCCAGTTCTCGCCGAAGACTGGCCCGAATTCCGCGGGCCCACAGGCCAGGGCCACTCAACGGAAACCGGGCTTCCTCTCACCTGGAGCGAAACAAAGAACGTCAAGTGGAAGACTGCGATTCCAGGAAAGGGATGGTCTTCGCCGGCCATCCTCGGAGACCGAATCTGGCTCACAACCGCAACCGAAGACGGGAAGTCATTGCGCGCGATCTGCGTAGATCGGAACACCGGCGCTATTACTCAAAATGTCGAACTATTCCGCCTCAAGAACCTCGGGCCGATGAGCCCAAAGAACAGCCTCGCGTCGCCAACGCCGGTACTCGAAGGCGATCGTGTTTATCTCCACTTTGGCAATCACGGCACCGCCTGCATCAGTCAAACCGGCGAGATCGTTTGGAAGACAAAACTCGATTACGACAACGGCCAGCACGGACCCGGTGGTTCTCCAGTCGTTTACGAAAACCTACTGATAGTCAGCTGCGACGGGAACGACTATCAGTTCGTCGCCGCTCTCGACAAGCTCACCGGTAAGACCAAATGGAAGAAGCTTCGTCAGGGGTATCAAGCGTACACCACGCCGCTTGTTGTGAGGCTTCCGGAGTCCGACCAGGTGATCAGCCCGGGAGCGTTTCGGGCAATTGCTTACGAGCCGCGTACCGGCAAGGAAATCTGGCAGGTGAGATACGGCGATGGATTCTCGAATGTCCCGAGGCCGGTCTATGGAAACGGACTGGTTTTTATTTGCACGGGATTTCAGGAGCCCTCTCTGATGGCGGTGCGGGTCGACGGGCGCGGTGATGTGACTACGAAGCACGTCGCGTGGAGCCTAAAGCGCGGAGCCCCGCTGACTCCGTCTCCGCTTCTCGTCGGTGGTGAGCTGTACATGATCACCGACAACGGCATCGCGACTTGTGTTGATGCTGCGACCGGTAAAGAGCATTGGAAGGCGCGAATAGGCGGGAATCATTCGGCTTCACCGGTTTATGCCGATGGACGAATTTACTTTCTGAGCGAAGAAGGCGAGTCGGTAGTGATTGCGCCGGGCAAGGAGTTTAAGGTGCTCGCAAAGAGTGAGCTGAACGGAGAAACGCTGGCGTCGATTGCTGTTTCGGGCGGCTCGATATTCATTCGCAGCCGCACGCATCTGTATCGATTGAGTAACTAGTGTAGTGCGTCTAACAGGTCCCCTACTTATGGTCGCTACGTAGGAAGCCACCCTTCCCAACCATTAAGAGCCATTTTGACGGTTAATTGACTGCGAATGATCGAGAGCTAGTTGTGAGTGGCGTGATTGGTTTCCTGAACTATGTTAGAAATGGCATCTGGTTATGATCGTGCAATTCGACGCTACTATAAACGATTTTGTTGATGTGAGCATTCGCTCTCACGCAAAATCAAAGACGCTGCGTCTTTGGCGCCTGCAGGGAGCATTGATTACTGCGTTGCTTACCGCATTATCCGTCTATATCCTTGCTCCACTCAGCAGCCTCGTGGGGGCAGCAGTTGCTTGCGTATCCGGCGTGATCGTCTTCGGAGTCGGTCTAATGACAGCTGAGCAAGAATTCAGGCACCGCCTTCATAAGCTATACCGTGAGCAAATCGGTAGTGATAAGTTCCCCGTAAGGGTAACCGTGGAGCTACTCGATGAAGGATTATCGTTCAACCAGATGGGAGCTTGGACAAGATACGAGTGGGCGCGTATCGAGAGAATGGAAGAGTCAGACGATGCTTTGTACTTCTTTTACAAGGATCTGACCTGCTCCGCAGTGCGAAAGAGAGGGTTCGAGTCAGTTGCGATCAAAGATGAATTCTTAAAGCGTGCTGAAGGGTACATCCAGGAATCCCGAGGTCCTCATTGCTCGAAGTCATAAATCTTTCCAAAAACTACCCAACCCCGCGAGGCCCGCTCCCGGTGCTCTCCGGGATTTCCTTAAAACTCTCACGCGGGGAAGCCGCCGCAGTAATGGGTCCCTCGGGCAGCGGCAAAAGCACGCTTCTGCACATAATCGGCGCGCTCGATACTCCCACTTCCGGAACCGTCACCCTCGACGGCGAAAATCCGTTCGAGCTTGATGAAAAGGCGCTCGCCGCCTTCAGAAACCAAAAGGTGGGGTTTGTATTCCAGGATCATTGCCTCTTACCACAATGTTCCGTGCTCGAGAACGTGCTGACGCCGACGTTAGTTTCGCGATCAGGCGATGACCGCGCCGAGCGCGCACGAATGCTTCTCGATCAAGTCGGACTTGGTGAGCGGCTCGATCATCGCCCGGCCGAGTTGTCGGGCGGCGAAAAACAACGGGTCGCTCTGGCGCGAGCTTTGATAAACGATCCGGTGTTGCTGTTATGTGACGAACCGACGGGGAACCTCGATCGTAAGGCTTCTGAGGTCGTGGCTTCTATGTTGCTCGAACTCCACGATCGTCAGAATACGATTCTCATTGTGGTTACTCACAGCATTGAGCTGGCTTCAAAGTTACCACTTAGTTTCGAGTTGATTGAGCAGCAGCTCGCGCGGTGCTGAATGTAGCGTAGACTGTCCAGTCTGCGCCCAATCGTAGACCGCAGACTGGACAGTCTACGGTACAGTGAAGACGTCCAGTGTCCGCGCAATCGTAGACCGCAGACTTGACAGTCTACGGTACAGTGAAGACGTCCAGTGTCCGCGCAATCGTAGACCGCAGACTGGACAGTCTACGGTACATTCTCGGAGGTGACTTGTATGAACGGAAGTTTGCTTCAGCGATTAGCCGCGGCATTCCTCAGCCTGGCTTTGTTCACCCCTTGGGTGTTTGCCCAGTCCAAAGACGAACCACGACCGTCGGAGAACATCAACACCCGAGTCGACAAGCTGTTTTCGGCGTGGGACAAGCCTGAGTCTCCCGGTTGCGCGCTCGCGGTGATCAAGGATGGAGCCATAATCTACAAGCGCGGCTATGGCGCCGCCGATCTTGATCACGATGTTCCAATAACGGCCGGGACCGTTTTTCATGTTGCATCTGTGTCAAAGCAATTCACCGCCTTTGCAGTCCTCCTGCTCGCCCAACAAGGAAAGCTCTCCCTTGATGATCCGGTGCGCAAATACATCACCGAGCTGCGCGACTTCGGAACGCCGCTAACCATCCGACATCTGATGCATCACACAAGCGGGCTCCGAGATCAGTGGACTTTGTTGATCATGTCCGGCTGGCGCTTGTCCGAGGATGTAGTGAGAGACGCCGACGTGCTCGATCTCGTTTCGCGCATGAAGGCGCTCAACTTCAACCCGGGCGCGCAACACCTGTACTCGAACACCGGCTATACCTTGCTGGCTCAAATCGTCAAACGTGTCAGCGGCCAATCGCTGCGCGAGTTTGCCGAGGCCAATATCTTCAAGCCGCTCGGCATGACTCGCACATTTTTCCGCGACGATCACCTGGTCATCGTCAAAAACCAGGCTTATGCGTATAACAACGCGCCCGGCGGCACGTTCAAGCTGAGTGTGCCGAACTACGATACAGTCGGTGCGAGCAGCTTGCTGACGACAGTTGAAGACCTCGCGCTTTGGGATCAGAACTTCTATGACTATCGCATTGGCGGCCGCACCATCATCGAGCAAATGCAAGTTCCGGGAGTGCTCAACGGCGGACTGCCGATTAACTACGCGATGGGGCTTGTGGTTGGAAAACACAAGGGCCTCAAAGTGGTCGAGCATTCCGGCGGCGATGCCGGCTATCGATCGCATTTGATGCGGTTTCCTGATCAGCGATTCTCGGTTGCTTGTTTGTGCAACGTAGGCAGCGCCAATCCCAGCGGGCTGGCGAGGGAAGTAGCCGACATCTATCTGGCCGGACAGTTGGTCGATGCGACCCGCCCAACCAGTCCGCCTGCGCCGGTTGCCGATGTCAAACTAAGCGATCAACAACTCGCCGCCAGAGTTGGCGTCTATTGGAGCGCGGATTCCGCCGACATCGCACGTGTAACTCAAAAGGACGGCAAGTTGTTTATCGCTGCGGCCGGCGGTTCGTCGGATTTGGCGCCGCTCGCGGAGAACCGTTTCCGAATCCTTGCGCGTCGCGGTGAGGTCGCCTTCGAATCGCCTCGAGGCGAAAGCGCCCAACGCTTGATCCTGAAGCTTGAGGACAATCCCCCCATCACCTACGATGCGGTCAAGTCTTTCACGCCAACCGCTGAGCAGTTGACCGAATATGGCGGCGCATACTACAGCGACGAGATCGACTCGATATACCGGGTAACGGTTCAGGAGGGGAAACTCACACTTCAACGAAAGAAGTTTCCTCAATTGTCTTTGCAGCCGGCGTTCGCCGACGCTTTCAGCAGCGGTTCACTCCTCGGGACCATCCAGTTCACACGAGACAAGCAGCAGCGCGTAACCGGATTCATAGCCGGCGGCGGTCGCGTCAGAAACTTCCAATTTGTCAGACAGGCTCAATAGAGTCAGACTGAATCTGATGCGATTCACCACGCTGCTCAAAAGAAACCTTACTTACTACTGGCGAAGCAATCTCGCAGTCGTGCTCGGAGTGGCGACCGCTGTCGCCGTACTGGCCGGCGCCCTGCTGGTCGGAGATTCGGTGCGCGGCAGTTTGCGCGATCTGTTTGTTCAGCGGCTGGGCCGCACCGATCAAGTGCTCGCCTCTGCAAACTTTTTCAGGGAGAAGCTCGCGGACGATCTTCAAGCTGACTCGCGCTTCAGCCAGTCATTCGACGGCGCGTCCCCTCTGATCGTTCTCAACGGTCTTGTGAGCGACGAAAAGAGCGGGCGGCGGGCGTCCGGTGTTCAGGTCTATGGCATCGATGATCGGTTCTTCAGGTTTCATCAGGTTGAGGTCAGCGCGCCGAACGACCGCGAGGTCGTGATGAGTCCTGATTTGGCCGGTGAGTTGGCCACCGAGCCTGGACAAACCACCCTCCTGCGCATCGAGAAGCCATCAGCAATTCCGGCCGGCTCGCTACACGGTCGCAAAGAGGACCTGGGTAGGACGATTCGACTGACCGCTCGAGAGCCGCTTGCGCGCTCTCAGATGGGCGAGTTCTCGCTTCGCGCCGAACAGGGCCCGGTGCGCGCGTTGTTTGTTTCGCTCAGCCGACTTCAGAAAGATCTCGAACAACCCGGCAAGGTCAACACCCTGCTGATTGCGAACAAGCGAGCCCGCGAAGCGGCTAACGGCGATATGGTGTTAACGCAGATTTTAAAAGATGTCTTCTCGCTTGAAGACCTCGGCTTAGAGCTGCGGGTGCTGGACCAGCAGCGTGGAATCGCTCTCGAACGCGACAGCGCGATCATCAGTGACGCCCTTTATGCCGACACGGTCGATGCAGCCGGCAAAGCTAATCTCGGCGTCACTCCGATCCTGAGCTACTTAGCTAACGCCATACGCATTGACCAGCGTGAAGTGCCGTACTCGGTTGTGACCGCAATTGACCGCGAAGCCTTCGAGCGGATGACTACTCGCTCCGATCACGATCACCTGTCGCCTGAGCTGCCGCGAATCGTGTTAAACGAATGGGCCGCCGGCGATCTCGGCGCTAAACCCGGCGACCTGATCACCCTTGATTACTACCTCTGGGAAGACTCGGGCCAGCTCAGGAGTGAGAGCGCCCGCTTCATCGTTGATGGAATTGTGCCGCTTAGTGATAAAGCCATCGACCGTGATCTTGTGCCGGACTATCCCGGACTGACTGAAACTGAAAACATGTCGGATTGGGATCCGCCGTTCCCGGTCGATCTCAAAAAGGTGCGTCCAAAAGACGAGGACTACTGGCACAAGTATCGGACGACCCCGAAGGCTTTCACTTCTATCGAAACTGGCATCAAGCTCTGGCAATCGCGTCACGGCAAATACACGTCGCTTCGATTGCGATCACCGGACGGAGGTGATCCGGAATCGCGGCTGGAGTCCTTCCGGGGTAATCTGCGCGCGGTCGTCAACCCGTCGGCGATGGGGCTTTCGGTTGAGCCGGTGAGGAGCGAAGGCCTCGACGCATCGCGCGGCGCGACCGATTTTGGAGAGTACTTCGTTTACTTCAGCTTTTTCCTGGTCGTCGGAGCCCTGCTGCTTGCGAGTCTGTTTTTCAAGCTGGGCATCGAACAGCGGCTGCGCGAGATCGGTACGCTTCGAGCGGTCGGCTTTGGGACCGCGGACGTCAGGTGGTTGTTCTTACGGGAAGGAATCGTGCTTGCAACGGCCGGAAGCGTGCTCGGATTGCTGGGTGCGATTTGTTATGGCCAGTTGATGATGTATGGGTTGCGGACCTGGTGGGTCGGGGCGGTGGGCACAACGATGCTCAGCCTGCATGTTTCTCCCTTATCTTTGGTGCTGGGAGGTTTGGGAGGAATCGTGGCCGCGCTTTTGTGCATTGTTTGGACGCTGAGAGGTTTTCGGTTGTCATCGCCGCGTAGTTTGTTGAGCGGCAGTCTGGATGCAGTCCGAAACGACTCCGCTGGTCGCCGGCCAGCTTCTGTGACGTTGCTGGCAATCGTATTTGGATCCATAGCGCTGGTTCTTTTGATTGCCGCGTCGTTGAGTTGGATCGGGGAGACCGCCGGGTTCTTCGGAGCGGGCACGATGCTGCTGGCAGCTTTGTTGTGTTTTGGATACGCCTTGTTGAGGCGCAACGCGAGAGGTGTTATCAGCGGAAGAGGATGGTGGCCCGTTTCAAGGCTGGGGTTCCGAAACGCCGCATATCGTCCCGGTCGCAGCATACTGTGCATTTCCCTCATCGCTTCGGCGGCGTTCATCATTGTTGCGGTTGATGCCTTCAAGAGAGGCAATGCCGAAGCGACGATGGACCGCAAATCCGGCACCGGCGGGTTTCCGTTTGTCGCCGAGTCGATGCTGCCTCTCTATCACGATCCGAATACAATTGAAGGCAGAGAGGAGCTGAACCTTGTAGTGCAAAAGGGGTTCGAGCCCGCGAGCGCGATGTTTACGCGGTTCCGAGTTCGTCCGGGTGATGACGCGAGCTGCCTCAATCTCTATGAACCGCGTGACCCGCGAATCCTGGGAGCGAGCGAAACCTTCCTGGAAACCGGGCGGTTTTCATTTCAGCAGTCGACAGCGCAAACAGCGGAAGAACGCAACAACCCTTGGTTGCTTCTGAATCGTGAAGTGCCGGACGGCGCGATCCCGGTGATCGCCGATGCCAACTCGATGGCTTACGTGCTTCATAGAAAGCTCGGCGATGAGATTGTGGTGAGCGGGACAAACGGGGGACCGGTGCGATTGCGATTTGTTGCCGCGCTTGCGGACAGTATCTTTCAAAGCGAGTTGCTCATTTCTGAAGCAAACTTCCTCCGGCTGTTTCCCGATCGCGGGGGCTACAGCTTGTTTTTGTTGGATGTACCGGCGGAGGCATCATCGCTTGCCGCCGGCGTGTTGGAAGAACAGCTCTCGGAGTTCGGTTTTGATGTGGTTTCAACGGCGGAGCGGCTGGCGAGCTTTCACCGAGTAGAGAATACATACCTGTCGACGTTCCAGACTCTGGGCGGGCTTGGATTGGTGCTGGGCACGTTGGGGCTGGCGGCGGTGTTGTTAAGAAATGTGCTGGAGCGGCGTAAAGAACTCGCGGTGCTGCGCGCGATTGGCTATAACTCGGCTCACTTTGCGTTAATGGTAATCACCGAGAACGCTTTTCTTGTGGTTGCCGGATTGGTGACGGGAGCAGCGACCGCAATTGTAGCCATCGGCCCTGCGTTCTTTTCACGCGGAGGTCACGTGCCCGCGCTCTCGATCGGATTGTTGGTGATTGTGCTAGTAATTGGGCTTTTGGCATCGGTGGCTGCGACAGTGGCGGCGCTGCGTATGCCGTTGCTCGCGTCGCTGCGGGCGGAATAGCATGGTTCCAGTGCGCTGGGATTCTCGGAAGACGAGAGGCCGAACTGCACTTGTGCGGATTGGGGTTTATGAATGATTAATTGTCGTTTGTTGATGAAGGCATTACGCGCTTTGATCGTGATCGCCTTTTCCAGTCATTTGTGCCTTGCTCAGGACTGGCCTCAGTGGCGAGGACCCACTCGCGACGGAGTCGCAATTTCATTTACGGCTCCGAGCGTCTGGCCTGAGAAGTTGAAGACAATTTGGAAGGTTACGGTCGGCATCGGACACTCGTCTCCGGTAGTTGTCGGACGCCGAGTTTACCTGCACTCGAGGGTAGAAGAGAACGAGGTTGCGGCTTGTTTTGATCTCGACACTGGAAAGCAGTTGTGGCGCGATAGCTATCCGACTCCATACACCATGAACCCGGCTGCCGCGTCACACGGCAAGGGCCCAAAGTCCACGCCGGTGGTACACGAAGGTAAGCTCTACACACTGGGCATCACCGGCATATTGTCTTGCTATGACGCGGCAACCGGTAAGCTACGATGGCGGCGAGAATTCTCGAAGACAACCAAAAGTACTTCACCTCTCTTCGGCACTGCGATGTCGCCGATTATTGATCGCGGTCTCGTTATTGTTCACATCGGTGGCCATGATTCCGGCGTGTTGACAGCGTTTGACGCAAACACGGGCGACCAGCGTTGGAGTTGGAGCGGCGATGGTCCGGGGTATGCCTCCCCAATCGTCGCTGAGCTTGGCGGAGTTAGACAAATAGTCACGCAAACCCAGAAGTACATCGTCGGTGTGAGGGCAGGAAGTGGGGGTCTGCTCTGGGAGATACCGTTTGAGACTGAGTATGTGCAGAACATTGTGACTCCGGCGATGTACAAACAGACGCTGATTTTTTCGGGTCTCGACAAGGGCGTCTTTGCCATCAATGTCGTGGTCCGTGGGAGTAGATGGGTTGCGGAGCAGATCTGGCAGAACCCTGACGTTTCCATGTACATGAGCTCCCCGGTGGTGCGGGGAGACTATCTGTATGGGCTCTCTCACAAACGCAAGGGCCAGTTCTTCTGTCTCGACGCTCGTACCGGCAAGACTGTGTGGACAACGAACGGCCGCGAGGGCGACAACGCCGCGATGGTGGCGGCCGGACAGTTCTTATTCTCTCTTACCGACGGCGCCGAATTGGTTGTAGCGCGAAGCGATCCGAAGCAGTTCGAGGTGCTGAAGAAATACTCGGTTGCAGACAGTCCAACGTGGGCGCACCCGGTCGTTATGGGTAACAAGATCCTGATCAAAGATCTATCGAATCTCGCGCTGTTGAGTCTCGATTGACCAGGGTTATTCGGCGCTTCATCTTTCTGCTCGAATCGTCTACCATAAAGGCCATTCTCCATCGGAGGTACAACGACGTGCGCAGAAGTCTCATTCTTGCGGTTGGCATAGCCTTCTTCTCTGTCACCACCACGCTCGCGGATAACTGGCCTCAGTGGCGCGGCCCGTTTTTAAACGGCATCAGCGCCGAAAAGAACCTGCCCTTCAAATGGAGCGCCGAGGAAAACATCACCTGGAAACTCACAATGCCGAGCTGGACGGGCGCGACTCCAATAATCTGGGGCGAACGGATCTTTCTAAATGTTGCCGAAGGCGACGATCTGCATCTGTGGTGTGTAGACCGGACAAAAGGGGAGCTCCTGTGGAAGAAGCATCTCAGCAGTGGAAACACCAAGATGCGCAAGCAGAACATGTCATCCCCGTCGCCGGTCACCGATGGCAAGAATGTCTGGGTGATGACTGGCACCGGAATTCTAAAAGGGTTCGACTTCAGCGGCGCCGAGATTTGGATGCGCGACGTGCAGAAAGACTACGGACGATTTGGGTTGAACTGGGGCTATGCGTCGTCACCGCTTTTGTATGAAGACGCTCTTTTTGTTCAAGTGCTTCACGGTATGAAGACCGACGACCCGTCGTATGTGATGCGAATCGACAAGAAGACAGGAAAGACGCTCTGGAAGGTTGAGCGCAAGACTGACGCGATTCGGGAGTCGCCGGATTCCTATACCACTCCCGCACTTCTGAAGTACGGCAAGAACGTCGAGATCGTCATCACCGGCGGTGATTGTGTGACGGGTCACGATCCGGCTACAGGCAAAGAGCTGTGGCGCGCGAACGGTCTCAATCCGGACAATAACCCGGCCTATCGAATCGTCGCGTCTCCCGTAGTGTTCGCCGACGTGGTCTACGCTCCGACCCGGGTCAAGCCGCTGCTTGCTCTCAAAGCCGGCGGGCGTGGGGACGTGACCGAGTCAAGCAAGCTATGGGCGTTCGGGAACGGCCCCGATGTTCCTACGCCGGTTACCGACGGAAAGTATTTCTATGTCGTCGATGATCGAGGAGTGATGTGGTGCCTTGACGCAAAAACCGGCGAGGCGATCTGGGGACCGCAGCGAATCAAATCGGCCACTTACAGTTCGTCCCCGGTGCTGGCCGACGATAAGCTTTACGTAACAAATGAAGAGGGATTGACGACGGTGTTGAAGGCCGGGCCGAAGTTCGAAGTGCTGGCCGAGAATAACCTGAACGACTACACCCTCAGCTCGCCCGCTATTTCGGACGGGCAGATTTTCATGCGGACCGCCCAGTACCTCTATTGCATCGGCAAACGTGTTCGCTAGCTACGGGATCGGTGGAAAGTGCAACTCCCCGTGGCGTGTTAGCTGATCAGTCGTTTCTTCCACCGACACAGGGTCGGTGGAGAGAGAGCAAAGTGTCGGAGAGCGTGTTAGCTGATCAGTCGTCCTTCCACCGACACAGGGTCGGGTGGAGAGAGGAATCGTATGGCAGTGAATCGAAGCATCAACCGTAAGTTTGCGCTCCTGCTCGCGATCGCCGTGATAGCGCCGGCGACTGTGATTGGCCAGACTGCGACGGCGAAACGCGCAATCACCCACGAGAGTATGTGGCTAATGAAGCGGGTCGGTGCGCCGAACCCAAGCCCCGACGGAAAATGGGTGGTTTTTTCGGTGACCGAAGCTGCCTATGACGAGAAAGATCAGGTGACCGATTTATGGATCGCTTCGACGGACGGGATGACACCTCCGCGCCGACTCACCGCAACCCGAGGGGGCGAAAGCGGGCCTGCATGGAGCCCGGACAGTCGCAGAATCGCCTTCTCTGCGAGACGCGACGGCGATGAGGCAAGCCAGATCTATGTGATTGAAGTTGGCGGCGGCGAGTCGATGCGGGTAACAAGTATCTCGACCGGCGCTCGTTCTCCACGGTGGCGCCCGGACGGCAAAGCGCTGCTGTTTACCAGCACGGTTTTCCCGGGCGCGGCCGATGATGAGGCAAACAAAAAAATCGCCGCCGAGCGCAAGGCGTTGAAGTACAGGGCGCGAGTTTATGAAAAGTTCCCGATCCGCTACTGGGATCACTGGCTGGATGACACCCAGCCTCATCTGTTTGTCCAGTCTATTGAGCCGGGAGCCAAAGCGACGGACCTTCTTGCCGGAATTCAGCTGATCAGCGAACGGGGGTTTGCGGGCGTCGCTTCAAACTCGGGAGAAGAGCTCAATGCGACCTGGACGCCTGACGGCGCCGGGATCGTCTTCGTAGCTTCGCGAAACCGGGACGCAGCCGCTAATGCCAACACCAACACACAATTGTTTTTGATCTCAACCGCGAACAAAGAGGTGCGTCAGCTCACAACCGGCACCGAGAGCGCGGACGATCCGGCGTTTAGACCTGATGGCAAGGCCCTCTATTTTCACGTTACCGCCGAGAATGACAGTGCCTACAACCTGACTCGGTTGGCGATGCTTGCATGGCCGGCTGCCGCCCGGGGGTCACAACCTCGAACAATCACCGCCTCGTTTGACCGCTCGGTTGGAAGTTTCGCATTCTCACCCGATAGCAAAACCGCGTTTGTGCTTGCCGAAGACAGCGGACACGAGAAGCTGTATCAGGTTTCAGCCGAGGGCGGGGAGGTAAAGACCGCAATCGATTTGACGTCTGGCGTGTACACCAACCTTTCCGCGTCGGACGGCGCTCCTATTCTGGTTGCCAATTGGGGCAGCGCGGTGAGCCCGGCGGAAATAGTGCGTATCGATCTATCAACCCGCAAGCACGCTGCGCTCAGTCAGTTCAACCGCGATCGAGTAGCTGCCATCGACTGGCAGCCGCTTCGCGAGTTCTGGTTTACGAGCAAGGGCGGCAAGAAGATTCACAACCTCATCGCGTTACCGCCAGGTTTCGACGAGAACAAGAAGTATCCCCTGCTGGTACTGATGCACGGTGGCCCTGCCAACATGTGGCGAGACGAGATCACCTATCGATGGAATTATCACCTTCTGGCCCAGCCCGGATATGTAGTATTGCTAACCAACTACACGGGCTCAACCGGGTTTGGCGAAAAGTTTGCGCAGCAAATCAAGCTCGATCCGTTTATTGGGCCGGGCGCCGAGATTAACCAGGCGGCCGACGAAGCGATACGCCAATTTAAGTTTATCGACGGCGCGCGACAGGCTGCGGCAGGCGCGAGCTACGGTGGGCATCTCGCAAACTGGATGCAGGCGACCACGACTCGTTATCGCTGTTTGATCAGTCACGCCGGGTTGATAAACCTCGAATCGCAATGGGGGACGAGCGATACGATCTATCATCGCGAAACAAACAGCGGGGGCCCGCACTGGGAAGGTTCCCCAACCTGGCGTGAGCAGAACCCGATCAAATTTGCGAAGAACTTCCGCACGCCGATCCTGTTGACAGTGGGCGAAAACGATTTCCGCGTTCCGCTGAATCAAACCATTGAGAACTGGAGCGTGCTGCAGCGGATGCGGATTCCGAGCAAGCTGATTGTTTTCCCTGAAGAGAATCACTGGATACTAAGAGCCGAGAACAGCCGCTTCTTCTACCGCGAAGTGCATTCGTGGCTGGGGAAATATTTGTCGAGTGGCGGTCAGAATTAGAGGTCCTATTGGTCCGATACTTCTTTGGAGTTATCACAATGAAAAAACCTGTTGTTGCATTGTTGCTGCTGTTGGTTTTGACCACCAGCGTAATCGCCGATGATCGCTGGCCTCAATTTCGAGGGCCGGGCTCGCTGGGGGTTGCCGAAGATCCGGTGCTGCCGGACAAATGGAGCACGACCGAGAACGTCGCCTGGAAGACTGAAATTCCCGGGATGGGTTGGAGCTCGCCGGCTGTTTGGGGCGATCACATATTCCTGACCTCGGTAGTAAGCTCGGTTGCAGGTGAAGCGCCCAAGAAGGGGCTTTACTTCGGCGGCGAACGCAAGCCGGCAAGCGATGTCCACCGATGGATGGTCTACTGCGTTGATTTCAAAACCGGAAAAATCCGTTGGGAACAGGAAGTCAAGAAGGGTCCGCCCGAAATCTCCCGGCACCTGAAAAACAGCTATGCCTCGGAAACTCCGGTGACTGACGGCGAGCGTGTCTATGCATACTTTGGCAACATCGGTCTATTCTGCTTCGATATGCAAGGCAAGCCGTTGTGGTCCAAGAAGTGGGGGCCGTTTGCGACTCGCTACGGCTGGGGTACCGCGGCGTCGCCGGTCCTGTACAAGGATCGGCTGTACCTTGTAAACGACAACGACACCGAATCGTTCATGGTCGCGTTGAACAAAAAGACCGGCGAGCAGATCTGGCGGGTTGAAAGAGAGCAGGGAACGAATTGGGCAACTCCGTACATATGGGAGACCGGTTCGCGTACCGAGATCATCACTCCGGGCACAAAGAAAGTCCGGTCATACGACTTGAACGGAAAACCGCTTTGGGAGTTCAGCGGCATGTCGTCGATAGCGATACCGACGCCGTTTTCACGCCACGGTTTGGTGTACATAGCTTCGGGTTACGTCGGCGATCAGCACCGGCCGGTCTATGCGATAAAGCCCGGCGCTGTGGGTGATATTTCTCTGAAGACTGGAGAGACCAGCAACAACTTCATCGCCTGGTATCAGCCGCAGGCCGGGCCTTACAACCCGTCGCCAATCGTTTACGGCGACTATTATTACACACTTTACGATCGCGGCTTTTTCACCTGTCACGATGCGAAGGACGGCACAGTGGTCTACGACAAGGTCCGCATCGACCCGGGTGTCAATGCCTTCACGTCTTCACCTTGGGCCTTCAACGGCAAGATATTCTGTTTGAGCGAAGACGGCGACACGTTTGTTATTCAGGCCGGTAAAGAATACAAGTTGCTGGGTAAGAATTCGTTGGATGAGATGTGCATGGCCACCCCGGCGATTGTGCGAGGGAGCTTGATCATCCGCACGGCGACCAAGCTCTATCGAATCACCAAAGGCGGATCTGCGAAGGCATAAAGGGAAACCGAAGGCGCTAGACAAGGGAAACCGAGAACCGCCGGCATGCTAGAGGAAGGGAAGGGTGGCTTGCCCCCGCTCCTTAAAGGTATGGGCTCATCGATAGGCGGGGGCAAGCCACCCTTCCCTATTTCCAGCATGCCAACACACCGAGTGTCCCTAAAAGCGTAACTGCGGGATAAGGAGAGACTATGAAAAAGCTTTGCGTAATCTTATTAACTGCATACTGTGCTGTGGTGGCTTCTGCTCAGATTCAATCCGAGCAGCCGGCGATTTTCAACTTCACTCGCGTTAGCGATCAATATTGCACCGGTGGACAGCCGAAACTCGAGGCCTTGGAAAAGCTGAAGGCGGAAGGCGTAAAGGCAATAATCAACCTTAGACAACCCAGCGAACACCGCGCCGGCGATGAAGAAGCAAAGGCGAAGGAACTCGGGATCAAGTACTTCAACATTCCTGTCGTGTACAGAGACCCAAAGGAAGAACAGGCAACCGAGTTCCTAAAGATCACCGACGATCCCGCGAATCGCCCGGTCTTCATCCACTGCACTGCGGCGATTCGAGTAGGCGCGTTCTGGATGATCCGTCGCGTGTTGCGTGACGGTTGGACGGTCGAGGCTGCCGAGGAAGAAGCGAAAAAGATCGGCCTCCGCGAAGCGCCCCACATGACAGAGTTCGCCAAGAACTACATCGCGAAGTACGGCAAGAAATGAGACCGGAGCTGTGAGTTGCCTGAAGCCGGCAATCAAAAGCTGATCATCACTCACGCCGTGCTCACCGGGCTCACTCCATTGATCCCCGTGCCGGTCGTCGACGATCTGGTAAAAAGCTATTTCCAGCGCCGGCTCGTTCGCCAATTGTCACGCGCATACTCAATCAACCCAACCGAGCAGGATCTTCGATCTCTCGCCGACGATCCGAGCAGCGGCTGTCTCGCCGGTTGCCTGGGCGGCGCGCTGCTGCTTCCGTTAAAGCTGGTATTCCGAAAGCTGTTTTTCTTTCTCGAATGGAAGCGCGCCGCGGACACCGTGAGCCGCACTTTTCATCAAGGCTATCTTCTCGATTACGCACTACAGACCGGCTGGTATCCGAATCAACGAACCGCCGGCGAGACGCGCGCCGCGATTGACGCCGTTTGTCGTGAAGTCGGGACGGGACCGGTTGAACGGGCGGTGAGCCTTACGCTTGCTCAGTCGAAGACAACGCTCAAGTCGGCGGCGCTTCTACTCAGACGAAGCTTAAGAAGTATTCGCGGCCGACCTGATTCGGAGCGAGTTGCGCTGGCGGCCGAGTCGGTGGAAGCCGAAGAGAAAGCCAAGATCGAGGGAGTGATCACCAGGCTTCAAAACTCGATCCAGGCCATTCCCAAAGAATATTTTGACGATCTTCGGGCGCGACTCGCCTCGCGACTTGGAGTTAGTTAGGGTAATTATATATTTGACTAACCTCCGGCTGACCGCCTGCGAATACGTGTCAACCAGCCGACAGCAAAGCAAATAGTGGTAGCCCACAGAACACTAGAAATGGCCATGAGGATTAGCCCCCAAGACTCCTGTAGCCAGCTATCAGTATGCGTGGCAAACAGGTTCGCGAGATTTCTAACCGGAAACAATAAGACAATAAGAGCGCAGGCAATTATCCGATCCGATTGACTTGATTCCGCGCCTAGGATCGTTCCTAAATGAGAAATAAAGATAAGAAAAGAGAGCCCAAAGCAAATGAGGAAGTGGATAATCGCTAGGACTGATACGTAGAACGTTCTGCTCCGCTTTCTTATCACGCGGCCTTTCGTTTCTTTGCAGCTTTTCTTGCCTTCTGATATTCAGCTTCGCGCTTGTCTATCTCCGATTTTGGAACGGAGATGATTTGCTTAGCGAAGCGTTCAAAGGGTCAAATATATAATTACCTTAGTTAGCCGCACATTTTCAGCGGACTTCAAACGTGAGCGTAACCGACATCGATGAACCTGACTGCTTCTTGATGGCTTCGAGCTTATCCACATCGAAAGTCTTGCCGATGTTGTTTCCAGCCAGATCCTCAATAGCCGTCTGGACCAGAAGCTTATACTCGCCCCGCTGCCACGGACTGTCTGGGATCAGCGTCCAACGACGCTCCTGATCTTCCAACCCAATCTTTCCTGCGATTGAGTCTTTTGAATTTCTGGTAACCCCGATCGAGCGCAGCGTCACCGCGCTGTCCATTGGCTCCGGGAAAATTACCGATAGCGGTTCGAGCGTCCCGGCAGGCGGCGGCTGAATCTTCCAGAGCCGCTGGTCCACCGGATTGCGATCGGCCGGCCGAGCCTTGAATGTCTTTTCAAAGGACTGTTTGAGCGGAACTCCGGCGCCGTCTTTCCATGCACTGTCGATCGCCAGCGTGTAGCTCTTTCCGGCTTCCAGCACGGGTCCGATCTCCTCCAGAGGTCTCACGCCTCGCTTGATCCTGCCCGGATCAATGATCAACGTCAGCCGAGTCATCGCCGGATCCCACAACTCCTCATCGATCTCAAGGAACGGAAGCTCAACTTGTTTTCCCGCGCTGTCCCGCAGGTGGATGTGATCGTAGATGCGGCCGCGGCTCATCGGCGCAGAGAAGTGGACGTAAAACTTGAGAAGGTTTTCGGGCAAGTCATCAGCGCTGGGATAGATGTGACTCACGACCGTTGTTGGCGATGAGTCTCGAGACGGCGGTTGATAGACCGAAGTAATCGGTTCGCTGTCTTCTCCGGTCAGCACGGCGGGATAAAAAACTGCGCGATATTCGGCTTCGGGTTCAACCGCGAACTGAGATTCGAAGAGGAGGACACCTGCCTCCACTCGGTATGAGCCAAGCATTGGCGGTAAGTTCTGTTCCGACGTAGAGCCTCGCTTTCCTGCGTAAACCGACAACAGTCGCTGCCAATCGGCGGACTGCCATCTGGAATCGCGCAATCGATCCAGCGAAGCAGCGTCGATCCCGTGCACTTCTACCAGGAGCTTATGCGAGCCTGTTTGATCTAGTGTCCAGCGGATGGAAAATCGCTCAGGAGAGTGCGGAGAAGCTGGCTTGCAAGCTTGAT
>DASRIZ010000445.1:0-3782 GCA_035649735.1 Blastocatellia bacterium | reverse complement strand
ACAAACGACGATTGAAAGAAGGGGCCCTCGTCCGGGTCGAGACCCAACCAGTGCATTCCGTCGAGAATGCCCTGTACCATCGTTTCGGAGGAACGCTGGACATCGGTATCTTCGATGCGAAGGATAAACACGCCGCGGTGTTTGCGAGCGAACAACCAGTTAAACAGGGCAGTTCGAGCGCCGCCGAGATGGAGATAGCCGGTGGGGGAGGGCGCAAAACGCACTCTTACGGTTTGGGTCATTGCGGTTCTTTCTCTTCGAGTCGAGGCTACTTCGATCTGTCTTCGAGAACCGTTAGGCGTTGGCTGGTTCGATGGCAAGGCGAGCCACTTGATTCGATAGGTCGCGCGTGACTTCGTTAGATAAGATGAGCTTGTTAAAGCCATCGCGCATTTCTTCAGTCACCCTGTCAAACATCTCGCGCATTTCCAATGAGACCCTATCGAACCCCTCACGCATGTCGCGTCGATCTGCTTCCGCTTGAACACTCAGGGCTTGGATGTTCGCTTCGGTCCTTATCTGAGCCTCTTTCAAGCCTTCGATGTCTGAGCTAACCTTTGCGTGATGATTTATTAAGAACTCGATCGCTCGTTCCATTTCTTCGCCGGTCATGTTTTCTCCGCGTCGTAACAGAATCCCCAGGTTCCAAGTTGCGATTATCTGTGACTGATGAAAAAAAAGGCAAGCTCGCGTGAGCTTGCCTTCGAAATAGGATTGGCGAAGAGCGCAGATGCGATTTCAATTGCTCGTTATGGGAGCAACGTACCGAACCGTTTTGAGTTCGGCTAGCGCGGCGAGCTTCTCGATAGGCACACGTCCAATGATGATCTTTGAACTCTTCGGGTCGAGAACCACCTCAAAACCGAGTTCCTTGAGCTGAGTGACGGTCTTGGGAGATTTGTCACTGAGCCAGACTTGAATCTCGGCTTTGCCGTTGCGAACGAATTTTGCTTCATCGGGTGTCGGTTGTCCTTTGTTCTTCAATCGTTCGATCACCGCCGCGATGGACGGGTTCATTTTTGACAGCAGCTCCCGCCGCTTCAGTTCTTCGGGCGAGGGCGGGGACACAGGCGGACTACTACTTCCGCCGCCTAGCCGCGCGGTGCCTCCGCCCATGCTGAAGCCAGTACCGGGACCAACGCCCTTACCAGCGCCGGAGCCCATGCCGCCGCCGCTGCCTGAACCGCTGCCGGCACGACCTGCCCTTCCGTCCCTCCTTGCGGTAGCCGCTGGTGGAGGCGGAGGCGGAGGCGGCATTGGCTTAACCGACATCTTTGGTAACGCACCTTTGCTGGCTGCGACGCCCGTCGAGCGCCCTCCGCCACCCCCGCCGCCTCCACCCGCAGGTGCTTTCCTCGCCGCCAGCGGAGCACGCTGTAAACTTGCCATCAGTTGCAACCTCTCAAACGGCTTATCGGCCTCACCGAAGACACCGGTGTGACTGACTCCTTCCGGTATCTCGACTGGTACTTCGATGCGCCGCGGCTCGTCTCCGTCAGTGACGGTCATTTCTTCGACTGCGACAAAGGACGTGAATTGTGTCATCAATCGAAAGTTCAACCCGAGCTGGGTGATCGCTTCACGAATCTCATCGCGCGGGTTGCCGTTTTGAATACCGCTGTAGTCCTGACTCATCAAGTCGTCGATGCGCATTCGAGCCCACAGCGTGGCAAGCACGCTGTGCCGAGCTTCGATCTCCGGCAGATCGATTGGGATCTCACGTGCGAAGTCGCGGCCCGAGATTCTCCCGTTCAGCTTGATTGTTCCGCGTCGTGCTCCCGTGAAACGGCCGCTTACGATCACAGGCTTTGCGCTGAACAGATCCGGGATGCGTTGGGGATAGACATCGGTCACCGGTAAGCCTGACCAGTCAATCGATATGTCAGTCAGTAACGGATTACGCACGCGTTCGTGGAATCGCTTCGCCGCAGCGGAGCCGTCATCGTTGAGCGCTACGTATTCGACCTCGCCCCGTCCTTGCTCGGCCATCTTGTCGAGCAGGAAGCGATTGACCGATCCGCCAATCCCGAAGGCAAAAACACGAGCATTCGGATGCTTTTGGACTTCGGAGATGATCTCCATATCGTTGCCGACATAACCATCCGTCATAAAGCATACGATCCGAATGTGATCCTGCGCATCTGAAGGATCGAGCGCGGCCCGGATCGCTTTCATCATTTCGGTTCCGCCACTGCCTGTGCGCGAATCCAGGAATGACTGCGCCTTGGCGAGGTTCTCTCTCGTCGCAGGGACTGGCTCGGGGAACAGTATGCTGGTGTCGCCAGCAAAGGTGATCAGGTTGAAAGTGTCTTGAGGGTATAGTGCGTCGAGCGCGAGCTTCATTGTTTCCTTTGCCTTTTCGATCGGGAAACCCATCATCGAGCCCGACGTGTCGAGCACGAAGACGAGTTCCTTTGGCATCACATCCTGGGCAGTTACTCGCTCCGGCGGTTGAAGGATCATGGTGAAGAAGCCATCCCCCGGATCAGCCCCACCCGAACGATGGGTGAGAACCGCGTCTTCGATTCGGCGCCCGGATACGTCGTACCTCAAAACAAAATCCTTATTTGGAATCACCGCCTTGTCCTTAAGCCCTACGACCGCGCTGTGTAAACTCGGACGTTCGACTTCGATGTCGTGCTGTGTGGATTTCAATCCATCAATAGGCACGCCGGCATCGAGTGCAACCTCGAGCGAGATGTCGTGGCCGGCACGAGTGCCAGGTTGAGATACCGGCGGCGTGATCCGCGGTGCGTCGGGTACGCGATCCGTTCGCGGCGCTCGGCCATCCGATTGTTTGTCAACAGGTGCGCCGGGAATGTAGCGGGGGCCAACGACCATCGGGAAGACAAACTCATATGATCCATCCTCGTACTTGAGAGTTTCGACATAGCTGATCGTGACGGTGACCTTTTCGCCGGGCATGATGTTTGCGACCGATTGGGTGAAGATGTTTGGCCGCTCCTGGTCAAGCAGGCTGGCCACCTGGCCAGCGCTGCGAGCGGCGTCATACACCGCACGGGCTTCTTCGCGTCGTTTGATTCGTCCGTGAACCGTTCTGTCGCCGACCCGCATAGTCATATCGTCGACCGCCGAGTTCTGAGGCAATGGAAAGGTGTATACGGCCTCGATCTTTTCTTTGAATGGATTCTCAAATTCTTGAGTTACGATTACCCGGGCGATGAATCCGCTGATCTCGGCTTTAACATCGGTGTGTTTTAGCGGGCACAGCGCGACTACGCCTCTTTCAGAATCGATGACTTGAAGAGCGCCCTGCGTGTACGACGTTGGAGCCGAAACTGGGCGTCGGTTCTGAGAAGCTCGGGCGATCGATATGTAGCTGGCTACAATCAGGAGTTCGAAGGCAAAGACGGACAGTACGATCTTGCGTTGCATGGCACCTCCAGGTTGTCCCGTCGCCCTTTCCGCGCAGGAATAGCAGGCACACGTCGAGCAGGCCCGCCACCCCACTGAACCGGGCGGCCGATTCTGTTGATGTCTAGTTCGTGCTTGATCGGCGCAACGACGGGAAGTACAACCGCACACCTTAGTTTGATTGCACGGGACGGCGAGTAAGTCTTAGCTGCCTGACCCATCCTATTAGACACCAGGATCGGATCAGAGTTCCAAATTCGTTTCGTTCGGTCTTAGAACGAGAGACCACGACTCGTTTGCAATTAAGATGAGGAGGAGATGCCGATCGAATGTTTAAGCCACGATCTCTTTCACGTGGAGAAAAGAAAAAGCGGTGGCGAGCACTGCTCGCCACCGCTTCGGATTGT
>DASRIZ010000444.1:0-13126 GCA_035649735.1 Blastocatellia bacterium | reverse complement strand
AATGCGTTCATAATCGACTTGTCTTATGACACGGTCAACGTTCCTTCTTGGAGCTCTTCGCGCGCTCTGCTTTTGCCCTAGGGCGATAGAGGCTGCTATAAGAACCAGAACGGCTATGACAAATGTTTTTCTCATGGAGAGGTGTCCTTGTAAATCATGCGGCCTGCCGCTCCTGCTCGCCGAACGTCAGCGTCACCGGGCCGCGCGTTGTTACCGATGCGATGCAAACAACGGGACCGCATCAGAAGAAACGAACTCGCGCGGCTCCGGTGCACGCAGAGTTAGACCTCGTTGATACTGCCTACCTCGATCTCGGAGGGGTCTTCGTCGTGATCATCGAAAAGCCAGGCTGCGGCATCATGCGCGTATTCATGGAGGATAGTGCCGACTGCCGAATCTGGAAGAAAGATGGTTCCCGAGCTTCGCTCGTCGGCCTCGACTTCCGTGAAATAGATTCCAGGTTGGAATCTGCGGCCCTGCTCTGATAGCCAGCAAGAGTCGATGAAATAGCCAGAGTCGAAAAAGTAGCGCTCACAGATCTCGCGCCGGACGGCGATGTCAGCAACCCCAGACTCTTTTAGCGTTTGATTTAGGCGCGCTAGTTCAAGAGTCTGATACGTCGCTATGATCGCATCGTGCAGGTTTCCGCTGACAATCTTCATAGCCTGTACCTCCTACGAGGTCTAACGTACAGAATTAGCCGTACTAAAAGCGAAAGAATTCTACCGCTTTTAGTACGTTTATCCAGCTGACTGGAACATTCCTCTCATATATAAGTCAACAACTTAGTCTCTTGGGTTTCTGAAATAGACGAACACCTTAAGTCCCAGGAGGCACAATTAACCCACCGAAGCAAGTTCGTTCCGTAATTCGCCCCAAGAACTACTGCCCAAGAACCGAACAAGTGCTCATAGAACGTTAGACCACAGTCCATACAGCTACTTGACACCGTATGGGTCTGCGGTTCAAATGAATGTGGGGCAACGTGCGTGAAAAGATGGACCGCGCCCGGCCGGTGCCGCTCCAACAGGACACCCGTCAAGCGGCCTAACTCTTTGGTCAGTGTTTGCTGCGAGCATGAGACACTTATTCATCTGCACGCTGCTTTGTATTCTGCCGATACCAGTACTCCCTCAAACCACTCGTTCACTCCCTCAGCCGCGCCAAGCCAGGGGTTCGGATCTTTCCATTAACTCCGCCTCGGTGAATGACTGGGCAAATCGCGTGATGTCCAAAGACCCGAAGGTCCGGGGAATCGCGGAAGCCGCCCTCGTAAAAGGGGCGGCGCGTTCGCTGCCATTGCTGAGACGATTCCTCAACCGTGGCGATCAACACCTAGATAAGAGGACCTTTGAGATCATCCAGCGGATCGGTCCGCCGGCCATTCCGCTGCTGGTGGACCTGCTTCGCGATAAGCGGGACTACATCCGGCGCGGCGCTGTGAATGAACTGGTTGACCTGGTGCCCGATACCGAAATGATTCAACCGGCGTTGAGCCGGGCACTGAGAGACGAGGATTCGCTGGTCGCGGCCGATGCCGTACGAGCCCTCGGCGCTTTGGGCCCGAGGGCCAGTCCTTCGGTACCCGCCCTGGTCAAGACTCTCTCGCACGAGGATCAATACGTCCGCATCTACGCGGCGGAGGCCCTGGCGTCCATCGGTCCGAAGGCGAGCGCGGCGACCAGCGACCTCGCGAGATCCCTGAGCGACCTGATTCCCGGCGTCCGCTGGGCGGCGTGTGAGGCCCTCGCAAACATCGGACCGGCCGCGCATTCCGCAGTGCCGCAGTTGATCAAAGCTCTGAAGGATGAATTCCTCTACGTGCGCATCTTCGCCGCCGGGGCTCTGGGAAGCATCGGGCCGAAGGCACAGACGGCTCGGGAGGCGCTTCGAGCGGCCGCAAATGATCCGGCACTGCAAAACGAAGCTGAGTGGGCGTTGAATCGAATCGCTGGCGTCGAGTCGGGAGGTCCTGGCGTCACACCCCTTGTGCCCGCGCCTTCCCTCGCGCCCCAACCCCAGACGACCGTGGCTCAAACGGGCAATCCTCCGGTTGACTGGGATAAGACCACCGGGCGGAACATCGTGTGGAGCGTCGAGTTGGGAAACGAAACGTTTGGCCGTCCCGTGATTGCCGGCGATGCGGTCTATGTGGGTACCGACAACGCCAGGCACAAGAACCCCGCTTACCAGCAAGAGTCCGGCGTGCTCATGGCCTTTCGGGCGACGGATGGCGCGTTCCTTTGGCAGGACGTGGCCCCGCGAGTGGAGGAGCGCGGCCTGCGAGAGTTCCTGCTGCCTTCGACGACAAGTGTTCCGTATGTGGAAGGTAACCGTTTGTACTATGTCACCGCCGAGTGCCAGCTCCGTTGCCTCGACACGCAGGGTTTCCGCGATGGCGAGAACAATGGTCCGTATCGAGAGGAGGTCTTCCAGGACACCGCCGCAGCGGACATCGTCTGGGAGTTGGACATGGCCCGCCTGGGTGTCTATCCGCATGAAGCCTCCAACAGCGAAGTGTTGCCCGTGGGTGATCTGCTGATGGTGTCTACCTCCAACGGGCAGAATGAAGGGCATACGCGCGTTCCATCGCCGCGCGCCCCAAGTCTGATCGCGGTGAACAAGCACTCGGGCGAAGTCGTCTGGCGCGCGATCGGCGCGGGCGAGCAGGTGCTGCACGGCCAGTGGTCCAGCCCTGTGGCGGCCAACGTCAACGGGCGCATCCAGGTGCTCTTCGGCGGAGGAGATGGCTGGCTGCGCGCCTACGATGCAGCGTCGGGTCACGAAGTCTGGCGATTTGACGGCAACCCGAAAGACGCTCGCTGGCTGCCGCGCCCCCGCGTCCTTTCGCGCAGCTCTATCATTGCTTCACCGGTCTTCGCCGACGGCCGCGTCTTCATTGCTATGGGGCAGAGTCCTGGGCACGGCAACGGGCCTTCGTTGATTCATGCGATCGGTCCCAACGGCCAGGGAGACGTCACCGAGAGCAGGCTCCTCTGGACTTCTCGCGAGGTTGGCCGCGTGGTGGGAACGCCGATCGCGAAGGACGGTCTGCTATACGTTGGGGACCTGGGCGGAACGGTTCATTGTCTGGACGCGGCAACCGGGACTCAAGTTTGGAAGCACGAGACGAACGATCCCATCTGGGGATGCCTCCTGGTGGCCGGCGACCGGCTTTACGTTGGGACCGAGGAAGGCAACATGACCGTTCTTCGTGCCGGACGACAAAAGGAAGTGCTGGCGCAGATCGAAATGGATGCGCCGCTCTATTCGCGTCCGGCGATGATCGGCGATGCGCTTTATCTGGCCACCGCGCGCCGGTTGTACCTCATCGCTGCAAAGCCTTGATCCTGGTCATCGAGAGCGTTCAACAAGCGTGCGATAACATACCCTCCTAATCCGGCCAAAAATCTTCGCGGAGTCCCGCACCCCGCCTTGCATTGTCATTACCAATTCCTCTATCCGGATCGGCACGGGCTGGTGGTGAGCGAATTCCGTCTTGCGGAAACCGCAATTGAGATTTCGCTCTTAAACGCCTATTATCTAGCCTTTGTTGAGGCCCTTCTTGCGGTATCACATCGGCTAAAACATCGAACACTGAGTTGTCGTCACAGCCGCGCCGTCGCGCGGCATCGGCAACCCGATTCTGCGGAGGAATTATGAGACGTCTGTTGGTTTCTTTTCTGATGGTTCTGGTCGCGCTGTCCGTCTATCCTGGTGTTGGCTCTGAAGCCAGCGGCGTACCGCGAAGGATCAACACTGATAAACCGGTTGTCGCCCCTGAAGAGGTCGGCCTGGCCACTAGTCGCCTCGACCGCCTGCGTGCGGTGATGAATCAGTACGTGACGGAAAAGAAGATTCCTGGCGGCATTGGCCTCATTGTCAGACGGGGGAAGATCGCTTACCAGGAAGCCTTTGGCATGGCCGACATCGAAGCGAGCAAGCCGATGCGGCTCGATACGATTCATCGCATCTACTCGATGAGCAAGCCAATCACCAGCGTTGCGGTGATGATGCTTTACGAAGAGGGAAAGTTTCAGCTCAACGATCCGATCGGCAACTATCTCCCGGAGTTCGCCAAAGTGCAGGTCGGCGTCGAAGAGAAAGATCCGCAGACGGGACAGCCCGTGCTCAAAACCGTGGCCGCGAAACGTCCGATCACCATCCGCGATCTGCTGCGACATACTTCGGGGCTGACTTACGGTGTGTTTGGGGATACGCTCGTTGATCGGGAATATCGCAAGGCCAAGGGTGTCATGGATGGAAATCTTGCGACGTTTGTCACTCAGCTGGCCCGGCTTCCTTTGCTCTACGAACCTGGTACGCGCTGGAATTACAGTCTTTCGGTGGACGTTCTAGGACGCCTGGTGGAGGTTCTCTCCGGCAAATCCTTCGACCAGTTTTTGCAGGAGCGCATCTTCGCTCCTCTGGACATGCGCGACACCGGGTTTTATGTTCCAGCAAACAAGAAAGACCGCTTAGCCAAGCTTTACATCACGACCAAAGAAGGCAAACTCCAGCCGGCTGCCGTTTGCGCAAACTGGCAAGACTGCACGGACAAGTTTCCCAGTGCCGCGCTATCCTACCTCGAACCACCGGCGTTCCAGTCGGGCGGTGGCGGCCTGGTTTCGACGGCTTCTGATTATTTGCGTTTTTGCCAGATGCTGCTCAACCAGGGGCAGTATAACGGCAAGCGGCTGCTCAGCCGCAAGACCATCCAACTGATGACCAGCGACAATCTGGGAAAGATTCCTGAGCTGTCCCCGGGGGTTGGCTTCGGCCTTGGCTTTGCGGTCAACAAAGCGCCGGGAGAAGCCGGGATGATGGGTACGCCGGGCGAATACAATTGGGGTGGCGCGGCAGGAACGAAATTCTGGATTGATCCGAAGGAAGAATTGATCGGCATCTTTATGATCCAGATCTTACTGAACCCTGTGGACTATGGCTCGGCGTTCCGCGTGCTGACTTATCAAGCGATTGCCGATTGATCGGGAGGATGGCTGGTTCTGACCTCGTGGTGAACTGGATCGCGAATTGAAGAAATATCCGACAGTGATTCTGAATTGGCCTGCCGCCATGCAGAGATGACGCTAAGCAAAGGGACAAGACTTGGAGGATACGAGATTCGCTCGTTAACCCGGCAGGCAAAGAAGGCAGTTTCTGGCTTTTCCTGATTAGGGTCGACCCGCATTTTGAACCACTTCGCGGCGATCTGCGATTTCAGGAACTGCTGAAGAGATTCGATCCGCCGCAATGAAGTCGTGGCTAAAGATTGTAGCTCACCAAAATCTAATACTTATCCCGAAGACTCGCGTTGCTCTCGCCAGCCGACGTCGTTGCTACAGCAAAGAACTTCCAGCAAAGAGGTAGGACTTTCCGGAGCGATCCAGGCACTTGAAAGCTGTGCTCATTTTCCCCGGAGGGTTACTAACAAGGTGCTATCGATCCGACGACGCGCCTACTGGTCGATATGAACGTGGCGCAAGACTCGCTCTTCAGACCACTCGGCCGGCGCCGCAAAGAATCGCGCGCCGATCGAATCGGCCAGAGGGTCTTCGCGCCATAGGAAGTAAAGGGATCCTGCTCGGCCCGCGTCCGCGGCGCGGCCCTGGCTCGCGTAAACAGGCGACAGGAACTGATATGCGTTCGCATCGGTTGGATCGATCGCGATCACCGCCTCGAATGCTCGAACAGCCTCTGAGATTCGACCAATCGCATACGACGTCTGACCCAACTGTCGTTGAACTTCACGATCGCGCGGATGAGCCGTCGCGAGCTTCGATAGAATCTCGGCTGCATCTGCCGGCTTCCCTTGAGCGCGCAACACTAGTGCCTGGTAGTACAAAGTGCGCGGCCGCTCAGGATCGATCGAGAGCGCAGCTCGGATCATCTCCGCAGTCTTCCGTAGCTGATGCTCGTCCTGGCCGAAGCGCTCGGTGCGCATTTCCGCGGCCACCGCACTGACGAGAGGATTGGGGTCTCTCGGATCGAGCAACGCAGCAGTCCTGAAGGCATCTGCCGCCGGTCCATATTGCGCCTGTTCAATCAATGCGATCGCGTAATCATTCCAACGGCGTGCGAGTAACTCTCGTTCCAGGCTTTTCGTCTGGCGTTTCGGATTAAGAAAAGGCAACGGATCACCGTGCCTTGTGCCAAAGGACCATCGCAGAGTTGCGTCGTCCAGTCCTGCGCTTCGCGTCGCAGGAACTCCCGGTCGCACCGGGCTGACCTGAAGCTCTGCCTCGGCCATCCGGACGATCGGAATGGTCATCTGTTTTTCGCGCCGATTCAGCACGTACGTCGTGTAATCCTGATTAACTCGGCGATAGTTCACTCTCGCACGAAGCGTTATCTGACCTTGCTCGCTGTTCGCATCCGGCGCTCGGAATCGGAACCGCACCAGGTCCGACCTTCCTGCGTGAATGCTGTTGTCGTAAGCCTGAGTTTCTGTCAGCCAGATCTGATGGCGAGTAATCGGTCTTCCAACTTCGTCCAGGAGAATCTGTCTGTATACGTGAGCCCTTTCGTCGAGCATGCCGTCCGGCTTGATGAACCCGCTATGGTAGATCGTTTTGCCGACCCTATCGATTGCCTCGAACTCGACCCAACATTCATAAAGGTCCCGGACCTGAGGGGGAAAAGAATGAGCGATGTTTCTATTCGCTACAACTACTTCAACGGTCACTTCCGCGCCCGGTAGAAGGTTGAGAGTTACAGATTTCGATGTAAGAGCGCCGAGTCTGGGGGTTGCTGTTTCAGGCTTCGGGAGCGGCATCAGAAGATCGCCGGTCGATTCGTTCCGAATCGCAAAGATGTCGACCGAGAGATGATCCTTCTTCAAGAATGTTTCGATCAACGCGGCCTGCGTCTGCTGTCCGTAGAAGAGCGGCGCAACGGTGTTGGCTCCCAGCCACCGATGCGACGCAATCATTCCGGTCTTCGCTGCTCTGTCGTTCGTGCTTTCGATCCTGGGCATATGACACGCGCGGCAATCTGCCCGGGCGTCGCGCCGGTAGTAAGGTAGTATCGATTCGTGCGACGCACCCGACTGCTGCCACTCGTCATACGTAGAAGACCTGCGAACCTTCTTATATCCCTTGAGCGAAGGCGGGGCATCGACCTTGTGACATGTTGCGCAGAACTCGGGCTGGCGAAGCAGCGGCCTCATCACTGCCCGTTTGTGTCCCGGCACGTCCGCCAGAATCTGTTGGTCTGTGAAATTCCCGAAGATTGGAGATCCGTCGCCCTTCGCCAGCAATGCCGGACGGCGAATGGTGAAACTGCCGGTTCCATCCAAACGAGCTTCGGTGATCGAGTGGCAGACTGTGCAGGTGACGCCTTCATGATCCAGACTGGTGAACGGCGCTTCCTGCTTCGGCGCGTCCTTCGTCAACGCACCCGAAAACAGCGCCACCGGGGTGTGACAGGACTCGCAGTGGCGGGTGGATTCGATGCCGCGGCTCCGAAGGAGAATATCCGCACTCTCTCGATAGAACGGTTCCCTCGCGGCATTGCGATGTAACGACTCTGACCAGGCTGCGTGAGTGTCCGCGTGACAGGTCAGACAACGTGATGCCGGAAAGAACTGGTCCACCGGTATCAGTTTGCCATCTTCTGTACGGGCGTTCGATGGACTGAACTGCTCGCCGGGAGTTGCAGGCAGGCGAATCGCGTTAACATTACGTCCATCGTCAGCCGAGACGAACCGAATAGCAAACAGCGAAGCGCAAACCGCGAGCAATGCAAGGATCTTCGACGTCTTCATTATTACCCTTCGAGAAAAATGACGTTGAACTCGGGCTTACCTGAATCGAGGCGCACCCGGCGCAGCCGACTGACGATGTACCAACGGAACTGACCCTTATGGCGACCGGACCTACTTATCTGTGCCTATCGGTTCACCCCAATCAGGCGAGATAAATCACTGATTCGTGCTGGAGCAATTCAGGATCGAACGTGATCGAAACCGGCCGCTATTCGAATACTTTCGGGCACTAAACTCCGAGGGGCTCCTCGGGAACTTCCTGATAGGAAGATAGAGATACGCGAGCCTAACCTGTCCAACTCCTTGAATGCTTCTATGACTTCGTTGACGGCCTCCTTCTAACGGATTTGCGAAATCCGTGTCAAGGGTTTCTGGTGTACCGTTTCTTATGTACCGGACAGTACCTGGACTGAAAGGTGCTCGTGACTCGCCCTGACCTATTCGCAGTGCCTTCCCTCACGACTCCTGGATCGCAGGTCCCAATTATGGTAGAGATTACTCTCCTTTACTATGACTAGTCCCACTGCCATCGTCGTCGGTGGAGGTCTCGCCGGTATGGTTGTAGCCCGCGAACTGGCGCTCCGTGGCTGGCGGGTGATTCTCCTCGAACGTTCCAAGCGGCTGGGAGGCAAAGCCGGCTCCGATATCAAAAACGGGCGCCTGGTTGAACACGGTTATCACGTTTTCCCGCGCTGGTACCTCAATGTTAGAGCGATCCTTGAGCGCATCGGCGTACAGATGATCGACTTCGATCGCTACCACTTCCTGCTTCCGGGCAACTATCCGAAAAGAGTGACTGTGCGCGGTCCTTCGAGCCTTTCGGCTATGTGGCACAATCTCTTCAACGGTCTGCTGCCGTGGTATCACAACATTCTGTATATCTATTCCGTGCTGGATATGATCAGCCGGCCGCTCTCTGAGAAGAGCTTTCTAGACCGCGTCAGCCAAATCGGCCTGATGCGCGGCAAGTGGTTCACGAGCGAGTCGGTCGCAGAGCTTGGCCAGGAGAATGTCCTCAAGGCCTCGGCCATTCCCGTTTATGACCTCAGCGCGATGACCGCCAAACGCATCAGCAGCTACTGGGTGCGACAGGCCAGTCCATTGCTGTCAATTCTGCCGGGAGATCTGCAAACGGTTTTTATCGATCCGCAAGTGCGTGAGCTCGAGGCGCTGGGAGTCGAGATTCGATTTGACTCTGACGTAACGGGACTCCGGATGCACGATGGGCTTGTGGCAGGCGTCGCACTTCGGAACGGCAGCGAGGTGTCTGCCGATGTTTATGCGCTTTGCACTCCCTTTGAGGTCACTCGGAGCTGGCTCAGTGACCGCCTCTATGAAGCGGATCCCGAACTTGGCAACATGCATTTCCTGGAAGCCCAACCGATGGCAGCGTTACACCTTCGGCTGCGGAAGGAGCTTCCGGACCTTCCGCGAGAACATGTGTTTCTTCACGGAAGCCACTACGCTCTTTCGCTGATCGACGTGGGGCGCTTCTGGAAAGAGCTGGATGGGAAGCCCCAGCTCTCTTTCATATCAAGCAACTTCGGACCGTTGAATGAGGTGAGCGACGAGGGCGCGAAGGATCTGCTGTTGAAAGAGATCGGTGAGTACCTTCCAATTGCGCCCGAAGATGTTGAGCACTGGGAGCTGAATCCAAACACCGCTGTGCCGCTGTTCATCAATACCATCGGAGCCTGGCCAAACCGGCCACGTCCAAAAACAAAAGTCCAAAACCTCTACGTGGCGGGAGACTATGTAAAAAATGCAATTGATTTAGCTTGCATGGAGGGCGCTGTCTCGGCAGCATTGGAAACTGCCGGTCAAATTCTTGCCGACCATCGAGGGACCCAGGCGCTTCCTGTTGTTCAGGTGCCACCTGAATGGCCGCGGGCGTTGCTGGTCGCCGCGCGGATTCTCTTGATACCGGTAGTGGCGGCTGCGAGGATAATCGCGTGGCTTGAGGAAACCTTCTCGCCGCATCGACCGGACGCTTCGGAAGTCCGCCGCAGAGCAACACCGAAGCTGCAGCACGACACGCGACCGCCTAGGAAGCGGTAATGACGAGAGGACATCAATGAAAATATCAATTGTAATCTTCGATGATTTCACGGACATAGATTTGTTCCTGATGTGGGATCTTTTTAATCGGGTGCGAATTCCAGATTGGGAGGTTCGTATTTTAGGCGAGAAGTCTCATCAAATATCGACCACTGGATTGTTGACCGCGACCCATGGTTCGCTGGAGCAAGCGAATTCGTCTGATGTCGTCTTGTTCGTCAGCGGGCAAGGGACCAGGACCAAAATGCACGACAAACTCTGGTTGTCTCGTCTGAAACTCAACCCAGAAAGACAGATGATCGCATCGGTATGCTCAGGTGCTCTGCTATTGGCAGCTCTCGGATTGCTGGAGGGCAAGACAGCGACTACCTACCCGACGACAAAGCAACTACTGGAAGGATTTGGGATAACGGTCGAAGAAAAACCGTTCATTGCGCACGGCAACATCGCGACCTCAGGTGGTTGTTTAGCCGCGCAATACGTCGCAGGTTGGGTGATAGAGAATAAAGCAGACAAAGCCTGGAAAGAGCTGGTACTAAAATCAATCCAACCTGTGGGCGAAGGTTTGAGCTTTTCTGATTCAACCGAGCTCATGAAACTGTATGCGCCTCATCCCAAAGCAAGCGCGGTCTAACAAGTCGTTTGAGGCGAAGGTCAAGAGACTTACGATGCAGGTTAGAGGTCAGGAAGAGGGGCTTGCCCCCGCCGTTCACCCCAACACGAAACTTGCCCCGGTCAGGGTTTTCCTGCGCCGGCTCTTCTTCTGGTCTCTCCTCTCCGCTGGACTTGTGTTTGGCACTCTGCTGCTCGGGATTTCGGGCTATCACTGGATAGCGGGGCTCGATTGGATCGACTCGCTGCTGAATGCCTCAATGATCCTTGGCGGGATGGGTCCGGTCAACGAACTGAAAACTAACGCCGGCAAGATCTTCGCGTCGGTCTACGCTCTTTTCTGCGGGCTGGTGTTGGTCGGGGCGATGGGGCTGGTGCTTGCGCCGATTCTGCATAGAATGTTGCACAAGTTCCATCTCGACGAGCAAGACTTCGATGGCCAGGGCGGAGCGTGACTGGCTGTTGATACGTTATGCTCAAAGTTCGGATGAGAGTAAGAATATCGAAAAAGCTTTGTTTCAGAGTTGCTACAGTGCTGATCGCCGTTCTTATTTCTTATTTGGCTCTATTGTGCTTTCCGCAGTCGTTCTTCCGATGGTCGGTCACTTCTGCTCACCTGACGCTCTACTCTGATAGCTCTTTTCCTCCAGAAGAAGGTAAGAAGATACTGGAACTGGTCGAAGCAAAGCTCGCGGCTTCACCTTTGTTTTCACCACAGATGCACCATTCAATATTCATATGCAATGCCCGCTGGCGAAGGTTAGTTTTGTTCAACCGCCAATACCGTGTGGGTGGCGTAAACTACTAC
Organism: Blastocatellia bacterium; assembly: GCA_035649735.1. Classification (GTDB taxonomy): domain Bacteria; phylum Acidobacteriota; class Blastocatellia; order UBA7656; family UBA7656; genus Onstottus_A. Next base: position 1,883 of record DASRIZ010000444.1, on the reverse strand, counting down.
CCGCTAACTTCAAATGTCTTCCTTCGCGATGCGGTGATTGGAGAGAATCGGCTGGTTTCCCAGTCGGGGAATGTGGTGCAAGGCGACCGTACGCTCGACTACTTCATCACCCACGAGTTGGCTCACACAATCACGAAGAAGGCAGCGGGTTGGTATCGTCATCTAAACCTGCCGGAATACGTGAGCGAGGGTTATCCCGACTACGTCGCGAAAGGCAATTCATTCGATTATGAAAAAGCTAAACAGGCTTTCTTGTCGGAAGCGCCAGAAATGGACCGATGGGGGTCCGGCCTTTATCTGCGTTATCACTTTTTAGTAGCGTACTTACTGGATAAAAAGAAACAGAGTGTACAAGAACTATTCGAGAATCCAATGGAGCAGAAAGCTGTAGAGGATGAGATAAGAGCTGAGGTTCAGGTAGGCAATATACAATCGCCCCCTTCAATCAGCCTTGCAGAATCCCAGAATTGTACGCCTCGGCACCGGGAGAGCCCCTGATGAGAAGTGATCAGAGTGACCAATTAGCAGTATTAGTCTTCGAAGCAAGAGAGATCGCGGAGGACACACATGCGGGCTTTGCCACTTTAACCCCACAACAACTTAACTGGAAACCAAGCGCCGACCAATGGAGCATCGCTCAGTGCTTTGACCATCTGATGACGGCTAATGGGGCTTACTTCCCGATTTTCGAGAAGGTTCTTAGCGGAGAGAAAGAGAACACCTTTTGGGAGAGCCTACCTTGGCTTCCCGCCTTTTGGGGAAACCTGCTGATTAAGTCCCTCGACCCAGAATCCACGAGAAAGTTGAAAGCTCCAAAGATTTTTCATCCCTCAAGCAGCACAGTTGATGGGGCGATCATACGCCGGTTCATTGACCAACAGAATCAGGTGATCAGGTACATGAAAGCCACTGAAAATTTGGATTTAGACAAGATCAAAATTTCATCTCCGGTCACCAACCTCATCACATATAGCTTAATGGATGCTTACAGAATCATCGTTGTCCACGAGAAAAGACACTTCCTTCAAGCAGTGAGAGTGTCTGAGATGAATGGCTTTCTGAAGGTGTCTGCTGAGGTTTGAAAGACGAACGCTTCTCGCGATAAAAACACTAGTGGCTCGTAGACTCACCTGGTGCATCCAGCCTGAGCGATCCATACAGTCTTCGATCCCCGGCAAAGGCTTCATCGAGAAGGCGAGCGCGCTCTCGCGGCTCTATTTCGAGCGCGCGATGGCAAAGATTCTCGATTTGTTGCCACCGTTCAGGTTTCATCTTCTCTTCCCTGCTAATCTCTCGCAACAGCCAATCTTTTCGCCATAGCCTGGTTACTTCCTCAGACGAAGGCATCTTATTTTTCCCCAACACAAAGACATCAATCGAAGGCGGTGATCATAACCGCACACAGTGCTGGCGCGCGATTCGGCTGGCGCCCAGCAGGGTGGAGCTGTCCTGGTCAATGTTGGCAGCGGTTCTCCGCCGCCGACTGCGAGCTTCGTATTCAACGTCTTGTGTTGCCCGACGCTCAATCTCGACGCGAGCGCGTCGACGGGAAAGATCGTTAGCTACACGTGGGATTTGGAGTGGACTTCGGCAAACCCGGACCGGATGACCAACTCACCAACCACTTCGTTTATCATCAGGGAATTCGATCGTGGCACGATTACCCTTACCGTAACCGACGCCTCGGGTCGCACCGCAACCACGACGCGGACCTTTTGAATCTTGGGGTCAGGAGTGCAAGTTGCAATTTGGCACTGCGATCACATTGCGGATTTTAAAAAATTGCACTCCTGACCCCGGCAATGATTGGGGATGACAGCTACGACTATGCTGCCGGTAGACGTATGGGTGATGTGTTTGGTACTCGTGGCCACCGCGCCGGG
>DASRIZ010000443.1:0-2238 GCA_035649735.1 Blastocatellia bacterium | reverse complement strand
GCAAATCCTTCAACCCACGCACGATCAATCCGACCGTACTCAGCGTGCCGGTTGTAAACATCTCTTCGCGAGAAGTTGCGCTTGAAGAAATAAAGGTTCGCATTTGTGCCGCGCCAAGACCGCCCGCTCCGGCAAAAGGCGCGCTGGCCATTGGCTTGAAGGCTCCAAGACCGCTACCAAACATCAGGTTATAGCGTACCCGCTCGATTGCGGCATAAAGCTGGCGCTTGTCCGCGGTGAATTGCTGGAGCGCGCCCATCCCGGCCCCGGTCCGGATAATCGCAACCAGATCGCCGGGCTGCATCTGCTCATCCACAAACTTTCGCAGCGACTGCCGGACAGTGCCGATACTCTCAAACGACATCCCAATGTCATCTATCACAAGCGCAATCGTTCTACGCACTTGATCCGGTCGCAACCGAGTGGGGCCGACAGGTGGCGCAGGTGCATTTGGATTGGTTCGTGGTGGAGTAGCGACGTTCGCATCGGTTGGCTGAGCGTTCACGTATGAAAAGTTTGTGATTTGCTGACGCCGGTTATCTTCGAACAGCTCGAAGTCTTCCGCCTTGAGATCGGTGACGTGACGGCCTCGCTGATCGGTTACGACGGCGTCGATCTGAACCAAGGTCACCGAGATCTTCACCACATCATCGTCCTTCGGGGCCTTGTTTCTCTCCGCTGGCGATACCTGGGTGGTTGCCTTGTCTTTTTGACCGGGCGCTAGATCCGGCGACTTGCCTTGCTGTCTGCTCCGGACTGAGGCCGTACACACAAAGAAAAAGAACAAGGCGAGCATGAGCTGTTTTTTCATCTTAAGCCTCCTTGTGGAGATCAGTGCCAGATGGGTTATGCAGTACCGATTCAGTGCGTTATTGCGAAAGCTCGTCGCTTTTTTTTTGCTTCTCTCTTGCGAACTCGAACGATCTAGACTTCAGCCAGCAGGCTAATCACCGACGGCGTGTCGCTAAGATCGGTAAGCAGAGCATCGGGTGAGTAAGCGCTCAACTGGTCGACTGTGTGTTGACCCGAAGCAACGGCAAGCACCCGAGCGCCAAAATGACGGGCGCACGAAATGTCCCGAGGCGTATCGCCGACGACTATAAAACTCTCCGCGCTGATCGCTTGACCGAGATGGCTATTGATTCGTTCGGCGGCTACCGCCGGAAGATGATTTCTTTCCTCGTCGTCGCTGCCAAACGCGCCACGCACCTTGAAGTAATTCCAGATTCCCGACACACGCAGCTTGGCCTCTGCAAGCTTCTCAACGTTCCCTGTCAGGAGAGTCGTCAGGAATCGAGAATCCAACGCCAGCGCATCAAGCAGTTCTCTCACCCCCGGACAGAGTCGAAAAACGTCTCCAGTGGATGCCAGATGATTCAGGATTTCAACAGTAGCCGCCTCGACCATTGGGAGGCGCTCACGTATCTGCAACGGGGTGATCCCTTCGCACTCAAGAGCCTCGCGATAGATAGCGAGGTCGGTTTTCCCGGCGAAATCAACCTCGCTGATCCGCCCGCAGGTTCCAAAGACATCCAGCAGCATCGCATGGATGAGATCCCGATACTCGCCGCGCCGTACGGTTTTGATCAACGTGCCGTCGATGTCAAACAGAACCACACGCGGGGAAGCTGAAGGTTTTCCGTTACCACTAGTCATTTATCAAACATTGAACCTGAAGTGAACGACGTCCCCGTCCTGAACGACGTACTCTTTGCCTTCCAACTTTAGCTTGCCCTGCTCACGGCACCTCGCTTCGCTCCCGAGTTCCACCAGATCTTCGAATTTCGTCACTTCGGCTCTAATGAACCCGCGCTCGATGTCCGAGTGAATCACGCCGGCGGCTTTATGCGCGGTTGTCCCGCGTTTGATAGACCACGCGCGGCATTCGTCCTCACCTGAGGTCAAAAAGCTAATGAGATCGAGCAGCGAATAAGCTGCGCGAATAAATCGATCGCGAGCGGGTTCGGTGATTCCCAGATCCTGAAGAAACTCGCGCTGCTCCTCGGGGGCGAGCTGCGCAATCTCCATCTCGACCTTGCCGGCCATTGCGATCGCGCTCAGCCTCTTAATATCGGCCAGCGTCTGAACTTCACCCGCGACTCCGCCGCCAACATCCCCTTCAGATTGGTTAACCAGCAAGAGCAACGGCTTCAGGCTCAGGAATCGAAACCCGGCCACAAGCGCCAAGTCTTCGTGTGTCAGATCGAGATCGCGCAAGGGGCGTTCTCCTTCAAGCGC
>DASRIZ010000442.1:0-3236 GCA_035649735.1 Blastocatellia bacterium | reverse complement strand
AGCGTCGATTACACTACCGTGCTCGGGAGCTCGATTGCGGCGCGCATGCGCGGGGTACCGCTGGTCATCACAGGAGTCTTTGCCGACAAGCCGATGGATTTCTTGGTGGGTGCTAAGGGAATCGTCTCAGCGAAGGAGCTTAAGGGAAGGATCGTCGGTATCAGCGCGTTGGGAACCGCGACACATTTTTTGACCGTTAAAGTTCTTCGTGCGGTCGGGCTCGATCCAGACAAAGACGTTTCCCTGAGGGCTGTGGGAGACGAGGGGCTTCGATTGCAGGCGCTCGGCACCGGCCTGGTACACGCCTCGCTGCTCGGTTCTCAGGGCGCTATCCAGGGCGAGAAAGAAGGGCTTAAAGTGATTGTTGCCGCCGCCGATGTCATCGAGAGTCTTCCATTCGCCGGCGTTACAACGACCATGACCAAACTAAAAGCGAATCCCCAGCAAATCAAAAAAGTCTTGCGCGCCGGCCTCAGGGGGCTTCGGTATGTTCACGATAATAGAACCGGTACTATCGACGTCATTCAAAGCTGGTATCGTGTGGAACGCGAGGTTGCCGGGGCAACCTACGACTTGGCTCGCAAGTCATATAGTACGAACGGCGAGGTGAGCGAGAAGGGGGTTTTGCTCAGCATGGAGTTTGCGCGTTCCAGCGGCAAGTTTGAAAAAGAAACCTTTCCCTCGGAGATTGTCGATTTCAATCTGTTGCGGGAAGTCAGAAAAGAGCTCGCGGGACAATGAGAGTCTTTTGCAGAACCATACCAATGCAGATATGGTAGACACGGTTTTGATAAACGCAACGGCAAGAAAGATAAGGAGGCGACTATGAGCCTGTGGTCAAAAACACGAGATGAACTTAACGCCATTGTGAACCGTCACTTCGAAACTCCGGAATATCGGCAGTTTTTTTCTGTGAAGCTGACTCCCGCAAGAGAGCAAATCCTCGATTTGCATTATCCGCACTACATCAAGAGCAGACGGGATTGCTGGGCTGCTGCCGGCGTGAAAGCGCCGCTCGATGTCAAGCGGACGATCTGGGAGCACGAAAAGGACGAGTTGATCTTCGATCCGCGCATGGGCTCGGCCCACTTGACTGATGATCAGATGGCGGCGGCAACTGCAGAATCCAATTTGCTACCCGGCGCGCGGGCGGCGATTTTTGCTTGGATGTATCTTTCAACGACCCGCCCGTGGATCGAAGCCTTAACGGTGAATCACATCACGGAACGCAAAAACAATCCGGCCATTGTCAAAGGCGGTGGTTTTACGCAACGATACGCCCACAAAAAAGTCGCCGACTTGGGCGGCACGATCGAGACCCTCGACATCAATACCAAGGTGCATATGGTGGCTGATGAGGATCATTCCGACATGTTCGAGCCGATTTATGACCGTTACATAATCGACGAGGCAACCGCGCAGGCCGTCATCCGCGCGGCGCAAGACAGTCTGGCCATCGATCGCGCCTATCGCAGCGCGCTGGCGACGGCGATGGTGGAATGCGCCGGCTCCCAAGCGGCGTAGGGGCGCGGCGCACACTCCGCACCGGTTCAAAGTTCAAGGTTTAAAGTTTGAGGTTCAAACTCCGAACTGAATTAGAACGTTGAACCTTGAACGGTTTCTGTAATCGGCCCAGTATAGCAACGTTTTTTCGTACCGAATCAGCCGTAATAGCCAACTCAATCTCCGAACTAACTCAACCAGCATGGAAATAAAGTACGGCTTGATCAGCTCCGATTCCCACGGCCAGCTCGGCAAAGATGCCTATACGAGCCGGATGTCGAGAAGTAAATGGGGAGATCGGGTGCCCCATGTCGTCGAGGTCCGGGAAGAACACATCGATTTTCCCGTCGAGCGCTGGACGGTGAACGGCGAGATCCAAAGAGGCAACGTCTGCAACTGTCCGACGGCGATGGGAAACAGAAGCTACTACCCCCAACGTTGGGAGGAAGTTCCACTCGAAGTCTACGATCCGGTGAACCGGCTCAAAGCGTTGGACCGAGATCGGATCGACGCGGAAGTCCTTTTTCCCAACGGCCCTGGAGGCACGTTCTTTTACGGCGATGCGGAATTCGAGCTCGCCTGCGTGAGAGTTTACAATGACGCTCTTGCCGAATTTCGTCACGTGAGCGACCGGTTTATTCCGCTCGCCGCGATCCCTTTCATGAGTTCGATTGAAGCCATTGTCGCCGAAGTTGAGCGCGCGGTTAAATCAGGCCACAACGGCATCAACATGCTCGGCGATCCGAGCGTTGCGGTGAAGGGTCTCAAGAATCTGAGCGATCCGTTCTGGTATCCTCTCTGGGATGCCTGTCAGCAACTTGGTGTCGGAATTCATCTGCATGCATCCGCCGGTCTTGCGGGTAAACTATCTTTACCTCAATGGAAGGGCTACACGCGACGGCAGTCCCACTGTGTATCGACCCTGCGCAACTTTTGCACTGCCACGCAAATTATTCCTTATTTGATCTTCTCCGGCCTGCTCGATCGATTTCCCCGGATCAATTGGGTCTTCGCCGAGACCGGCTTGGGTTGGGTGAGCTCTGTGCTGGAAACCTGTGACCATGAATGGGAGAAGCGTCACCTCTGGAGCGAGGGAATTCTTAATCGCCCGAGCGAGCTGTTTCGTCGGCAGATCTACGTTGATTTCTGGTTTGAGACCGTGGGTATCCAGCTGCGCGAATATATCGGCGTCGACAACATTCTATGGGAATCCGATTTCCCCCACATTACTTCCACTTATCCGAATTCCTGGGATGCTATAGAGCATTCGTTGGCGGGGGTCTCAAGCGGGGAGCGAGAAAAAATTCTGTTTCGCAACGCCGCCCGCCTTTATAGGCTGAATTAAGACGCGATTGTCCAATAGCAGAGAACAGGCGATGGAACTGAAGTACGGTCTAATCAGCGCGGACGATCATGTGCAGGAGCATCCCGATGTCTGGACATCGCGAATGTCCCGGCAGAAGTGGGGAGATCAGATTCCGCATGTTGAAGAGCAGACCGACGGCAGCCAGTCCTGGGTCGTTGCCGGTCAGCGCATTGCTTTGCCGGGAGTCGCCATTGCTGGCGCCGTCACCGCAGACCGCGGGCAAGCGCCGAAGCGCTGGGAAGATGTGCCGGCTATGGTTTACAAGCCGCACAAGCGCCTCAAGGCGATGGACTTGAACGGCGTCGATTGCTCCGTGCTTTATCCAATTGTCGGCGGTCTGGCGGCGGAAACTTTCGGCAAGTTCTGC
>DASRIZ010000441.1:0-5208 GCA_035649735.1 Blastocatellia bacterium | reverse complement strand
CGGCCGATGCCATTTTGCTTGGAGCTGTTGGGCACGAGGTTGATGGACGACCGGTATTTACAAAACCAGGCAAGCCTTATCCTGAGCCTCAACTCGCCGGATTCGCGCAGGTAATCGGGAATCGAAAGAAGCTGGATCTGTACGCTAACGTTCGCCCTGTCAAGCTTTACGCGGGCGTCAAACACAAGATTCACGGTGAGCTCGTTCAAGTATGGCAACCTGACAAGGTTGACTACGTTGTCATCCGCGAGAACACAGAGGATGCGTACACCGGCGAGATCGAGACGATCGAAGACGGGCGGGTTACGCCTATCCGCATCACCCGACGGGCGACCGAGCGAGTTGTGCGCTATGCGTTTAACCTTGCCCGGCGGCGGAACAAGCTCAAGAAAGTCACCTGCGTAGACAAGTCAAACATTATCGGCGCGCATCGTTTCTTCCGTGATGTATTCAGGGAGATCGGCGAACGCGAATTTCCTGATCTGACGCTGGACTATGCTTATGTCGATGCGTTTTGTCAGTGGCAGATTCGCAGCCCCGAATGGTTTGATGTTGTGGTGGGTCCGAATCTCGTAGGCGATATCGTCAGCGACAACGGAGCCACGACCGCCGGCGGTCTTGGGCTGGCGGTCGGCGGGAATATCGGGGATGAGCACGCGATGTTCGAACCGATCCACGGCAGCGCACCGAAGCACGCCGGCAAAGACAAGGCCAATCCCCTGGCGGCGATCATGGCCATGCAGATGATGCTCGATTGGCTTGCGACTCGCTACTCCGATGTTCGACTTGCTCGCGCCGCGGAAAAAGTCGAAGCCTCGGTTGCAGCAGTGCTGCTGGACGGCGAGACCCTCACCTACGATTTGATCGGAGAGGAGAAGGCCGCCAGGTGTAGCGAAGTCGGCGCTGCCGTTGAACAGAAATTGAGAGCTATCGTTCTGAACTCAAAGGAGTGAGCCAACTATGAAATCATTACATTCTTCACAAACAACTCATAGCGAAGGAATTCTTTGGGCTCGTAAACAAGCCGTTGCGACAAGGCTTATTCTCCTTGTCATAGTCGGTGCATTGACGGTCTCGTTGGCGCCGACGTTTGGCCAGTCAAAGAAGAAAAAGAAAGGCGGAGACGGATCGACGCCTGGCGTAGCCCTTCAGCGTCCAACGATCTGGCGCGATCCGGGCGCTGTCGAGAGCTTTGATTTTGTCAACGGACCGGGTGGCACGGAGAATGTGCCAAGACCGCCGTTTACTTTTGTGGAGGAAGACACTGGCGGCACCAACCCCAAGATAAGGATCACCGACGCAGCAGGGAAGAGCTGGGGAGTGAAATGGGGCTCGGAGATTCACGCCGAAGTCTTTTCTTCCCGATTGGTCTGGGCCGCTGGTTATTATGTGGAGCCTGCTTACTTTGTTAAGTCCGGTCGAATCCAGGGTGTGACCAAAGTCAGCCGCGCAAGAAAATACCTGGGCTCGGATGGAAGCTTTACGGACGCGAGGTTTGAGTTAAAGGAAGAGGGAATTAACAAGCAAACGGACAAGAAGAGCTGGCGCTGGGATCAAAATCCGTTTGTTGGAACGCGCGAATTGAATGGTCTAAAGATTCTTATCATGCTGACCTCAAATTGGGACCCTAAAGATCAGCGTGGGACCGAATCGAACACAGCGATCTACACAAACAAGAACACCGGGACGGTAACCTATGTGATGAGCGATTGGGGCGCGACAATGGGTAAATGGGGTGGAGTGCTGTCGCGCGAAAAGTGGGATTGCGAGGGCTACACCAGCCAGACGCGAAAGTTTGTAACTGGAGTCGAAGGCGGAAGGGTTCGATTCGGCTACGATGGTAAGAATCAAAGTGACGTCAGTGAGAACATCAGGGTTAGCGACGTCAAATGGCTGCTTGGGTTTCTTGGCCGGGTATCTGACGCACAGCTACGTGATGGGCTCCAGGCAAGCGGAGCAACCTCTCAAGAGGTCAACTGCTTCGTGACGGCGATGCGTGACAGAATCAACCAGCTGCAAAACGCGGCTCGTTAGTCGGCCACCCGACGGCACAATCTGCGTATGATCGATAACAATTCTAATCGCCGAACATATTATGCAGCGCTTTAGGGCATCACGCTTTCGGTCTATGGTGCTGTGTGGCAGTAGGTAGTCCCTACATTTTCCACTACAGTGCGCGGCTCTTTTTATATGTGAACTTTCGTTTGCCCTGGGTGACTTCGAGGAAATTGTTATTTGGCCCGCTTGAAGTAGTAGCGTTTTTCGCTCACCCGTATGAGCTCCCAACCCTCAGCGCCACCCTGATTCAGGAGTTGCTGAACTTCTAGAGCAGACGTGTAGCTCTCCAGAAAAGGTGTTTCGATAACCCGGTACTCCCAAGTCTGTCTCGCAGTACCGGCTTTTTGTCCTTGGCCGTATCCCGTCCACGCGAGGAAACACAACAAGGCGACAACGATCGACGACATTTGAAATTTGGTCATTAGGCGTTCTTCTCCCTTTCGTTGGTTGTCAGGCTCGATCAGTTTACCACCGCCATTCTTGGAAGGCCCCTTTTTATGAGTGACCTTGCGTTAACCTTTTGCTAGCCGCTGCTCCCCCGATGATAGTTTTAGCCGCCTACTTCCGCCTTAACAGATGGGCGCAATGAGGCGCTCTGGAAAACAACGAGATTTAATCGAAAGGAGACAGACTTTATGAAGAAAAAAGACAACTGTGGAGCGACCAAACAATCCAGAGAGACCGAGCCACTGGCCGATTTGGAGTTGACCGGCGAGCAGGCTGAACAGACCAAAGCCGGAGACGAAACACGAGTCGTCGCGCAAGACCCGGTATTCGTTATCATAGGGTCATACAGATGAAAGCAAAGAGACCAGGTCAGTGCAGTCAGTAGAGTAAGTGGTTTTCCATCCCCACTATTAGAAAACTCACTCCAAGAACTCCCAGACCACGAAAAATCGCGCGCGTGGGAAGGGTAGAAATCACTGACATTACTGATTTCACTTACCGGGTCTCCCTAGTTGCTGCTGCTAATCGCTCGCGGAGGGGCAGGTCATGCTTGGCGTAGACTGCCATTCGTCTGCACTCGATTTTCCAGAGCCCATCCTTTGCGTCTGGGTTTCGCACAGGCACGTATCCGACCGATTCGAGTCTATGCGGGATTTGTCGGCGGTTCTTCCGATCGCGCAGCCAGTCGCGAAAGGCGAATCGCTTATCGGCTTCGGCCTGATCCGCGAGAATATCCAGCGTCATCGCATCCGGGCTTCCGAGGGCATCTAGCACGTCGGCCAGTTCGCTATCTTCCGGGCTTCGGTTGGCGTCTACGATGTCGCGGAATGCCTCTGTTTTCGGTGGGGGTGCCTTTGGGTCGAAGTCTGAAGGATTATATGACGCCAGGTACGCGGCGACATTTTGGAAGCCTTCGCGTTCATACCATTGATAAAGCTCGACCAGTATTTACCGTCAAAGTCATCCTTGTCTGCGTCAGACCATGCGACGTAGTGTCTTCTGTCATCCGCCGGCAAATATACACCATCGGTTTTGTGATTCGTTGTGATGATAACCCCACAACAATTCAAGCAAGAACGCCAAACGGACCATTTCGCTCACCGATCCAGTCTCGGCTATGCTCGGCGCTCGTTTTAGCGTCGGGGAGCGCGTGTTTGAAATATCGGAGAGCACCTACAGCACCAGCACCAAGACCTGCGTGACAAGCTCGGACTCGATCCAGATTTCGTGCTACACTCCCTGCGCCATACTATGCTAACTAGACTCGGAGAGCAGGGAACCGATGCATTCACCATCAAACGCATTGCAGGTCATTCGAACATCACGGTGTCTGAGCGATATGTGCACCCCTAGTGGCAAAGTAATGGAGCGAGCGTTCGAGCGGCTGCAAAACGGGGTCCCTACAATTCTCCCTACAGTGGCGAAAGCAGAAGCAGCGCAAGTCGCTGTAAGGGCTGTTCAATAAGAGTGTGCCGGGGTGGTGGAATGGCAGACACAGAGGACTTAAAATCCTCTGGCTCGCAAGGGCCGTGCGGGTTCGAGTCCCGCCCTCGGCATCTGAATTTGAACCTTACCCTAACTTACTTTACCGGCTCTCGGATTTAGGCTGCACCATCACATCATCTGTCACCAAATGCGTTGGTGCAGCCTCACTACTTCCGCATACCTACAGACTATTCTGATATCTTGAGCCGGTATATCGACCACCAATGTTGAGCATCTCGCTCAGCGATCGCCGTTATGCGGACGAACCTTGCCCGAACCGGAGCAAAGCTTGCCCCCGAGCGGCCCGGCTCGCCCCGGCCTTCGAACACGGGCTGCCATTGTGCGCCGTCCAAGCTCACTTCGATTTTGTAACGGCGCGGATAATCTTCCCGGTCGGGCTCGTGGATTTGCACAACTCTTGAAATGGTGTAGCTTCCGCCCAGGTCCGCTTGAAGCCAGCCCCCCGCATAATTGGCCTTGTTGCTCGTAGCGCGCGTGGCGCCTTTCTCATCCGCGACAGCGGCATCGTTTGAGAATCCTCGCGATGTTACGCTTCTTATTTGCCGGTTGAGCCGCTCATCATCCTCGTCATCCACTACGTCCGGATCGCGGTTGGTGCGGACCTCGGCTATCGACCATCCGTGATTGTTACCCCTATTTCGCAGCGCGGTCAGACGGATGTACCGAGTGGTAACCGGCTCGAATCGAGCTACGCTGCGACCCGCCTTTCCCTGCCCCCGCCAAACCTCGCGGAACCTGCTCTCATTAGCTTGCCTGCTTACTTCGATCTTGTATTCAGCGGGATACTCTTCTGCCCATCTACCATGAAGCTGGACCACCCGCGACAATTCGAATTCTCCTCCGAGATCGATGTTGAACATCATCCCTTCATAGTTGGGCGTGCCACTACCAGCACGTGTCTCGAGATTGTTATCGGTTGCCAGAGGGAGATCCTTAAGCACTCGGGCCGGCGTGACTGGAGGTGTTGTCTCGGGACCTCGATCGGGTGGTCGTGCCGAGATTTTTCGGGGAGTCTGCCCCGGATCGACTCCTAGTTTCAACTCCGCGACCGACCATTCCTGTCGATATGTAGGGTTCGTCGCAGTTGCGGTTATCCGAACATAACGCGCCAGAATCGCTGGAAACTCGACCCGGCTTTCACCACGCTCGCCGGCTCCTTCGAACGCGGTCATCCAGGGACCGGACGGCGATTCAGCC
>DASRIZ010000440.1:0-8772 GCA_035649735.1 Blastocatellia bacterium | reverse complement strand
GACTGTAAGTCTTGACAGTACCGATGGCCGCGAACGAATACGATAATTGTCTAGTCGGCGGCTTCTGCCTGAGCGGAGATGACCGGATGCCAACTGAATCGCGAGAACCACAAAACAACGGTTCAGACTCGGTCTTTGCTCCGGCTATCAACAGGGTGCTCAAGATTAAGGTCCAATGGCTCTCGATCGTGTTTATCGCTCTGTTCGGAAGCTTAGGCTCGCCCCTCGCCTTTGCTGATAGCCCGGAAGCCGCCGACGCACCGACGTCGATAATTGCGAGCGAGGCGGTACAAAACGCAACCGCCGGGATACCCGAACAACAGGAACACGGCTTGTCGCAAAAAGCGGTCGAGATCGCCCGTCCCTTTGGCTTCCCAATTACCAATTCCATGGTCGTCACCTGGATCGTTGGTCTGTGTCTCATCATGTTTGCCCAGCTGGCTACGCGAAGGATGACGCTCGTTCCCTATGGTGCGCAGAATTTCTTTGAATGGCTTGTCGAGAGCCTCTACCGCTTTCTCAAAGAACTGCTTGGCGAGCACCTGGTGAAACGCACGTTTTGGTTTTTTGCGACTGTTTTCATTTTTATTCTCTCGGCCAATTGGTTCGGCTTGATTCCCGGTGTAGGCACGGTGGGATGGGGCCACAAGACACCCCACGGTTTTCAAATCGATCAGCCCTTGCTACGCGGCGCCAATGCCGATGTCAATCTTACGCTGGCAATGGCTTTGGTCTTCTTCGCCTGCTGGATCATCTGGGCCCTTCGTGAGGTTGGTCCGCTCGGGTTTCTGAAGGAACTGTTTGCGCCCAAGGGCGAGACCGCCGGAGCCCTAAGGGTCGTGCTCGCGGTTGTGTTCTTCGCAGCCGGGTGCCTGGAGCTGATCTCCATTTTGTTCCGTCCGATCTCCCTGAGTTTCCGTCTCTACGGCAACATTTTTGCCGGGGAGAATATGCTCGAGACCATGGGCAACCTGAACCCCAACTTTGCCTGGTTGATACCGATTCCATTTTATTTTTTGGAGTTGCTCGTTGGGTTGGTCCAGGCGCTGGTCTTCATGTTGTTGACTGCTGTCTTCACGCTGTTGATTTGCCAGCATGAAGAGAAGGCGCCGGCGCCGGCGCATGCGAACGCTTGAAGATCCTGGCTCTCACCGGCGTGATTGCGTCGAGTCGCGGGTCGAAATGAAAGGAGCGATTAACAAATGGGCGAACATCTGCACATCGGCCTCGCGGCTATTGGAGCGGCTATTGCCGTGGGGTTGATCGGGCTGAAAGCGTGCGAAGCGGTGGGACGCAATCCCGAGGCGTCCACCAAGATTTTGGTCCAGTCTATCCTGGCAATTGCTTTCGCGGAAGCGATCGTGTTTTACGTGTTGTTCCTTGTGAAATAGGGGTCACAACGCCGCGCCGATCCGGCCGCCGGGCGTCTTACCCTTGCGAGTATGCGACTATGATTGCTCTTGTCTTGCTTGCAGAAGCTGAAAGTGGCGGGCAGATCGAACAAATTGCCAGGACCTTTGGCGTGGACTGGCCTCATCTCATAGCCCAGATCATCAGCTTCTCCATTGTTTGTATCTTGCTTTACCGGTTTGCGTATCGACCCATCCTTAAGGTTCTGGACGAGCGGCGTGAGCTCATAGCCCAGGGCCTGGCAAACTCCGAGAGGATAAAAGCAGAGCTGGCGCGGGCTGAAGCCGAACGCCACGAAGCCATGACCAGGGCCAACGCTGAGGCAGCCGAGTTTGTAGAAGAAGCTCGCGACGCGGCTGCCCGGCTGCGCGAGGAGGAAACTGGAAAGGCCGTCGCCGCCGCACAACAAATCGTAGTAAAAGCGCGAGAGGCCGCCGCGCAAGATCACGACCACATGCTCGCTGAGCTCAAGCGCGAGGTTGGCCGGCTGGTTGTGGACACCACTGCGGCGATAACCGGAAAAATTCTGACAACCGAAGATCAGCGTCGCCTGGCCGAGGAAACTACCAGGCAATTGAATGCCTGATGATGGACGCGACTTGGTATGAAGACGAGTAAAGAAATCACGCGTGAGGCCAAGCGGCTTTTTAAGCTGTGCTGCACCAATGGATCTCTGGACGATTCCCGCGTTCGGCGGGTGGTAACAGGAGTCCTCGGATCGAAACGACGTCGTGCCCAGGCTCTTCTATCAAACTTCTTGCGCCGCGTGAGACTGGATCGCGCCCGTCATACTGCCAGTGTCGAGAGTGCCACTTTGTTGCCCGCTGACTTGCAAGCGAGCGTGCTGGCAGGTCTGGAACGGACGTATGGTCCGGACATCAGCAGCTCGTTCTCTCTGAACCCGGCGCTCATCGGTGGAATGCGTATCAAGGTGGGCAGCGACGTCTATGACGGAAGCGTGAAGGCGGGATTGGCGGGACTCGAGAACCGCTTCTGAAGCGCTGGGTGCGCAGACTTCAGGCGTGCAATTTTTAACACCGGTAAGAGGAATAATGAGCAGCCTTTTAGAAGAACTTGAAGCTCAAATCGCCGAAGCCAGGGTAACCGCTGCGAGACAAAACGTGGGGGTCATCTGCGAGATCGGCGACGGCGTCGCCCGGATCGAGGGGCTCGACGATGCGATGCTCAACGAGATGATCGACCTTGGTCACGGCGTTACCGGGCTCGCACTGAATCTCGATGAAACCGAAGTGGGAGTGGTGATTCTCGGCGACTATACCCGGCTCGAGGAGGGCGACGAGGTCCGCACCACCGGCAAACTGCTGCAGGTGCCGGTGGGGAAAAGTCTGCTCGGGCGTGTTGTCGGTACGTTAGGCGATCCGCTTGACGGCAAGGGACCTATCAACAGCGACGTCGCTTATCCGGTCGAGAGGATTGCTCCCGGAATTATCAAACGGACACCGGTAAGGCAACCCGTTCAAACGGGAATCATGTCAATTGACGCGATGATTCCGATTGGCCGCGGCCAACGCGAGTTGATAATCGGGGACCGTTCGACGGGTAAGACTGCGATCTGCATCGACACAATCATCAATCAAGCTCGGCTCAACAAAGCGGCCGAGGCCGCCGGTGATACCAGCTATCGGCCATTGTACAGCGTTTACGTTGCGATCGGTCAGAAGCAGTCAAGTATTGCGCGAATCATCGCGGTGCTCGAGGAGTCCGGGGCCATGCCCTACACCATAATCCTCGCTTCCCCGGCTGCCGATTCCGCAACCAGCCAGTACCTCGCTCCATTCGCCGGAGCGGCAATGGGCGAATGGTTCATGGATAACGGGATGGATGCATTGATCATCTTTGATGATCTCTCCAAACATGCAGTGGCGTACCGCCAGGTCTGTCTGGTGCTGAAGCGGCCGTCCGGTCGTGAAGCTTACCCGGGCGATGTGTTTTACCTCCACAGCCGGCTACTTGAACGCGCTGCTCGTGTCGGAGAAAAGCACGGCAATGGTTCGCTGACTGCGTTACCGATTATTGAGACTCAGGCGGGAGATGTTTCGGCTTATATACCCACCAACGTCATCTCGATCACCGACGGCCAAATCTATTTGGAAACTGATTTGTTCTACCAGGGGGTTCGCCCGGCGATTTCGGTCGGCCTGTCGGTTTCTCGCGTTGGTTCGGCGGCGCAGGTCAAGGCGATGAAACAAGTTGCCGGTCAGCTTAAGGGAGACCTCGCCCAGTTTCGAGAGCTTGCGGCGTTCGCGCAGTTCGGATCGGAGCTGGATCCGAAGACGCAGGCGCAGATCGATCGTGGCAAGCGGATCATCGAGGTCTTCAAGCAGCCGCAGTACAGCCCGGTTCCCATCGAACTACAGGTGGCCGTGCTTTGGGCCGTCCAAAACGGGCATCTCGATGATGTCGCATTGGAACGGATCAAAGAATGCCAGGCCAGGCTGACCGAGTTCCTGACATTGCACAAGACCGAGTTGCTCGGAAAGATCGCGCAGGAGAAGGCGCTCAGCGATGAGTTGACAGCCGAGTTGCAGACCGCAACCGACGCCTTCAAACAGACCTGGAGTTGAAGGCTCATGGCTAGCACCCGCGACATTCGCAGACGTATCAGATCGATCGGCAGTACGTCTCAGATAACCAAAGCGATGCAGATGGTCGCGGCGTCGAAGATGCGCAAGGCCCAGGAGTCCGCGCTCAAAGGTCGCCCCTTTGTGTCGCTGTTGTACCGTATCCAGCGCGAGGCGACCGCCCGGATGGGCGAGTTCAGCCATCCGCTGCTCGAAGTGCGCGAGGTGCGCAAACGCGCGGTCATACTCATCGGCGCGGATAAAGGATTATGCGGCGCGCTCAACGGTAACCTGTTCCGCGTGGCCGCCGAGTTTGACCCGCAGTCCACGGTTTTTATCACCGCGGGCAAGAAAGCCGCCCAGTTCGTTGCTACCACCAAGCGGCAGCTTATTGCCGATTTCGCCTACACCGACGTGCCACGAATCGATGACGCTCGGGCAATTGCCACCTTTGCCCGCGACCTCTTCCTGCAAAAGAAGGTTGACGAGGTCCGCGTTGTAGCCACTCGATTCGTGAACACGCTTACCCAGGAACCTGTCTCACTGGAATTCCTGCCGGTTGGCGAAATCAAGGGGATAAAAGTTCCGGGCGCCGAATTTGAACAAGAACTGTCAGCCGAAACAGGCGAGACGCTTTTCGAGCCCGACGCGGAGCACCTGTTGCGTTTTCTCCTCTCACACTATCTGAATATTTTTATTTATCAGGTCTTGCTGAATGCAAAAGCCAGTGAGCAAAGCGCCCGTATGGTCTCAATGAAGAACGCCACCGATAGCGCTGACAGTCTTATCAAAGACTTGACCCTCGAATACAACAAGCTGCGCCAGGGCAACATCACCAAGGAGTTGTTGGAAATAGCCGGCGGCCAGGCCGGCTAATTTACTCAATCAGTTTGGCAGATACCGAAGACTGAAAGCAGGTTTGAAATGGAAATCGGCAAAATCGTTCAAGTAGTCGGCCCGGTCGTTGACGTGGAATTCCCGGGAGCTCTGCCCGGAATCTACAACGCGTTGTCGGTCGAATACTTCGTTCAGGATCAACCCGTCAAACTAACGCTCGAGGTGCAGCAGCACCTTGGGGATCGATGGGTCCGCACTATCTCGATGTCGGGCACCGAAGGTCTCAAACGAGGGTTTGAAGTCTCGGATACCGGGAAGCCGATTTCCATGCCCGTTGGAGACGTTGTCATGGGACGGGTGTTCGACGTAACAGGAAATCCGGTTGACGAACGCGGACCGGTTGATGCGAAGAAATTTTATCCGATCCATCGTCCCCCGCCGCCGCTAGTCGATCAGTCGACCTCCCCGGAGATGCTCCCTACCGGCATCAAGGTCATTGACCTTATCTGTCCCTTTTTGAAGGGCGGCAAAATTGGTGCTTTCGGCGGTGCGGGTGTCGGCAAGACCGTCGTTATCATGGAGCTCATAAACAATATCGCCAAACTCCACGGCGGTGTTTCAGTGTTTGCCGGTGTTGGAGAGCGCACTCGCGAAGGGAACGACCTCTACAACGAGATGTCCGAAGCGGGCGTGATCAACCAGGAAGACCTTGGCGCGTCAAAGATAGCTTTGGTGTACGGACAGATGAATGAGCCGCCCGGCGCTCGTCTGCGCGTAGCCCTGTCCGGCCTGGCCATAACGGAATACTTTCGCGACGAAAAGAACCAGGATGTGCTGCTGTTCATCGACAACATCTTCCGTTTTTCACAGGCGGGCTCCGAGGTGTCCTCCCTGCTTGGCCGCACCGCCAGCGCCGTCGGCTACCAACCTACGCTCGCTGCTGAAATGGGTGCTCTGCAGGAACGGATTACGTCAACCAAGAAAGGGTCGATCACTTCTTTTCAAGCAGTCTATGTGCCTGCGGACGACTTGACTGATCCCGCGCCGGCCACAACATTCGCGCACCTGGATGCCACCATCGTTTTGGAACGTGCGATTGCCGAACTCGGAATCTACCCGGCAGTGGATCCTCTGGCCTCAACCTCTCGTGCCCTCTCGCCCGAAATCGTAGGACAGGAGCACTACGAGGTGGCGCGTGGCGTCCAGAAGGTACTCCAGCGCTACAAAGATCTGCAGGACATCATCGCAATTCTGGGAATGGATGAGCTTTCGCCGGAAGATAAGATGAGCGTGCTCCGAGCGCGAAAAATTCAACGCTTTCTTAGCCAGCCGTTCAGTGTCGCTCAAGTCTTTACCGGTCGTGAGGGCAAGCAGGTGCCCGTAGCTGACACCGTTCGCGCCTTCAAGGAGATCCTGGATGGCAAGCACGACGATGTGGCGGAAGGCGACTTTTACATGAAGGGCGGCATCGAGGAAGTCAGACAGGGGTAACTGGTAATGAACATGACTCTAAAGTTGGAGATCGTTACGCCGGAGGCTACAGTTTACTCGGAAGATGTAGACATGGTTACACTGCCGGCGTTGGAGGGTCAGATTGGAATTCTGCCACACCACGTCCGGTTGATGACCCAGATGGTGCCGGGCGAGATGATCGTCCGCAAAGACGGCCAGGTGAATTTCCTGGCCGTAGGCGGCGGACTCGTAGACGTAACTGGCGAGCGCGTCTCCATCCTTACGGATCTTGCTGTTGCGGCCGACAGTATCGACGAAGCAAAGGCCGAAGAAGCTCGTCAGCGCGCCGCGGCCCGGCTCCGGGAAAAGATCTCCGCGGAAGAAGTTGCTTCGGTCAATGCCTCTTTGGCCCGTTCACTGGCACAACTGAAGGTGAAGCGACGCGCGCATGGCTGAGGCCTGCACCACACATCGCGAAGGGTTCCAGGCACGCCTCCAGAATCGAGTAAGAAACCACGCGAGACCGCTACGCGGTTGCCCCCCTCCGATTGCAAAATCGTTAACGCGTATGAACGAAGAGCCGATCGAATACCAGGCCTTCAGACGCGCCGCGCTGAGCAGCGAGGCGCATCGTATTCTCTGGGTGCTCGGCATCCTGGGCGCACTGACGGTCGGCTTGATTGTGCGGAACCTCTCCGTTGGCCAACTTCGATTGCTTTTTACCCAGACCCTGGTTCTCACGCTGGCAGTAACATTTGAATTATTCCTGTTGACGATTATTAAGAAAGCGCTCAGGGATAAGCTAGGTGTTCCGCGGCCAATTTGGTTTATCAATCTGCTTATCGACGCCGGGCTTCCGACGCTGGGAGTATTCATAATGATCGAAAGCGGATTCATGGATCCGCAGCAGGCTCTGGTTGCGCCGGCGGTATTTCTCTATTTCCTTTTTATTATTCTTTCGACGTTGCGGCTAAGCCCGGGCGACTCACTCCTCACGGGCTTGATGTCTGCACTGGGCTACATCGCTGCATGTTTCCACGGGTATCAGCGCCATCCGATTCCGGACACAGGTCCGTCTATTTTTCCAACAATCTATTTCATTTACGCAGGTCTGATAATGGCAGGCGGTGTGGCCGCGGCGGTTGTAGCCCGACAGCTTCGAAATCATGTGTTCGGGGCGTTGCGAGAAGCCGAGTTGCAAAGGGAAGTCGAGCGAATCAATCACGATCTGGACATAGCACGCTCAATCCAACAGGGTCTGCTTCCGAGTGGTTCTCCAGGCCTGAGTGACTTTGATATTGCCGGTTGGAATCAGCCAGCGGACCAGACCGGCGGAGACTACTTCGATTGGCAGACGCTGCCGGACGGGCGGCTGGCATTGAGTTTGGGTGATGCGACGGGACACGGAATCGGCCCGGCGCTGGTGTCCGCATCTTGTCGCGCCTACGCGCGGGCGATAATCCTCACAGGAGAATCGGACGGATTGTTGGATAATCTGAATCGGTTGCTTGCCGAAGACCTGCCTCAAAACCGATTTGTCACATTTGCGGTAATCTTTCTCGATCCCGAAGACTCACACATCCAGATTCTCTCAGCCGGACACGGACCCATACTCTGGTACAAACGCGCGGCCGATACGATCCAGAACATAGATGCCCACGGAATTCCTCTGGGCATGATGGCGTGCGCCAAGTACGCGCGAGGAACGGAATTGTGTCTAGCGAGGGGAGACATGCTCGTGCTTGTGACCGATGGTTTCTACGAGTGGGAAAATCCTGAGGGAGAAGAGTTCGGATTAAAGAGGCTTGAAGCAGTGATCCGCGAGTCTCGCGACTATTCCGCGGAAGAAGTGATATCGAGGCTGCGTTCAGCGGTCGCGCATTTCTGCCAGGGCACTGAGCAGCAGGATGACTTGACTGCTGTAATTCTCAAACGGAAAACGTCCCGCTCGCACTAACGTTATGTGCCGTCTTTCACGACACGGCCCTCGTCATCCATTCGCGCGAGGTTGCCTTCGATCCTCTCGACATAGATGAGCGTCTCTTCATGCCGCCACTTCGGCACTTCTGGGGCGACAGTCTCGATGCTCTCCCACACGGCCGGATCCAATGTCTTGAGCCGCGCCACGTCCTGAGCGCGCAGCAAAGTCCGGCGCCCCGCGTTGTAGCTGCCCAGCATGAACGACTCGCAACTTCCTTTTCCCTGCTGGTCGTGCCACTGCCTCCACAGTTGACGGTCATAGTAGATGCCCGCCGCAATGTTCCACTCGGGTTTGTCAATGGAGCCGATCTCGGGGTTTTTAGAGCGGACCTCCTTGAAGGTGGATGGCATAAGCTGCATCAGCCCGCGGGCGCCGACCCAGCTCTTGGCGTTCATGTCGAGATTGCTTTCGGCCATCGCCTGGGCCTTGAAGAGGCGCCAGTCGTAGCCCGGGCCGAAGAACCGCTGCGCATACTTCCGGAACGTGTCGTCGTAGCGGTCGGTCACCGTT
>DASRIZ010000439.1:0-28910 GCA_035649735.1 Blastocatellia bacterium | reverse complement strand
TCGGAATAGGCCACGGTTCAACTTTTACGGTGACGCTGCCGTTGATTGCGGTTAATAGAAGTGACCGCGAGGCCGATGCGCATCTATCCCACGCCGGTGAAGCAGAACTACGCCTAACATCGGCGCTGCAACGCCTGGATGACGTTCGAATACTCGTCGTTGACGACGATCGGGACAACCGCGAATTTCTGAGTTGGGCGCTCAACAATCAAGGTGCCGAAGTGAGAGAATGCGCCGGCGTGCGTGATGCGCTAGCGCTTCTCGACCAGTGGACACCTGATGTGCTGGTGTCAGACATTGGGATGCCCGAAGAGGATGGTTACACTCTTATCAAAGAGGTCCGGGCGCGTAACGCTGATCGAGCTGGACTCATTCCCGCCCTGGCGTTGACGGGATATGCAAAGGAAACGGATGCGGCACGCGCTTTCGACGCGGGGTTTCAGATGCACCTCACCAAGCCGGTGGATATGGCGATATTGATAACTGCGGTTGTGCGACTTGTCCGGCTAAAAACGCAGTCCGAGAATTTCAAGGGACGGATTAGCGACGAAATCAAGTTTCCGGGAAAACCAGGATTATCTGAATCTTGCGATTAACTCGAGCACGCCAGTCCCGCCGCTACGCTGATCACCACGAACACATCACAATACCGCTAACAACGTTGGCGAGGCGTCACCTTCTCTCGCGATAGAACACCGGAAACGTATGGATCGTGCGAAAGCCGCAAGATTCGTACAGATGGAACGCAGCGGTGTTTGCGGTCGTCACCGCCAGAGAGACCGACTTGTAAGCTCGCCGGCTGAATTCTGCGAGTGATTGTTCGATCATTCTGCGTCCGATGCCTCGGCTCTGGTGAGCCGGGTGAACCGAAATCTGCCCCAGGTGGCCGATACCGCTCGCAACGCGCGACGCGATCAGCACACCCGCCAAAGCTCCGGAGGGACGTACGGCCACAAGCGAGACATCCGGAAGAAAATCACCGCACCAAAAGTGATCGGTGAGTATCGTCATTAGCTCGGCGCACCCTTGAACCGTTTTGTACTGACTGTTGATTCGGCTGTCGTATTTGCCGCGATACGAGCGATGGATAACACGGGCTGACTGCTCAAAGTCGTCCTGCCGCCACGGTCTTATCAAGATATCTTTCAGTTCGGAGCTGCGGGCACGGTTTTCGGAAGTTTCCAGGTCCACCAGCATGTAGCTGCGCTCGAGCCGTTCGAAGCCGCGTTGACGGAACAGAGCGTCCGCTTCCTGGTTGCCAACGCCGACGTATTGGCTTTCAATTCGCCGCAACCGCCGGGTGCGATCGAGTTTGTCGAGAACGGCGATCGCCAGCTCCTTGTCGACTCCAATTCCGCGCCACGGTTTAGAGATATAGATATCGCCGATTGAGCAGCGAGAGCCTTCGATTACGTAGTACGCGAACCC
Source organism: Blastocatellia bacterium (assembly GCA_035649735.1). Taxonomy (GTDB): domain Bacteria; phylum Acidobacteriota; class Blastocatellia; order UBA7656; family UBA7656; genus Onstottus_A. The sequence goes on along the minus strand of DASRIZ010000439.1, from coordinate 27,482 downwards.
GATCACGGTATTGGTGCTCATCGCGACGAAACCCGAAAGTTGGTGCTGGCGAGCGACGTCGCGAATCAACATGCTCGCGCCTTTATAATCCCACTTCAGCAGATCCAGCCACTCGGCACACTCTTCGTCGAACAGACGCTCGAGACCGGTGAGTTCGGCCCCCGCGATGGGGATTATTGTTATTTCGGGGTTTATGAGAGTTGCAGTCGCCATAATCGCGTACTACTTATTTTCCATTTTCCCTTTACCATTTTCCATTTTCCATTTTCGGCGGCTCCGCGGTTCTAGGCGACGATACAAGAATCTTACAGAGTTCTGTGTTCTCATCGATGATATCACGCAAGAGTTCGCCCGGCAGGATTTTGCTTCGCTCAATGATTCGCAGCCAGATAGAGGTCTCGTTCAGCTCTTTCAAAACGATGCCGAGTTTATGCACGAGGTCAGCGGGTATCTCGGCCCCTCGTGCTTCGCCGTAGTTTGGCGCCGCCGAAGTTCCGCATCGCAGAATCTGGCCAGCAATGTGTTTTCCGGCAGGCGTCTTGGGCAGCCGAGATACGAGTTTGATGATCCGGACCGCAAAGTTAATAAGGCGTTCCTCTAATTCGTCAGCTCGCGACTGAGAGGGCTTCCCAGTAACGCAGGGGTTTTCCATAGCTCTTTTCCATCGACCCCTTGATTTACCCAGGAAGAACCAACAGGCAGGACCAAATGTGTCTTAATTACGAATAGTAACCTCCGCCTCATCAATGCCTTCATCCGTCCGCTTTATGATCATCAGCGTCATGTCGTCGACCGGGGCGGTCGTGCCGACAAATCGCGAGAGCGCCTCGTCGATCCGATCCCGGATGCCCGAAGCGGAGCGGCCCATATTGTTCTTGACCACTTCGATCAATCGCTCCTCTTCGAACTCTTCATCACGCTCGTTTATCGACTCGGTAATTCCGTCGCTGTAGATCACCAGCACGTCTCCCGGATGGAACTCAACGGATGCCTCTTGATAGGCGACGCCCTGCATCATTCCTATTGGAAGCCCGCCTTTGTCCAGCCGTTCGACTTCGCCTGAACGCCGAACGAATATCGGCGCGTTGTGACCTCCATTCGAGTAGGTGAGCGTCCCAGTGATGGGATCAAGCCCGCCGTAAAACAACGTCAAAAACTTGTTAGATGGCGAATTCTCGAAGATGTACTGATTGATCTCGCCCATCACCTCGCAGGTCGATGCGCGGGTTTGTGTTTGGGCTCGCACTGCTGCGTGAAGCGAGGACATCAGCAGCGCAGCGCCGGTGCCTTTTCCGGATACGTCGCCGACCGCCACGATCAAATGACTGTCGCGTTTGCGGTGAATAAAATCGTAATAGTCTCCGCCGATCTCGCGGCACGGAAAAGACACACCGGTCATATCCCATCCAGGGAGTTTTGGAGGAGAAAACGGTTGCAGCCGCATCTGGATCTCGGACGCGACCTTCAGCTCTTCTTCCATGCGGCGTTTTTCAAGTCGTTCGTCGAGCAAACGATCGTTCTCGATTTTGATCGACGCAACTGACGCGATGGTCGTCAGCACCTTCAGATCCTCCTCCTGAAAGCGGTTGTTAAACGGGTTGTCGACATAGACCATCCCGAAGATCTCTTCGCCGGAAGCCAGCGGAACGGCCATCACCGATCGAATCTGGCTGAGCACCACTGAATGCTGCGCCTGGAACCGCGGATCGTGCATCGCGTCCGACGTGAGCACCGATGCCCCCTCGCTTAGAACCTTGTTGGTGATAGACCGGCTCAGCTGCACCTGCGAGGCGGTTGGCAGCGCTGCTTCGCTGGCGCCGCGCGCGATTTTGCAGCTCAGCTCGCCGTTCTCCTTCAGAAACAAGAACCCGCGCTCAGCGGGTATCGCCTGAAAGACCAGGTCGATGGTCATCTTAAGCGTGTCTTCGAGAGAAGTGCGCGGCAGAAGCGCAATGCCCACCTGAGAAACTATGCTGAGCAAATCGCGACCCGGCGCTTCGGGTTTCATCGCAGTCCGAGCTGCCGAGCTTGCCCTTGCTTCTCCTGAAATAGACCCCGACCTTATCGAAGAAATCAGATCGGTGGTCGACCGCGCAGGGATGGGTGATGTGATGGTATCGGCTGGAAGCGACTGCCCAGCCAGCCCGGTCAGGTAAACGGTTGCGCCCGACAGCATATCCTGCTCGCCGGATGTGTATTCGATTTCGGTCTCGCCGATGCGAACGATATCTCCGACGGTTAGTCGCAGCGATCCGGTGACTCGCTGGCTGTTTACAAAGGTCCCGTTAGCGCTGCCGTTATCGACCAGCATCACCTGCTCGTTTTCGCGTCTGATTTCCGCGTGCAAACGGGAGGCGAAGGGGTCGCTTATGCATATGTCATTGCGCGAGGACCGGCCTATGGTGAGCTTCATCTTGTCAAGTTTGACTATTGAAGGCTCATAATCTTTTGGACGAATGACGAAGGTAGACATAGTTAGTGATAAGTGAAACGTGAAACCTAACGCGTGATGCGTAATGCGTGATTGATCTCTGTGACGAGTCACGCATCACGTTTCACGCTTCATCTCGACATTACAACTATAGTGCGTGCGAGTTTGTCGTGCCACCCTTGTTGCCGCGGGTCCCACAACATCCAGAGAAAGCCAAGAAAGAATGCTATCGTTGAGAGCGGGTAGCCTACAAGATGCCGCAGTGCCGCCTCCTTCATTGTGAACGGCGAGCCGTCAACCCGCACGATAAATATTCCAAGTATTCGCATCCCCGCGGTTTGTCCGCCGGTTCCGGCCATCACCACAAAGTTGAGAACAATCAGCACCAGAGTCAGTCCCGCCACGATCGACAAATCCGTGTTCGAGCCGACTACCGAGCGACGGCTGGCTGCGGTAACTCCGAATGTGAACGCCATGATCGCAATAAGCGTGATGAGAAAATCAAACATCCACGCGCCGTAGCGCAAACCGAAACCTGCTTGTTCCGAGGCGCCGATCAGCGCATGCGTCGCCGGCGCAAAGCGTCGCGGTACGCGAGCAGCGCCGTTTGTTCGCATTGCGACCGGAACGGCTCTCGACCGCGCCTCGACACGAGAACCGGCGTGGCGCTCGCCTGTCGAAGCGCCTTCAAAATCCCGCTGTATGCGCGCCGATTCCGCGGCCGTTGAAGCCGAACGCGCGCGTGGTTGATCGGCGGCGACATCAACCCCGACCTGCTCCCGGTCCGGTTTGGCCCTCCCGCACTGCGGACAAAACTTGGATCTCGCATTTAGTTGTTTACCGCAGTATGGACAGAACTTCGTCATATCGAATACGTCGTAACGGCAATTAGCAAACGCCGCTTACTTAAGTCAGTTGGAACTGCAAAGTGGTTCCGCCGAGCTTCACTTCATCGCCGGCCGAGAGCACGCGAGGGGACTTGGCGTTAAGCCGGATCGATCCGCCGGTAACAGAGTTTATGATTGTGCCGTTCACCGAACCCAGATCCTCAATCAGGAACTGCTCGCCCTGTCTGTATATTCTGGCATGCTTGCGGGACACCTTCGTTTCCCCGTCGTACATCGTCAAATCGACCTCGGGAAAGATCCCGGTGTGCGGGTCGGTGCGCCCGATCAGCACGCTTTCTTTATCAATAACGAACGGCTTCACCATGTCTTTTGTACCGACAATTACCAGCTGCGCTGTTATCCGGCCCGGCGCGCCTGCCCCAACATAACCGCCGGCGACCGCGGCACTCCCTGGTGTTGGTTGTCGAGAGCCACAGTGCGCGCAAAATACGTCGTCGGATCCGATCTTCTCGCCACAATGTCCGCAGAACACAGTCGCCCACTCGGCCGGGGCCGGGATTGGCGGGGCTGCGGTGCCGCCAGGAGCTGGCGTTTGCCCATCGCGCGCGTTTGCTACAGCCGAACCCGAAAAAGAAGCGGATTTCGGCGCAGTGATTGGCCGCCGCTGTGACTCGATTCTTGGATTCGCCGCGAGGTAGGCGCGCTGTCCCTCGAGCGCGCGCATGAACTCCAGAGCTGATGCGTGGCGATCCTCGGGTTTGTGCGCGACCGACTTCATCAGTATGCGCTCCATCTCTGGCGTAATGTTGGGGTTTATCTGGCACGGGCGCGGGTTCTTGCTGAAATCAAAGATCAGCAGTGGATTGTCCTGTGGATCCGAGCCCGTCAGCATGTGGAAAATCGTGGCCCCCAGCGAGTAGATGTCTGAGCGCGGCTCAACTTTACCCGCGAACAACTCCGGTGGCGCGTAGCCCATAGTGCCGATGGCGGTCACGCCCTTCTCGGTGGGGCGCACGATGCGCGCGATGCCAAAGTCAACAAGCATCACTCGTTCGGTTTTGTCATCCAACATCAGGTTGGCGGGTTTAAGATCGCGGTAGATGATCGGCGGCTTTTGAGTATGGATGTAGTGGAGCACGTCGCAGATCTGAACCGCCCACTTGCAGACCGTGGCTTCGTCAACAATTCCCCCGCGGACTCTCATCTGCTCAGCCAGATCGCCGCCGCCGATCCACCTCATCACCAGGTAATACCGTCCGGTTTCAATGAAGTAATCGAAGACGGTTGGAATCGAGGGATGATCGAGTTGAGCCAGGACCTCCGCTTCACGTTTGAAATCCTCGACCGCTTTTGCTCGCTGGCTCTGATCGGCGAACATCTCGATCATCTCTTTGACGGCGCAGAGTCGATCGGCGAGACGTTTGTCTCTCGCTTGATAGACGGATCCCATCCCGCCACCGCCGACGCGATGGACGATCGAATACCTGTCCAGCAACAGCGTACCGGGTTCCAGTTGCTGGCTCGGGACGTGTTTTGGTTTCTTCGACTCAGGCATACGATCCTCGCCGTGTCCGCTGCGGGCCTCTAGAACCACCGGCCGGGATGGCGGAGGCATCGGGTCCTGCCTGGCTCCGCATACTCCACAAAACGGGTCTCCCGGGCGCAAGTGACTGCCGCATTCAGAACAGAACATAAAGGCTAGTTTTCGGTTTCTGGTTTCTAGTCCCTGGTTCGCCACCCTCTGATTGCTTGGCGAACGGAAATCAAAACCAGAAACGAGAAACTAGAAACTAGAAACCAGAACCTTACTTTAGAATCTGAAACTTCAAAAACGTCTTGCCGACAATGACCTCATCGCCGTTCTGAAGCATATGACGCTTGCCGGGAAGCAGCCTTCGCCCGCGATTGACAAAGGTACCGTTGGTCGAACCCAAGTCCTCGATAAAATACTGACTGTTGTGATTGACAATGCGAGCGTGTCTTCTTGAGACCTTTGCCTCGGAGTCGTCTTCATCCAGATCGACGTCCGGAAATATGCCGCTGTCGGCATCCCAGCGTCCAATGTTCGTTTCGATACCCAGGATCGGAAACTCTTTGCCGACCCTACCGCCTCGCTCGATTATCAACCGCGCCAGCACTCTTGACCCATCACGTTCCGGCGGTCCGCCAACAGGTTCAAGATCCCCGGTAACCTCTGAAGCGGGCAACGCGTACGTTTGCGGCGATGGCGGTGGCATCGAGTGGTCCGCCCGCTGAGAGCGATCGCCCCGCTGATCATTGGATTTGAAGGCGGGTCCGGAACGTTCGTTTGTTTGACCGCGCCTGGCGTTTGCGCTGCTTACCCGCGAATCAACCGGCGACCTGCTGCGGTCGCGCGCGGGCATTGCCGGCTTTGGCACGCTGGTCGATGTAGTGAACGAGGGCGGAGCCGGAAGCGGACCTTCGAGGGTATTAGATCCTAATGTTTCGCTGTCGACGGCGCTCGGCGGCTGGTAGATTGGGGCCTGCTCGCGTTTGCGCGGACGAGCGGGTTGAGCCAGGTCGAGTTTCATCCCGCACTCATCGCAGTACTCGCTGCCGTCGATATTATTAGTAGCGCAGTTGTTGCACCTGATCATGAGGTTGGGTCTCCGCAGCGCGTCTTCCGGGCCTGAGCTGCAAGCGGATTATACTCTAGACCATAAGCAGCTTCAATAAAAGGTATTGGACCGATTTATTGGTCCGATTATTTCATCGCCTCAATCAATATCGCCGCGACTTCGGGGCGCGAAAACTCGCGTGGCGGCAGCTCGCCCCGCCCGAGCATCTCGCGCACCCTGGTGCCTGATAGCGTCACGTGCTCCGAGGAATCGTGAGGGCACGTCTTATTTGATGCCATGGCGTCGCAGCGACGACAATAGAATGAATGATCGAAAAACATTGGGGTTACCGCCAGAGCTTCGGCGTCGAATTCGTTAAAAATATAGTGCGCATCGTAAGTCCCGTAGAAGCTGCCAACGCCGGCGTGATCGCGACCGACAATAAAATGGGTGCATCCATAATTCTTGCGGATAATCGCGTGAAAAACCGCCTCGCGCGGGCCCGCGTAACGCATTGCCGCTGGATTCACCGCAAGCAGCGTCCGTGTCCGAGGGAAGTAGTTCTCGAGCATTGCTTCGTAGCACTGCATACGAACCTCAGCAGATATGTCATCCGACTTTGTCTCGCCTACCAGCGGGTGCAGCAACAAACCGTCAACAGTTTCCAGCGCGCATTTGATGATGTACTCGTGCGCCCGATGAATCGGGTTTCGAGTCTGAAAGGCGACCACCCGCCGCCAGCCCTTCTTCTTGAATGCCTCGCGGGTCTGTTTGGGATCCAGTCGAAAGCCAGGGAATGCCGCATTGCGAGGTCTATTCAACAAGCTGATCGGTCCGCCCAGCAGCCACTCGCCTTGTTCCAAAAGCACCGCGACGCCCGGGTGCGAAGCATCGGTTGTCAGATAAACTCGCTCGGCTTCGCGCTCCTTGTCATAACGGAACTTCTGTTTTAGATGAAGCACGCCGAGCAGGTGCTCGTCACCGGAAAAAAGCGCGATGTCGGAGTTCTCGACCAGGCTGTTGGCGATCTCTTCAGTAGCCGGAAGCGTCACCGGAATGGTCCACGGCAGACCGGATGCGAGGTGCATGTTTCCACGCACGGCGATGTAGTCGTCTTCGCACATGAAGCCTTCGAGCGGGCTAAAGGCGCCGTTGGCGATCATCTCGAGATCGGAAACCTCGCGAGATCGCAGCTTTATTTTGGGCATTGACGGCACGCGTTCGAGCAACGTCTCGCGCTCGACGCCGGCCGGCTCGCGGCTGATAAGTCTCCCGCCGTGTGCAGGTATAGTTTCCATACTCGGTCCCCATTGATGAGATTAGTTGTATAAAGGCAAGACTCCAAAATACGCGCTGGCTGCGGAGCCTGTCAACGAGTCTTACCTTCGCCTCGCACCTCTGCCCTAGTCGTCTTTTATTGATTCAATTCTACTGTCGGACTTTGATACGCATTGATAGTAGTTACTCGGCCACCCATTTCGAAATCCTTGAAATCCTCAAAATGACCGATAACAGGACTCGGCCTGCTCTTTGCCTACATGTGGCCAGCGTCATTCTCAAACAGGAGGAAAGCCTTATGGATAACTCAATGATCATTATTATCGTCTCAGTCGTGGCGGCTTTGGCGATCATCGCTGCCGCCTGGATGTTCATCCAAAAGAAGCGGACGGACCAATTGCGCTCACGATTTGGACCTGAATACGAGCGCATGCTCGAAACCGACGGCGACCGCCGCCATGCTGAAGCGGTTCTTAAAGAGCGTCAGCAGCGTGTTGCCAAACTCGACATTCGGCCGCTGTCCGCCGAGGACCGACAACGATTCGAACAGGCGTGGAAGCGCGAGCAGGCCCACTTCGTTGACGATCCAAAAGGCGCGGTCGCCGAAGCAGACCGCCTGATAGGGGAAGCGATGAGAGCGCGCGGCTATCCTCTTGGTGATTTCGAACAGCGCTCAGCCGATATTTCAGTGGATCATCCAATGGTCGTCGAGAACTATCGGCTGGCGCACGAGATCGCGTTGAAAGACAGACGTAATGAAGCGGGAACCGAAGAGCTGCGTAAGGCGATGATGCATTATCGCGCACTGTTTGAGGATTTGTTGGAGACCCAAGCGGCCGTAGCCAGGGAGGGAACACGATGAGAGATCGAGAGCAGGAAAGAATCGCAGGTGAAAAACCCTTGGAACCATCTAATAACACCACGCCGCTGACAACCGCCGACCTGGCATCGGCAGCCGCTGTGCCGGCCAGGTCCAGAACCCACGATGACGCGGGTGTCGCGGCGAGACAAGAAGAGGCGAGACCAGAAGAAGCGTCTGCCGAGACCGCCGGTCCGTTGTTCAATGAAGATGAATCGGATAGCTTCCGGGCACGCTGGTTTGCTATTCAAGCAGATTTTGTTGATGAGCCCGCCCGGTCGGTTGAAGAAGCGGACCAACTCGTAGCTGCGGTTATGAAGCGTCTTGCGGAGGTGTTTGCGGATGCCAGGCAGAACCTCGAGAAGGAATGGGGCTCAGGAGACAACATCTCGACTGAAGACCTGCGGATGGCATTGAGAAGATATCGTTCGTTCTTTGATAGACTCCTCTCGGTATAGTGGTTTATCAACGAAGCATCCGATTGTTAATAAAAGGAAGCACGGGTCAGACCTGTTTTTCGCGGGTTAGATCCGTGCCTCACTGCTCCATTTTTCAACAGCTCTCCACGCTGAGCACATCATTCTTAGACACCCCTCCTTTGCTCGTGCGATAATTCCCGGTCGATGCAATCAGTTTCAAGTTTTCTGCAGATAATGCTGGTCGTACTGGTTTTGCACCCGGTCAACTCATTCGCTTCAGACTGGAATCGAGGGGTTGCGCTTTACAACAAAGCCGATTACCGGGCGGCGCTGGTCGAGTTTCAGGAGATAGTTATGGAGCGCCCTGACGCGGCGGGCGCCTGGTACTACATTGGCCTCTGCGAGTTTAAGCTCAAGCGCTACGATCGCGTTGAATTGCCGTTATCTCATTCCATTGATCTCCTCGAGATCCAAACTCCTTCGAGCCCGGACATCGCCGGAGCCTGGTACACGATAGGAATTTCGCATTACCTCCAGGCTCACTACGACAAATCAATCGAGCCGCTTAAACGCTACCTGGACATCACTTCAAAGGCGAAGCGCGAAATCGACTCGAGCGCGCGGACGGCGCTGGCTCGCGCATATTTCTTCCTCGATCGCTACGACGACGCCCTGACGCTGCTTGCGGCGTCAGCTAACGACAAACCGCCGACCGGCAACGGCGATCGTGCTAAGGAGTTTGCAGCAAACGCCTACTACCGGGGCGTGATTCATTTCAAAAAAGAAGATGACGATCGGGCAATAGCGGCGCTGCGAGAGGCGGTTAAAGGCAACCCCGAAGATATCGCCGCGATGGATTTGCTCGCCGAGAGTTTAATGCGCAAGGCTCGCAAGCCGAAGTCTGAGTCGCTGTGGCACGAGGCGGCGGAGATTGGGGAGAAACTCAAGGCGATTCGAGATGACCTCAAAACCGCGAACATTTTGGGTCGTGCTTATCTGGGCGCGCAGAGGTTTGACAGCGCGGTGGCGCCGCTGGAGAAGCTTGCGAAGGCAAACGCCGACAACGGCCAGGCCTGGCTCTATTATGGAATTGCGTTGTCGCGCAGCGGACGCATGCGAAAAGCAATGGAGGCGCTCGAGATCAGCATTCAATTGAACCCCGAGTCGGTCCCTGCGCTGTTAGAGCTGGGTTATGTGTACGAAGCCGATAAACAATATCAGCAGGCGCTGCGGATCTATGAAAAGGCGTTTGCCGCCTCGGGTGACGCGGCGATTAAGACGAACGTTGAACGTGTTCGCGCGTTGGCGACTCAACAGCCATAAACAACGGTTCGAATTCGAGCTCAGTTTCAAAACGAGGCCAGTGCCTCAGGCTCGGTATCAAAAGTCTCAAACACCGTAATGAGCTTGGTGATCGCAAGCAGGTTCTGAATCCGTTTTGTCAAATTTACCAGCTTCAGACTTGCACCTTCGCGTTTCGATGAGGTGTAGGCACTGATGAGTGAGCCTAGCCCAGCCGAATCGATGTAATTCACATCGGCCAGATTCAACAGTATTCGCTTCTGTCCGTCGGCCAGCAGGTCTTTGATTCGCTGCTTCACCTGCAGATCACCTTCGCCGAGCACGACCTTGCCTGATAAATCGAGGATGCTGACTCCTCCAACAACCCGCTCTTTAATATCCATATTCGCCTCCTAACCGTTCTTCCAGGTTGCTGAAATTAGCACATCCGCGCAACGCGGGTAAAGTAGCATAGACTTTAGTCTATGTTCTTCTTCTTGCATTCCGATCCGCGGCCCAGGAACACAGACTAAAGTCTAGGCTACTTCTATCACCAGATTCAGCCAAGGATCGACTTCGACTCTAAATCGTCTGGGGATCAAAGTAGTCGAGCTGTATTCGGTAATAATTGCAGGGCCCTCGAGCCTGGTGCCGACCCTTAACTCGTCGCGGGAATAAACCGAAACCGGAACCGCGCGCTCATTCAAAAAGACCCGCTCGGTGCGCGACGGTGCAACTCGGCTCGGCTTTGGAGAACGTTGACGCTTGATAGCAGGCTTCTGCGTAACCCCTATGCCGCGAACACGAAGCGATACGATCTCAATCGCTCTAGAGCTGTCGGCGTAACCGTAGCGTTCGTTATGCGCTTCATGAAAACGCGCTTCAAAGCGTTTGCTCCACGGAACGTCAATCTCGAACGACTGCCCCGTGTATCGCATCGCCACCGATCTGGTTAACTTTGAGCTGTCTTTGCCGAAGCCTTCGCGCTTCAAATCTGCCGCGGCTTCTCGTTCAAGCTTCATAAAGCCGCGCTCAACTACGCGAGGGTCAAGCCCGTCCGCTTGCATCATCACGGTTCGCGAGTAGTCCTTGACCACATCCCCCAACAACACGCCCAGCGCCGAGAGAGTTCCCGGTGAACTCGGAACAACTACCCGCGGGACGCGCAACGACGCGGCAAGATCGCACACGTGAAGTCCGCCTGCGCCACCAAAGCTAACCAGGGTGAAGAACCTTGGATCCTGTCCGCGCTCGACGGACACAACTCTAAGCGCCGCCTCCATGTTTGCGTTTGCGACTCGGATGACACCGAGCGCCGCGTGCTCGGGGGTGACACGCTTCTTCGCGAATCGAGTCATTTCGCCAGCCAAGCGCGACAACACCGATCTTGCACGCGGGAGGTCGATCGCCATCTCGCCACCCAGAAGATTCGCGCCGCCAAATCTCCCAAGCACCAGGTTTGCGTCGGTCACCGTTACCTCTTCGCCGCGGCCGTAACAAGCCGGCCCGGGATCGGCGCCTGCCGACTCAGGTCCCACGCGAAGCGCTCCAGCCGCATCGACTCGGGCAATAGATCCTCCGCCTGCTCCGACGGTATGAATGTCGATCACCGGCACCGCCACCGGCAAACCCGCTACGAGAGCTTCATTTGTCGTGCGAGCTTCACCCCTGCAAAGCGCGACGTCGGTCGACGTGCCTCCCATATCAAAAGTGATGATGTCGCGGATTCCTGCGGCGGCGCAGACTCGCAGCGCGCCAACCACACCACCGGCAGGCCCCGAAAGAATCGCTCGAACCGGTTCGGTTGCGGCAGTCCGAGCCGAAACCGATCCGCCGTTGGATTGCATTACGCGGAGTCCGTAGTCCGTAGTCCGAGGTCCGTTTCTAGTGCCCGTGGCGACGTACGACGGACTACTGACTACGGACTTCAGTCCTTGCGCGAGCGCGCTCAGGTAACTGGACATCAGCGGGACCAGAAACGCGTTGATGATTACGGTTGATGTTCGTTCATACTCCCGGTACTCCGGCAGTATCTTGTGCGAGAGTGATACGGGAATGCCGATCGGTTCGAGCGCTCGTGCGATGAGTTGTTCATGCGCCGGGTTTGCAAATGAGAACAGCAAGCAAACGGCCGCGGATTCGATTCTCGGTTTATGAGCCGCAATAAGCTTGACGACTCCCTGGACAGACTCGAGATCGAGCTTTGTTATGACTTCACCCGACGGACCGATTCGCTCGTTAACTCCCAGACGTAGTTCGCGAGGCACCAGCGGCGCCCGACGTGTGACCATCAAGTTGTAGAGATCCGGGCGTGCTTGCCGGCCGATCTCGATGACATCTTCGAAGCCTTTGGTTGTGATCAGAGCTGCGCGCGCACCCTTGCGTTCAAGTAAGGCGTTTGTAGCCACGGTAGTGCCGTGAACGATCTCGAGGGATATCGCTCTGTCGTCCTCGAGGATGCGGGCGATCCCCGAGAGTATGGCCTCGGCGGGATTGTGCGGAGTCGAGGGGGCTTTAAAGGCGATGAGGCGTGAGCCGTGAGCAGCGACGAAATCGGTGAAGGTTCCGCCGGTGTCTATTCCGATCCGCAGGGGTTCAGGCGAACTCTTCTGCTTGCGCGGCTTCATTCATTGTCGATGCTGACGAGGTGTATATCGAAATGCAACGACTCGCCTGCCAGCAGGTGATTGGCGTCGAGAGTTACATCGTCGCCTTCGACGTCGATGATGCGGACGGTCATTGGTTCGCCGGTCGGCAATTCCATTTCGAAGGCCAAACCGATCGACGGCATTGTATCCGGCGGGAAACCGCTTCGAGGCACGACTTTGACCAGTTCCTCATAGTACTCGCCGTAAGCCTGATCGGGCGGTATGTTGATCTGTCGACGTTCGCCGACCGACATGCCGCGCACGCCCTCATCGAATCCCTGAATGATCTCTCCGCTTCCAACTTTAAAACTCAGGGGCTCGCGGCCCTCCGATGAATCGAACACCGTTCCATCATCAAGCGACCCCTTGTAATGGATCGTGATGGTGTCGCCTTCTTTTACCGTTGTCATTCTTCCCCCGAATTGAAGCTGACGATGGATCAATCCTATCCGCGCAAAGGGCAAAGAGCAAAGGGCAAAGGGCAAAGGGCAAAGGGCAAAGGGCAAAGGGCAAAGGGCAAAGAGCAAAGGGCAAAGGGCAAAGGGCAAAAGGGCAAAGGGCAAAGAGCAAAGGGCAAGGCGCAAAGAGCAAAGGCAAGAAGCAACGGGTGAAGTAGCGGCACCCACGCTCTGGGCCCTTCGCCCACTTGCCCTTAGCTCTTGGCCCTTCGCCCTTAGCCCTTAGCCCTTCGCCCTTAGCCCTTAGCCCTTTGCCCTTTGCCCTTTGCTCTTTGCCCTTAGCTCTTTGCCCCTTTGCTCTTTGCCCCCTCGCTCTTCGCCCTTTGCTCTTTGCTCCTTGCGCGGATAGGATTGATCCATCAGGCGAGTCTCGAGGTTGAAATGTTCGTAGCTCACCGGCCAACGCACTGGCTACTTATTTTCGCATTAATTTCGCAGGTAGGGGCCGTAGCCCAGGATAAACAGCAGTCGCGCGATCAAGACGAACCGATTAGGCTCAAGACCGATCTCGTGACGGTGAACGCATCAGTAACCGGCGCCAACGCCGGTGCGATCAAATCGCTCAAGGAAACCGATTTTGCGATTTACGAAGACGGAGTTAAACAAAAGATCTCTCACTTTTCGGCTACTGAGGAACCGTTCACGCTGCTGCTGCTGCTCGATATATCCGGATCTACGCGAGACGAGATTACGCTCATAAAACGCGCGGCAAGGAATTTTCTAGGCGAGCTCCGATTCGACGATCGCGTCGGGGTTATTGTATTTAGTCGCGACGTTGAAATGATCGCCGAGTTCACAGACCCTCGCGCAGATGTATCAAGCGCCATCGACGGGATCGCCACAACCGAAGGCGAAGACGGGCATCGATTCACGTCTAAAACCGGCACTTCCTTTTATGACGCGCTGTATCTGGCTGTTGATGATGGTCCGCTACAACAAATCGAGGGACGCAAAGCGATTGTTTGCATGTCTGATGGGTTGGATTCTTCGAGTAAGATGAAGTTCAGCGATGTTGCGCCGTTAGCAGAGAAGTCGGACGCGTCCCTATACTTTCTCGAGCTGAACACCGAAGAGACGACGCTTCAGGGATTGCTGAAACCTAAGAGCGATCCCGGCTTTGTAAATTTTTCGCAGGCGCAGATCGCTCGTTACTACGCAGAATATGACCCCGAATCGCTGCAACGCTTCCGGCCGCGTGAGACGCTTCTTCCTGAAACGATTCGCGAGATCAATGCCGGGCTGTACAGGCTATCGAGGCGCGAGCTGCGCGCGCTTGGAGAACGCACCGGCGGCAGAGTTTACCCGGTAAAATCGCTCTCGGATTTGTCCGGTGTGTACAAGCAAGTAGGGACCGAGCTTAGATCTCAGTACTCGATTGGCTATTATCCAAGCAACCGAACCCGCGACGGCGGCTGGCGAGCTATCAAAGTCGAAACCCGCGCGACGGGCGCAACGGTGCGAGCTCGATCGGGTTATTGGGCAAAGTAATATTGGGCAAAGTAATATTGGTCCAATAAGTCCCCTAGGTCCTATACCCAAAATGACGCTACTACTTAGTGAACAAGATATTACAGAATTGCTCGACATCGAAACCGCGATAGCAGCGGTGGAAGAAGTCTTGCGCGACCAGGCCGAAGGCTACGCTACCAATCGCCCGCGTTATCGCGTGGCAATGCCTGCCTCCCAGCTTCACGTAATGGCGGCGGGCGACAAGCGGCTCGGAGTGACCGGGTTGAAGGCGTATACCGCTTCGCGCAAGGGGGCGAGGTTTCTGGTGCTTCTTTATGACTCCGAAAACGGAGACCTGTTGGCGATGATCGAGGGCGACCGTCTCGGTCAAATGCGAACAGGAGCGGCGTCAGGGGTGGCTACAAAATACATGGCGCGCGCTGATGCAGACACGATTGGGATCTACGGCACCGGTTGGCAAGCTGAGAGCCAACTGATGGCTGTCTGCGCAGTCAGGAAGATCAAGTCGATCAAAGCATACGGCCGAAATGCCGAACGCCGGGAAGCCTTTGCACGGAAGATGACCGAACTGCTGCGTGTCGAGGTCACGTCTGTCGAGGCGCCCGAACAAGCCGCCCGAGGTCAATCAATAGTGATCACCGCGACCAGCGCTCGCGAGCCTGTGCTAAAAGGCGAATGGATCGAGCCTGGCACACACTTGAATGTGGTTGGTTCGAACTTTCTCTCGAAAGCTGAAGTCGATGTAGAGACGATTCGCCGAGCCTCGATTGTTGCGGTCGATTCAATCGAGCAGTCGCGCGTTGAGGCTGGAGACTTGATGCCCGCGATTGAACGCGGAGTCATAAGTTGGGAATCGGTCACTGAGCTTGGGCGGATCGTGGCCGGTCGGGATATCGGCCGAGCGAGCGAGGAAGACGTCACTCTGTTTAAATCAAATGGAATCGCGCTTGAAGACATCTCGACGGCGCTGCGTGTCTATAATCTCGCTCGTGAACGCGGTGTTGGGGAGAATATCGATTTATGGCGTGAGACGAGTTAGATCTTTAAACGTAAGCGCGTTCGGCCTTGCGAATCTTTCGATACCGTTCAAACGCTTTTCGTTCGTCTTCGAGGCCAAGGAAGTTTCTTAGCGAGCTTCCGCGGAACGTGTGTCCGAACATCTTCGTTGCGTTCTTCAAAACAAACATCGGATTGCGCCGAAACGCCGCAGGCATATGACGCACCTTTATCCAACGCTCGACCTTCCATCTCATGTATTCGGCCTCTTCAGCTGATACGTGCTCCGTCTTCACCACCGCGGTCGTTCCGTCGTATTCCTCGAGCCGCTCGTTGATGATCAATCCGCGGTCGCGAAACTCCCTGGTCATCGGGGTGCGCGGGTATGGAGTCGGGTGTTGGATGTAAGGCCAGTCGATGTACTTCCTGGCGAACTCCAGATTGGTTTGAATTGATTCGGTGGTGTCGTCGGGGTTGCCAACGATCAGTCCGCCAACCACGTACATCTTGTTCTTGTGTATGTATTCGATCGCCTTTAACGTGGCGTTCCCGGCTTTTTGTCCATTCTCGCGCTTTGTGTTCTTTGAGCTGGCCTTGAGAAATTGTAAATCATTCTCGAGGATGTTCTCGATTCCCAGAAACACATATCGAAACCCCGCTTTACGCATGAGCGGTGCTAGCGTTTCCCCGTGATTCGCGATCGCCGAAGTCATCGCTTGAACCGTGTAGTCGATGTCATTGAGGCCCGCCTCGATAATCGCCTCACAAAGGGCCTCGAAGCGCTTCACATTTAGCACAACATTGTCGTCTACGATGAAGATAGCTCGAGCGCCGCGATCATAAGCGTCGCGAATATCGGCGATTACTCTATCAAACGAATAAGTGAAGAAGTTTCGCCCTCGCATTTCGATGATCGAACAGAAGCTGCAATCAAAGGTGCACCCTCGCGACGTTTCAATCACATCCACCTGACGCCCAACTATCGTGTAG
Source organism: Blastocatellia bacterium (assembly GCA_035649735.1). Lineage (GTDB taxonomy): Bacteria > Acidobacteriota > Blastocatellia > UBA7656 > UBA7656 > Onstottus_A. Next base: position 11,225 of record DASRIZ010000439.1, on the reverse strand, counting down.
CCATCTAATACTCGCGCGCCGCGATTAGGCAGCCTGATCTCCCCGTTCTCAAGCCCGTTCACCGCGCGATCCGGCGTGTGATAGAAGCGGTCGCCGCTTCGATACGAAAGCCCGTTGATGTGATCGAAGCCGCGTTCTTCCTCAATAGCGCGCACGAGCTCGCGGAAGGTAATCTCACCCTCGCCGCGTACGATGAAATCGACAAGCCCCGACGAGTTCTCGGTATAGGCTTCAGGCGCAAGGCTTGGGTCGTAACCGCCAACCGCCACTCGAACGTTTGGTCTCAGTTCACGCACAAGGTCGATGATCTTTCTCGCTGTCTTGCGCTGAAAAGTCATAACCGACAACCCGACAACATCGGGCTTGTGCTCGGCGACCAGCCGTTCCACAGTCTCTCGGACGCGATCTTGAACAAGGACAAGATCGGCAACGGCGACGTGATGATGAGGGTCGAGGTTACCGGCCAGCGAAGTGAGCGCCCCGTTCGGCATGCGAACTACGACAGACGGCATATGCTCGAACGAATCGGGCATCGAAAGTAGAAGAACATTCATCGGTTGCCTCGTCCCTTCTGTAGGTCTTGAGCATTACAGCCTGGCGAAGTGTGGCCATCTTAGTCCAAGGATGGTCGATCGGCAAGCACCCCCGTGTCTCGGTGTGTCGTGACGTCGCGCGGTTGGCAACCGTCTTGAAACTCTGTCAAGATTGTCACCAGGTCTTGCAAAAGCTCGGTTACGCCGGCTTAGTTGCGATAGGAAAACTTTGTTTGTTAGACATCTCATTAAGGAGAACGAAGTCGGTGAGAAGAGTGATCAGTATCCTGTTGGCCATTGCTTGCTTGTCGATTTGCGCGGCGACTCAGACCGAAGCGCCAAAACCCGGTGAAAACACGTTGAGCCTGGACGAACGGCTCGGGGTGGATGACGGCGCGGCCTTGGCGATATTGTTTGGCGCCGGGATGCGCGGAAACCTCGACGTGTGCGACTGCAACTATCCCCGTGGCGGGCTGGCGCGCCGAGTTGGGTATATTGAGGCATTTAAAAAGAAGTTCAAAGAAACTCCGGTGGTTCAGGTTGACGGCGGGTTTGTGTTCTACGGCAGTGGAGGCCCGGAGGCTGATATCCGAAACGATCAGATGGTGCGTGCCCTCAGTCGTTTTCCGCTCGATGTGATCAATCTTGGCCGTGACGATCTTCGTCTCGCGCAGAAATTGTTGCTGCGGGATGGCTTGAGTGAGCGCGTTCAACGACTGCCGATGATCAAGAGCTTAGTCTCCGCAAACGGCGTTTTTAGCCCCGAATCCGCGCCACCGGCTCCATATGTAATAAAGGAAGTCGCGGGTCCGCGCATCTACGGTGGAAAAAAGAAGATCAAAATCGGGTTTATTGGAGTCGCAGCGCCGACAAAGCCCGGCGACGGAACGATTGACGCCACTGTCACTCCTATGTTTGAAGCGACAACCAAAGCCGTCCTGAAGGCGCGTGCCGAATGCGACGTTCTTGTGATTGTCGCACACTGCGACCTGGAGTCGGCGCTCAAGATCGCGTCCGAGAATCTGGAGGCTGATGTGGTGATCGCCGCCGATTCGGGAGGGATCTACAATCCGCGTCGAGTTGGCAACACGATGGTCGTTAGCGCCGCTCCGGGCAATATTCGGCAGAGCGATTTACGGTTGTATTTCGACAAGGAAGGACAGATTAGCTACAAGTTCCGGTCGACGGATTTGGATATTCTGGTGCCAGTCGACCCTGCGGCGGCGGCCTTCGCCGAAGCCGCACGCCAGGAACGCAACAGCAGGATTCGGTGATTGACTGTCGATAACCCCGAGCGGGCCATAAACGGGCCATTTGCCCGGCCCTATCCGGTTGGCTATTATACGGTTTGCCGCTTGGACGCATTGTAATAAACAAACCCACGGAGGTCTCATGAGTAAACCATCTGCCAGAGCGACGCTTCCCGTCGATCCGAAAGAAATCACATGGAATCCATCTGCTGAAGAGCTCCGGCGGCTGACCGAAGAAATGTCCAACACTCGCGTAACTCGTCATAACAACACAAACACCCAGACGCGGGTCGATGCTCGATCAAAGCTGTCCACGTATGTTGTGACTGACACTCCGGAACGACACGATACGCAGACCATTACTCGCCAGGAATATGAGCGAGTGGCGAAATTGCAAAACGACTATATTCGAGGAAGCGAGATGATCCTCGTAGACGGCTTTATCGGTAACGACTCAGAATTCCGCGTCCCGGCCCGGCTAATCATTGAACGATCGAATGCGAACGTCGCCGGCATGCAAAAACATCTTTATTACCCGGCAACAGAAGAGGAGTTAAGAAACTTTGAGCCGCGTTTGACGATTATTTACACCCCCAACCTGTCGATGAAGGGCTATCCAGCGGATCGGCTTATTGCTGTCGATCTGGACAATGGGGTCACTCGCGTTTTTAACAGCGATTACTTTGGCGAGTCCAAGAAGGGCGGCCTGCGTATGTGGAACCAGATGGTCTACGACCGAGGCGGACTCGCGCTTCACGCCGGCAGCAAGGTGATCCCGGTTGGTGATCACAAACGAGTGGGTCTGATCATCGGGCTTTCAGGCACGGGCAAGACAACCACCACGTTCACCAAGCAGAACAACTCTTCTCCGGTTCAGGATGATTTCCTGGCGTTGATGCCCGGAGGCAAAATCTACGCGACTGAAAACGGGTGTTTTGCAAAGACGTTCGCGCTTAATGTAAACGACGAACCGACGATCTATAACGCAGTTACCAGCCCGCACGCTTATCTGGAAAACGTTTCCCAGAAGGAGGATGGCGAACTCGATTTCTACGACACCAGCTATACGCAGAACGGGCGCGCCGTCGTAAGGATGCAGGACATAGCCGGCGCAATGGATGCTCGCGAAGTGAAATCGGCTGACTTTCTACTGATCCTTAATCGCAACGACAATATCATTCCAGGAGTCGCAAAGCTGAATCGTCATCAGGCGGCGGCGTATTTCATGCTTGGAGAAACCCGCGGCACTTCGGCAGGCGGTGCCGCAGAGGCAGGCAAGTTTTTGCGAGTGCCCGGAACCAACCCGTTCTTCCCGCTCAAGCACGCACAGCAAGGCAATCGCTTCTGGGAGCTGCTCGAGTCATCGCCGATGGATGTCTATTTGATGAACACCGGGCGGGTCGGCGGGCGTGACGAAGACGAGCGATCGAAGAAGGTTCGAATTCATCACTCCTCCGCTATCGTAAAAGGCGTGGCCGAAGGAACAATTGAATGGGAGGAAGACCAGGATTTCGGATACCTGGTGGCCAGGCGCATTCCCGGGATCGAGAGTGACGGCGAAGATATCTTGCAGCCCCGAAAACTCTATGAACGCCAGGGGCGCATGGAAGAGTACAAACAGATCGTGGATCGTTTGAAGACTGAACGCCGCGAGTACATGGCGAAGTGGGATGGATTGAATCCGGAGATCGCCCAGGCGATCGGCTGAAGCCGTACTTTTATTCTGTCATCATTTAGTTTGTCGTCTTCTCTCTAATGTCCGACAAGACTTCCCGGTTTGTCGGACATTAAGTCCTCGTTGCCATAACCTGTCTTGCAATCTATAATCGCCGCGCTTCGATGCTCGAGCTTTGGCGGAAAACCGACTGGCGATCAGACTCCAATCCCTTTCAAAATCGCGGCTTAATCCGGCACGGATTGTTGCCGTGTTTGCGATAGCTCTTTCCACCCTTGTCGGCGGATGCTCGCCCGAAAGACCGCGGACCAGCGAAGACTCTATACAGGTCGGTGTGATTACTTCTCTCACTGGCCCGGAGGCTCGTTTTGGTCAAGCGCAGAAGTATGGTTATGAAATGGCGATCGACGAGATCAACGCAAAGAGGGTCCTGGGCAAGAAGATAGAGCTCGTCTATCAAGACGACACTTCTAAGCCTGAAGTCGCCAGTTTAACCGTAGAGAAACTCGCAGACAGACCGGATATCGTCGCGCTGATGGGAGCCTACTCCAGCTCCGCCACATTTCCCGCTACCGCGGTGGCCAATCGCTACCAGATACCAATGCTTTGTCCCAGCGCGATCACCGACGAAATTACTCGCCAGGATTACGAATGGATCTTTCGCGTGTGTGCTGCGGCCAGTGACTACGGCCGCATGTTAATAGAGTTCTTGTCTCAGGTCGCCAATGCTCGAAAGCTCGCAGTTGTATACGAGAATACTCAGTTCGGATCGAGCGTCGCTCGCGCCGCGATGGAGCAGGGCCCAAGCGCCGGAATCGAGATCGTGGCCTATGAGGCTTATGATCAGGGGGGCACTGATTTCACTCCCCTGCTGACGCGGGTGAAGTCGTCGGAGCCGGACGCGGTGCTTTTTGTTTCATATCTGGCGGATGCGACGCTGTTGATGCGGCAGTCGAAAGAGATTGACCTCAATCCCAAAGTGTTTACAGCGGGTGGTGCGGGGTTCTCGCTGCCCGACTTTTTGAAGGGTGCGGGCGAAACTGCCGAGTACACGATCTCGGTAACTCAATGGACTCCTGATGCGAAATGGACCGGTTCCCGCGAGTGGGCCGACAAGTTCCGGTCGCGATTCAGCTACGAGCCCTCGTATCACAGCGTCCAGGCGTATATGTCGCTGATGATTCTTGCAGACGCGATTGAGCGAGCGGGCTCAACCGAGCGCACTGCGGTTCGTGATGCGATCAAAACTTCAAAGCTGGATTCGATCTTTGGCCCCATCCATTTTAATGAGGTGGGGCAGAATGAACATCAGGTGGCGATCACCCAGGTATTGAACGGGAAGTTTGTAACGATATGGCCGACAACAGCGGCCATAAGGACCCCGGCGCTCCCCACGCCCCCCTGGCGCGCGCGAGGCGCAGGCGTGGAGTCGGGCTCAGGGGCCACGCCTGAAGCGCACGTCGCCGCGTCGGTGTCGGCCACCGAAAAACTTCTGCAAACCACGGCCAGTGGCCTGCTCACCGGAGGCATCTACGCACTGATCGGGATCGGACTCACCATCATTTTTGGAGTGATGCGAGTTGTGAATTTCGCACACGGCGCGCTGGTGATGGTGGGAATGTACGCAACCTATTTTCTATTTACCTACCTTCGGATTGATCCGTTTCTGTCGCTGGCTGTAGTGATGCCCGGAATGTTTATCGCCGGCGTTATCCTTCAAAAGACACTCATAGCACCGGTCCTTCGTGCTCCCGAGCTTAATCAGATTCTGCTTACCGAAGGCGTCAGCATCGTTTTGATCAATACCGCGCTCCTGCTGTTTACTTCGAACTATTTGACGATGACGACCAGCTACGCCGGAGCAACGTTTCACCTGGGAGGAGTGTCGTTGAGCAAACCGCAAATCGCGGCGTTTGCGATCGCGGTCGTGATAACCGGCGCCGTCTACCTCTTTCTGGTTCGAACGAGCACTGGACGCCAGATTCGGGCGGCAGCCCAGGATGCGGAAGCCGCGCATCTTCTGGGAATCAACATAAAACGGGTTCAGGCGCTGACGTTCGGATTGGGGGTCGCCGCCGCTGGAGCGGCCGGGTCGCTGCTGATGCCGATCTATTATCGCGTCGAGCCAACTGCCGGATCGCCGTTTACGCTCAAGGCTTTCGTCGTGGTTGTTTTGGGAGGGATGGGAAGCGTTACCGGAGCGCTTGTAGGCGGAGTAGTGCTCGGGATCGCCGAGTCGCTTGGCGCTGTGTATGTCGCGACCGGTTATAAGGACGTAATTGGTTTCGTAATTTTTCTGCTGGTATTGACGTTAAAACCGTCGGGGCTGCTTGGCAAATCCAAGGTATGAAACGAAAGACAAAAGACAGAGGAAGCTGTCTTGACGTTCATTTCCCGCCTTGGTGGATCTTATGAAGAGGAACACAGTCTACCTACCGGTACTGGGCGTTTTTCTGATCGCCGCGCCTTTCATCTTTCAGACGCGATATTCTCAACACGTTCTAATCCTGGTGCTTCTCTATGTGGCTCTTGGCTCGGCGTGGAACATCCTCGGAGGATTCGCGGGGCAGTTGTCGGTTGGACACGCGGCGTTTTTTGGAATCGGGGCATACACGGCGGCGGTTCTCGCAAGCAAGACATCGCTTTCGCCATGGTGGGCGATTATCGCCGGTCCATTGTTTGTTCTGCCGATTGCGCTGGCGGTCGGATGGATTTGTTTTCGGCTGCGCGGACCGTACTTCACTCTGTCAACGATAGCCATTGGTGAGATGGTGCGGCTGGTAGCTTTGAACTGGAGCGAGCTGACCGGAGGCGCGGTAGGTGTGGTAATCCGGCCGTCGGTTTTTAGCGGCACAAGTAAGATCCCTTACTACTATATTGTACTGGTTATCGCAGTACTGACCGTCGCGCTTTGTCAGAGGATAAGCCGGCGCAAGCTCGGCTACTATCTCATGGCGATTCGCGAAGACCAGGAAACCGCGGAGTCTATCGGAATCGATACGACGAAGTACAAGCTCGTCGCGCTTGCAATCAGCGCTTCGCTCACGGCCATTGGCGGGGCGTTTTACGCCAACTATTTTCTCTTTGTTGATCCGACCATCGTTTTGCCGCTGGCTCTGTCTGTTGAGATCGTACTGATGTCGATAATCGGCGGGTTGGGCACGGTTGCAGGGCCAGTGCTCGGAGCAGTGCTGCTCAAGCTCTCATCTGAAGTATTTCGCAATGAATTCGCTCAAGCCAACTTGCTGATTTATGGCGCATTGCTGGTTGTCGTGATTCTGTTTATGCCCGGTGGGTTGATGGGCGGCTTTCGACGTTTGTTCAAATTCGGATCGAGGAAAGCTCAACGTGTTTCTGCTTGAGGTAAAGGACCTAACCAAGCGATTTGGTGGACTGGTCGCGGTTGACTCACTCAGTTTCAATGTGAGTGAGGGTGAAACGGTGAGTATCATCGGACCGAACGGCGCCGGAAAGACTACCGTGTTCAATCTTATTACCGGGTTCTATCAACCAACGAGGGGTGAAATCAATTTTAATGGTTTAAACCTGGTCGGGAGCAAACCGCATAAGATAGCGCTTGCCGGCGTGGGGCGCACTTTTCAGATTGTCAAACCGCTTAGGGGACTGAGTGTCTTTGAAAACATTCTGGTTGGGGCGTTCGCTCGCACCGGTGACCGCCGCGAGGCACGGAGAATCGCACTGGATGTAATTGACTTCACCGATCTTGCGCCGCTCGGTGATTCGATCGCCGATGGGTTGCCCATTGGTATGCGCAAGAGGCTCGAACTCGCGCGCTCGCTTGCGACTGGGCCAAAGCTAATACTGCTGGATGAAGTGATGTCCGGACTCAACCCGACAGAATCGACGGAAGCAGTTGAGCTTATTAGACGATTGAGGGATGAACGCGGGATCTCGGCGGTGGCTGGTGTCGAGCACGTAATGCATGTGGTGATGAGCATAAGCGACCGGGTGCTCGTCCTTAATCACGGGCGCAAAATCGCCGAAGGTACTCCGGCCGAAATCTCCAGCGATCCGGGGGTGATTGAAGCCTATCTTGGGAAGTAGTTTTGAGTCCCTGGGGAAGAATGAGATCAGTCACCCGCCGATCCTGAAGCGCCGAGGGCAATGGCAGGCTTCATCCAGGATAGTTGAACCAACGCGTTCTGCGGCACGTGACGCGGATCACAGACGCCGCAGCGAATGCACGGATCGGTCGCGGGACAAGGTTTGGTGATTCGGGCTTCCATCGCCCGTTGATATTCTCTCTTCATGAACTCGGTCGTAAGGCCGATGTCCACAATATCCCAGGGCAGCAATTCATCAACAGAACGGCGTCTTAAAGAAAAGTCTGTCCAGCCGCGCATGGTTTGCCGCCAGTTGCTGGTGCGATCCGCTTCCAGAATAAAATCCGCGAGTCGGCGGTCACCGAGCGAGAGCATAGCCTGGAGCTGAGCGATCCGCGACGACATAGCACGCACTTCTACATTTGGGATGCGCTTAAAAATGCGCGTCAAATACTTGATCTTTTGATCGATGACTTTTTCCGGCTGAATTGGCTCCCATTGGAACGGGGTCTGCGGCTTTGGAACAAACGCGTTTAGCGAAACGATAATCGAACCGACTCTCCCGCGAGGGCGGCCTGCGTCGATCATCCGCTCGCGTATCCGCTCCGTAAGTGACACGATCGCGTCCAGATCCTCTTCTTCTTCGGTCGGCAATCCAATCATCATGTAGAGTTTCAGATTCAAAATACCTCGATCGAAAATCATTTGGGCGATATCGACGACCTGATCGTTGGTCAGATCCTTGTTGATAACCCGGCGCAACCGATCGGAGCCTGTCTCGGGCGCAATCGCTATCTGCTGATCATTGCGACGGACCAGCGCATCGAGCAGTTCGGGCGAAATCTGATCCAGCCGCAGTGACGATACCGATACCTGATAGTCGAGGTCTTCGAGCCCGGCGAGAATCTGATGAATTTCCGGATGATCGCAAACAGCCGTTGCGACCAGCCCGATCTTATCCGTAAATCTGCGCATCTCGGCCGCGCGGGCCAGGAGCTTCTGAGCGGAGAAAACCCTCGGAGCCAGATACGAATACCCGGCCCAGCAAAAGCGGCAGCCCATCGAGCATCCCCGCGAAATCTCCATCAGGTACCGCCCGCTCATCTCCGTGTTGTCGGTTAAAATCTCACTTGCGGGAATGAAGTCGTCATCGAATTGGCCATCGCCTTCCTGCTTGCGCATGGGATTGCGCATTGTAAAAACACGCCGCGGAGCGTCGTTTGTTGGCTCAATCCGGGTTACGATTCCGGCATCATTGTAACTGATCTCATAAAAGCTGGGGACGTAGAAGCCAGGCTCCTGCGCGAGACGAATGAGTAGGTCTTCCCGCGAAGTGGCTTCGTTTAGTAATCGAATCAAGGATGGAACCAGAACTTCGCCTTCTCCAACGCAGACCGCGTCAACAAAGTCTGCTACCGGCTCCGGGTTCAAGAACGCTGCAGCGCCCCCCATAACGACCAGCGGATGCCAGTTATTTCGCTCGCTTGCCCTGACCGGAATTTTCGAGAGTCGGAGCAGTTTCGGAATGTTCAGGTAGTCCGTTTCGAACGAAACGGAAATTGCCAGGACGTCGAAATCGGAGATTGGCGTCTCCGATTCCAATGAGAGCAGCGGCGTACCGGTCCGTTCCAGTTCTCGTTCGATATCCGGATCTGGAGTAAAAACCCGTTCGCAGGCAACGCCGGCCTGGGAATTGAAAAGTTGATAGACTGCCTGGAATCCGAGATTGGACATGCCTATGTAATAAGTGTTCGCATAAGCAAGAGCTACATCGATGCCCCGCCCATGCGGCTTATTACAGACCAGTCCTGCCTCATCGCTCAGAAGTCTTCGATATCGTTCCCGGATCTTTTGCATACTGTTCCTATGATGACCTTGTTAGGTAAATAGCTCAAGGAGATCGGTGATTGTTTCAGCGATAAAATCCGGGCGCTCTTGTTCGAGCTCTGTTCTGGATGAGGGACCCCATAGCGCGGCCACTGACCGCACACCGGCCGCGCGCGCCGCAACCATATCGTGTCGGCTGTCTCCGACATAAGCTGCCGCTTCGGCTATTTCGTTTAGCTGGTGGAGTGCGGCCAATATTGGCTCCGGATGCGGTTTGTGGAGACTTGTATCCTCAAGGAATACCGCTGAGTCGATAAGCGTGTCGAGTGAAAAAAGCCTCAACCCACGAAGACCAAGCTCCCGACTCTTCGAAGTGACCACCGAAATGAGATATCCACGACGTCGTAGTTCCGACAAGACTTCGCTGGTAAGCTCAAACGGCCGTGCAAGCAAGTCGTGATTGGCGACGTTGTACGACCGATATTCGATAAGCAGTTTTTCGATGGTGCCGTCATTAGCTTCAGGCGTAAATCGTTGAGCTCCGACGGTGCGTGCCGCCGACAGCAAACCTTGCATGGCATCACGAAGGGGTGTGCCGAAGGTTTTAACCAGGGCTTCACGAGAGTGGTTAAAGTCGCAAACGGTTTCCCAGGAGTGTTGAAAGCACCGAAGTATGAGGTCGGTGCTGTCAATAAGTGTCCCGTCAAGGTCAAATAGAATTGCGCGTGTGTTTTTGGACAACTTGTTTCGTTCCAATAAGAGCGATGTCACGAACGGAGCATTATATTTGGCCCGTCTGTTTAAAGGCAACTCGTACTCTCACCAGACCCGGGAGGTCGTTTACGGATAATGCAACTCACCAAGTGAAAGCCGTGAGTCAAATAAGCGACTTCATATGTCACAAATACATGGATAGTGTGTGCCGCATGGATAGATGTTGAACGCTGTTCATGGACACTTTGTATCCAAATTAAGGGTGGTAAGAATAGAGATCGGTTGGGTGGCGACAAAAACAATGCGTCGTTATTCGTTCAAGGATATGAGCTTTATACTCCCCCGATGAATTTGCGGATCTGTTTAAGTGTGGTGTGGCACGGTTGATGCACGCTTCCGGGCCGGCACTTGTTTGCCAAGTGTAGTTGTCTTCTGTTTGAAAGTATCACGCAGGTTGATTTTATTGTTGCTTTGTGGGCGGGCGGAGGTTAGTATATGCCTTCTTTCCGCAGATTTAAGCAGAACGGTTTTTTGATCACTGAGCCCCAGCGCTGAAGCAGGTGACAGCGCCGCATCAAACTCGGGAGTTTTTGTTTCAGACCAATTGGGTGAGGGCTCGCACGAGCTAAGCACGAAGCTCCGAAATTTCATCGGAGAAAGATCCTTAGAGATGCTTCCAGATTGTTTACGCTCGACAGATATGTCGAGTTCGAGTACCGGATTCCGAAAAACTTGGAGAGGGATGACAATGAGTATAAAAAGGCTGATTTTCATGGCGGTGCTGGTGGTGGCGATCGCCGCGCTGGCGGTGCCGTTGGTGGGGTTGAGAGCAACGGCTGGCGCGTCAACGGGGGCAGCAAGCTCAGCGGTGGCGAGCAAAGCGAAAGCTGCGAGTGTAGCAGCTGCAAATGGAGCAGTGCAGCAGGTGGAGCAGCGACAGGAAGGCGAGAGCCGGGCTGAGCAGGCGCCGGAAGGGAAAATCTCGGCAGAGACGCGCAAGGCGCTAGGGCTGACGCGAGTAGCGAATCCCGCAGAAGCGAGCGCGAAGATGGCGCAGAAGCTGGGAGGGAAGAAGACAGGCAGCGGCGACGTCTCGATACAATCGGGACAGCCAACGGTGTTCGATGCGCGAAGCGCGTTATCGGCGGCTTTGATAACGACG
>DASRIZ010000438.1:0-3299 GCA_035649735.1 Blastocatellia bacterium | reverse complement strand
ACGAACGTATTGGGCCATACACGCGCAATCAGTTCTTCCTTGCTGACAACCTCCCCCTGCCGCTCAATCAAAACGTGCAAAAGTTCAATCGCGCGACTTCCAACACTGACAGGCCTACCGGCCTCTAATAGTAGCTGCCGTGCCGGAATTAGACTGAAGGAACCGAACGAAGCGGCGTAGTTGGCTGTCTTGATAGGAAAATTCGCCACGTCCTGTACATCCGCTAACAAAAATTAACGCGAAGGACCTGTACGGACACAATAATATCGTCGGCGGAGGTTAGCCAGCGCGCGACAGCTTCGCTTAAACGAGGGCCTTTCGGTGACCACCCGGGCCACTCTAGTTGCAGGTCCGCTGGTCTAAAACGCGAGATCAATGAATTTTTCGTGCCGCCAGCCGTGGCATGTCCGCTTTGGGTCAAAAGCAGACATTCCGGGCCGTCAGCTGTAATCCCTGCTTTACCTCCAAGTCAGACATTCGTAGGTGTTAGCGGCATGTCCACTTTGGGCCAATAGCGGACATCGCCCAAATCGCGGCCTGCCTAATCGCCGACGTAAATATGCCTGCGATGACCGGAATCGAACTCTACCGGTGCCTTCACGCAGCTCTCACGGGACGCAAGGTGAACCAAAATATAGCGCCGCGAGGTTCATTGGTCTCTGCCCACAGCCGGCCCCCATGGGCAGAGGTTGCATTCGGCATCCCTCCCTCGCCGCGCAGTCTGATTGCGGTGCCTTTGATCAAGCGATCGGTTGCGTGATTTCGTGAGACAGCGAGGCGGCCAATTCTCCCATCATGCTCAAAGGCCGTTCTACGAAACCTTCATATCTTCTCCCGTCACTCATGGCCCGCCGGCAAAAACATCCTCGCACCTTTGCCGGTGGTTTTTTACAGGGTCAAAATTGTCGCCGCGCAAACCGAAATCATACAAAGTGGAGCGCCACGAAATGCGTGGGATGAACAACAATCACCGCAGAAGCAATTTTACGCCATCAGACGATGCGCTGATCCGGCAGCAGCCGGTCACCGGCATAAGCGTCAAGCTACTCGCAACGATGCTGCGCACCAACCGAGAGGCGCTCATGCACCGGGCAGACGAACTCGGCGTTTCTCTGGTCATCAACAATGATCCAGATCATGACGAGGCTGCCGACACGCGAATACTCCGCCGGACGGGTGGATTCGTCGACCCGCTACTGGAAAGACTGAAACAGATACACGGGAAATAAGAGTATTTCTAAAACGTCCCATCAATGGCGCGAGTTGCAGCGGGTGCCTTCGGGTTTCGAGACTTACCTCGTACACAGCCGGTCGAGTGCTGCGACTGCGGACTCAAACTCCTCACCGAGTTGGTCGTCTTTCGCGATGCCCTCAAACCCATCGAGCAATGCTGCATATTCGGGGCCGAGGGTTTTTTCCAGTGCTTCAACTTTCTGGGACAACTCATTGACCGTTTGGGCATCTTTCTTCGCGGAAGCCTCCTCGATCTGTTCAGCGAGCTTCTTCATGTCACAATAGGTTTGTGTTTTGGCTTTATCCCCGCTGATGATTGTCACGACCTTCTGTGCGTCGCCCTTGTTCACCTTCGGCACACTTGAACTTTGAGCCTGCGCGTACACCGGTACGACGACGGTCAGCAAAATGGCAACAACTACCTTCACGTTCATTAGAACGTTCCATCAAATTGCGAGAAAAGGAACGGAGAAGCCCTGCCAGACGTTGTTTTCAAGATTGCCTCCCCGAGAAGCTCCGGCCCGCGCCAAGTTTTTTCAGTGGATGTTGCTATCTGGCTCAAACTCGACCGCCTGCGCATCATGGCTGGCCAGAATTGGTTGGCCTTGCACAACACCCCGACTGTAAGTGCACACCAGAAATGGGCTGATTGGGTTTTTAGGTTTGAATATGGCGAACACTTTCTCGCCGTTCAGCGGATCAGGTCCTCCGACGCGAGCGTGTAAGTCTTGGTCATTGTGGCGGTAATGGATCTCGTAATAGCGCCGGTCCGATATCGGCCAGCCGGTCTGGTTTTCAATGATCGTCTTGAGGGCTTGGTAGCTCTCTTCAGCAATTTTGGCTTCTTGTACTGGTAGAAAGAATTTCATGAGCGTTTACCCAAGCAACACGCTTAATTTTAGGCTTTATTCCGGGCAGATTTTGGATGGGTTTCACGCTCGTATATGCCAGATGTTCAGGGGCTTTTGCCCTAGCCTACAATTTTTAACGGGAGAGTTTGCTGTAGGGGGAACGACGTTCCAGTACTGGATGCCGATCGTTCTGCTCATTTTCCTTTTTTGGATTGCCTTGAGCATGGCTACAGACGGAAACGGATGATGCCGCGGTGCCAGAGCCAGGCGATGGTGAGCACGACGCAGAGAAGAGGCATCAGCACGCCGAGGATGAGGAAGGCCCCGCCGCTCGCGATCGACGCACTGTATCCTGGGTACTCTTCCTCGATCGAAAGCAGTCGCATCGGCTTGCCACACAGCAGGCAAGGTGGCTGGTCAATCTCGCGCGAACACAAATAAGCAGCTCCTTATCCGATGGAAGGCCGACGACAAGCCCTGATCGGAATGGGGCGATCAGGGCTGTTTCATGGCCGTGGAGCCAGCCGTTGTCATGGCGCTTTATACGACTCGTGCCGTTTTGCACGGTCGGGCGGAGATGTTTGGGAAATGGTGAAGGAAAATTTTGTTTGATCACCTGATAGCTTTGTTAACCCGAGTTCTTCGCATTTTGACCCGGAGCAGACGTTGGATATTTGGCCGCATCTTAGGTTTGGACGGCCGTGAGTGATATCGCGAACTGCGGCTGGAGCCGTTATGCTGCCCTCATCGTCTAAGCCGAGGAACTGCTCCGCATGAACGGAGGTATCCACAGAGAAAGGACCGCTTCTGAGCCGCAAGGCGTGGCACATTCGATCGAAGTGCCCTCTGAAATCATCCGAAAATGGCAAGAGTTTGTGAATCTCCTTGCCGAGATCATGCACGTGCCCTCTGCCTCCATAATGCGGGCCGATCCTCCCCACATCAAAGTTTTCGTCTCCAGCACGTCCAAAGGAAATCCTTGCGAGCCGGGCGCTCTCGATACGGGACCTTATTGCGAGACCGTCATGAAGACCGGTCAGCCGCTGCTCGTCCCGGACGCTCTCGAGAACGAAGCATGGAAAGCGAACCCGCATGTCAGGGCGGGGATGATCTCTTACCTGGGCGTTCCGATCGGTTGGCCCGATGGCCGCTTATTCGGGACGATTTGCGTTCGCGATAATAAAAGGAACGATTATAGCGAGGCTTATCTCAAGC
>DASRIZ010000437.1:0-5212 GCA_035649735.1 Blastocatellia bacterium | reverse complement strand
TACATCTGCAACCCAAACAATCCCACCGGCAATATCATTCCCAAACAACAAATCAAGCACCTGCTCGATAGCATACCCGATGATGTCCCGGTGTTGATCGACGAAGCCTATCATCATTTCGTCGCTTCGCCGGATTACGCGACATCGGTTCCTTATATCCAGGAAGGCCGTCCGGTGATAGTCACTCGTACCTTCTCCAAAATTGCCGGCCTAGCCGGGATGCGTCTTGGTTACGGGCTCGCGCCAAAAGAGTTGATCGATAGAATGCGCACGTTTGGAGGAGGCAGCATTAGCGCGGTGGTGAAATACGGCGGCGTCGCTGCGTTAAAGGACTTAGCATACGAGAGGAAGATCAAACAGATGACGATCGAGCTTCGAGAGAGGACGATCAAGGACCTGCGTGGCTGGGGCTATGAGGTTATCCCGTCGGAAACGAACTTCTTTATGGTCGACGTCGGGAAGGATGTAACCGCGGTGGCGGAAGACTTCAAGAAGCGCAAGGTCCTCGTCGGCCGAAAGTTTCCACCAATGAATAACTGGCTGCGGGTGTCGATTGGAACCGAACCCGAGATGACAAGGTTCATGGCTGCGTTCAAGGAGTTGTTCCCGGCGGGCGGAATAAAGAAGACGAAAAAGGAAGCAAAGGAAGCCGGAGCTTGAATTCAACGCGCGATGCTCAGACGGCAGCACGCGACTGTACTAAGGCATAACGGAGGTGGACGATGTCACGCAGAGCGTATCGATCGATATCAGTGTTATTCATCCTTGGGCTGATCTGGGCGCCTATAAGCGTTCTCGGCCAATCTGCGGCAAAGAACCGACTCGCCGCGCGTTCGACAAAGAACCCGGTTGCCACCTCAGCCAACGGCAACGGCATCCGTTCGACAAAGAACGGTGAATGGCCTCACTACACCGGCGATCTTACCGGGTCCAGATACTCACCCCTCGATCAAATCAACGCCGAGAATTTCAACAAGCTCGAAGTTGCGTGGCGTCTCAAGACCGACAATTTCGGAACGCGGCCGGAGTACAAGCTCGAAGGCACTCCGCTCATGGTCAATGGCATGCTCTACGCCACCGCCGGTACGCGAAGATCGGTTGTCGCGGTCAAGCCGGATACCGGCGAGATCATCTGGGTCCACGCCGAGTTCGAGGGAAAGCGGCCGATAAACGCGCCGCGCCAGTTGTCGGGCCGGGGGTTGTCTTACTGGAGTGACGGAAAAGGTGATGATCGCATCATCTACGTCACGACAGGCTATAGACTCGTGGCGCTGGACGCCAAGACAGGCGCCCGTATCTCCACCTTCGGCAAAGACGGAGCGGTCGATCTGAAAGCAGGCGTGGTGTACGGTACCGGTCAGCCGATCGACCTCGAAACCGGGGACATCGGTCTGCACGCAACTCCAGCCGTGGTAAAAGACGTGGTGATCGTTGGGGCCGCGCACAAAGAAAGCATGACGGTTAAGACTCACAATAATGCCAAGGGGCTGGTGCGCGCGTTTGATGTGCGAACCGGCAAGGTGCTCTGGACGTTCAACACGATCCCGAGACCCGGCGAGTTTGGCAACGACACCTGGCTCAACAACTCCTGGGCGACTAACGGCAACACCGGCGTGTGGACCCAGATCAGTGTCGATGAGGAACTGGGGCTTGTGTACCTGCCAGTCGAGTCGCCGACTTCGGACTTCTACGGCGGCCACCGGCCGGGCAACAACCTGTTTGGTGAAAGCCTTGTATGCGTCGACCTCAAGACCGGCAAGAGAAAATGGCACTTCCAGGTAGTGCATCATCCGATTTGGGATTACGATCTTTCGTCCGCGCCGCTGCTCGCTGACATAAACGTGAACGGCAAAGCGATCAAGGCAGTCGCGTTGCCAAGCAAACAGGCCTTTCTCTACGTCTTCGATCGAGTGACTGGTGAGCCGGTGTGGCCTATTGAAGAACGTCCGGTACCAAAGGGTGATGTGCCTGGTGAATGGTACTCGCCAACTCAGCCTTTCCCGACCAAACCTCCGGCTTACGCCAGACAGGCTGTGACTGAAAACGACTTGATTGATTTCACCCCGGACCTCAAGGCGCAGGCGATCAAGAATCTCGAGCAGTTTAAGAATGGGCCGATGTTCAATCCTCCGGTCGTAAGCAAGGTCGGCAGTCCGGTAGCTGCGCTTACAATTGGAACGCTTAACGGAGGAACGAACTGGCCGGGCGCCGGATTTGACCCGGAAACGCACACTGCGTACTTGCCCGCGTCAAACGCCGCGGTGTCCCCGCTCGGGCTTGTCGCACCGCCGTCATCGTTCCCATCCGACATCAACTTCGTATCGGGTAGAGCTGGTCAGCCGTTTCGCGTCGCCGAGGGACCCGGGTTCGGCAGCGCCGCCGATTTCCCGCAGGAGCCCAGACGGCCCAGACCCGCGCCGGCCGCCCCAGCTGCGACACCAGCGCCAGGAGCAGCTACTCCTCCGGCCGGAGGTGGTGGAGGCGGAGGGGGCGCGGCGGTCCAGGGACTGTCCATTGTGAAACCGCCTTATGGATTACTCTCGGCTATCAACCTGGACAGGGGTGAGCTCGTATGGCAGGTCCCGCACGGCGATACCCCGGATGTCGTCCGAAATCACCCGCTGCTGAAGGGAATGAATATTCCCAAGACCGGTCAGAGCGGTGCGGTCGGGCTGGTGATCACCAAGACCCTGGTGGTTATGGGTGACCCTCAGGTTACCACCACCCCTGAGCGCCCGCGTGGCGCGATGCTGCGCGCTTACGACAAAGCAAGCGGCCAGCAAGTCGGCGCGGTATATCTGCCTGCCCAGCAGAGCGGCTCACCAATGACCTATATGTTTAATGGAAAACAGTACATTGTAGTGGCGGTCAGTGGAGGCGCTTACTCGGGTGAGTACATAGCCTTCGCTTTGCCGAGTACTGAATAGGGATTTATTGGTCATTGGTCATTTGTCATTGTCATTGGTTCGAAAATTTCAAAATGACAAATGACAATGGCAGATGGGAAATCGGAAGTTGATTCCGAAGTGAGCAGTTGATGAAAAACACAAAGATCGTGGCGGTTGCGGTATTCGTTTTGTCGTTGGTTGCTGCCGGTAATCCGTCGCTTTACGCCCGCCAAGCCGATAAGGGAACTCGGTCAGTGTGGGACGCCGTTTACACCAAGGAACAGGGGAAGCGAGGCGAAGCGGTCTATGCTCAACATTGCTCGTCGTGCCACGGGCCGGATCTGCTGGGAAACGATGAGGCCGCGCCACTCACCGGTTCTGCTTTTCTGGCGAACTGGGAGGGCCTGAGCGTCGGCGACTTAACCGAGAGGATTCGCGTCTCGATGCCTCCTAACAGCCCGGGCAAAGTGAGCCGGCAACAAATCGTCGATATCATCAGCTATATGTTTAGCTTCAACAGCTTTCCGGCTGGGAAGACCGAACTCGATCCCAGGGCCGAGGTGCTCAAACAAATCAGAATTGAAGGTACCAAACCCAAGGCTGACTGAGTTCGTTCCGTCTTGTTCATGAATCTCTTCGACTGGACTGTAGGCACAGACTGACGTCTATGCTACGTCGATGACGTAACACACGCGGGCAATCCAATGGAAAGACCAGACTCAAAACGCGAAATGCTGCGACATGCTGTAGCGACGCTTGCATACCGCGGGGGTAAGGCGGTTCGCGGCGCGCCGGATTCATTTGGCACATTTCGCGCGGCGGAAACTACGCGAACGCCGGCAGAAATCCTGGCTCACATCGGAGACTTGCTCGACTGGGCGCTGTCGATGGCAAAGGGAGCCGAGGCCTGGCAGAACGCCGCGCCCCAGACGTGGGCCGCCGACGTGGATCGCTTTCACGCTTGTCTTACTCGCCTTGATGAATATCTTGCTTCGGATGCCGACCTCGCTTGTTCCTGCGAGCGCCTCTTCCAGGGAGCGATAGCGGACTCGCTTACCCACGTTGGGCAGCTCACAATGCTGCGGCGAATGGCGGGCGCCGCAATCCGTAGCGAAAACTACTCGAGAGCCGATATTCAAAGCGGGCGCGTAGGAGCCGAACAGACTGCGCCTCGACGCGAGTTTGATTGATCGCGACGTCCGACAAACTTCAGTTGTCGTCGAAAAAACTGCGTTGGATTGTTAACCGCGTAGCGGTGTCCTATCGGTAGCTTGCGTGGGTTGGCCGTACGCCCGGGCCGCGTAGCGGTTACCTATTTGTGACTCCATCGATTTGACGCACACGGTAACCGCTACGCAGCGTAGGCGTCCCCGCCAACCACGCAAGCTGCCGCTACGCAGTTATCCACTGTCGTTGAAATTGGCGAGCGGAATGTCCAAAACCCCAGCGACAGAAGTTTGTCGGACTTGTCTGAGGAGGTATGCGATATGGAGCGCAGGAACCGTTTGAATCAAAGGGTACGTTCGCGCTGGCTCGCTCTTGGGCTCGCCGCGTCTGTGGTTGGCTTAGCGCTCCTCACGGGGCTCGCCGTCGCCCAGGAACGGGCCGCTGCTCAAGCGCCTCCGACACCCAAAGACGTTAAGCCTGGAAGCATAACCCTCGAAGACGTTCCGTATCCGCATCCCGTGATGTATCTTCCGCTGACGCTCTACGGTCAGGACGTGAGGATGGCCTACATGGATGTGGCGGCCGAAGGTCAGCCGAACGGCCGAACGGTTGTGCTCTTCCACGGGATGAATTTCTTTGGCGAGTATTGGGCTGGGACGATTGAGGTTCTGCGCAAGCAGGGGTTCCGTGTTGTAGTGCCGGACCAGATTGGTTTCGGCCGTTCCTCCAAGCCCATCATTCCTTATAACTTTCACGACATGGCGCTCAACACTCGCAAGCTGCTCCAGCATCTTGGGATCGCCAAAGCGGCGATTGTAGGACACTCGATGGGAGGGATGTTGACCGCGCGATTCGCGGCCTCATATCCGGACATGACCGAGCGCGCGGTGATCTACAACCCGATCGGCTTGACTGACCCGCGATGGGATCGCCCGTGGCGGAGCACCGAGGAGGCGTACAAGCAAACACTGGGTCTCACCTACCAGACGGCGTATCAAGGAATCGCCCGGTATTTCGTGACCGGGTGGAAACCGGAGTATGAAAAGTATGTGCGCATACATTACGCGTGGACGCTGGGCGGCGATTGGCCGCGGTTTGCGATGGTTCGAACGTTGGTTCAGCAGATGACCTACCTGGATCCGGTGGTCTACGACTGG
>DASRIZ010000436.1:0-23219 GCA_035649735.1 Blastocatellia bacterium | reverse complement strand
CTGAGCGCATCCAATTACTTCCCGATACAAAACGTTGCGAATATCTGCCCGAGTATGTCTTCGGTCAGAGTCTCACCGGTGATCTCTCCCAGAGCTACCAGAGCGCCTTGCAATCTCAGAAGAATGACTTCCTCAAGCTCGCCGCGAATAAGCCAATTGCGCGCGTCTGCGAGCTGCTCGATTGCTCGTTGAACCGCCGCGTGCTGCCGCGCATCGGTCAGCATTATATCATCGCGTTCTGCCGTTGCATCACCCGATAAGCGTTCGAATATCTTAGACGTTAATTGCTCGAACCCGCTTCCGGTCAGGGCGGAGATGCTCATCACGTTGTCATGTTGATGCGCAAAATTGGCGCCTGTCTGTTCGTACATTCCGTCATCGAGAACATTTTTCAAATCAATCTTGTTCAACGCGATGATGCGGCGCGCCTCCGGCACACTGTCGAGTAGCTCGACGTCCTCTATTTGAAGCGTTGAAGATGCATCGAGCACCAGAAGTGAGATGTCCGCATCCGCAATTGCGCTTCGACTGCGTGTTATCCCGATGCTTTCGACAAGATCGGTAGTTTCGCGAATTCCCGCGGTATCGATAAGTCTTACCGGAACACCTGAGATCGATGTGCTTTCATAAAGCGCGTCTCGCGTGGTTCCCGGGAGCTCGGTGACAATAGCGCGGTCCGCGCCGATCAGCCTGTTGAACACCGACGACTTTCCGACGTTCGGCCGGCCGACGATCGCCAGATCGAACCCCTCCTTAACGAAGCGTCCGAATGCAAAGCTGTTAGCTATTGCAGTCAACGCATTGATGGCGTTAGTCAGCTTGCCGATAAGCGTCGATGCGACTTCTGGAGAGATGTCATCTTCGACGAACTCTACCGAAGACTCCAGGTGAACGATGACCTCTACGAGAGCGTTTTTGAGCGGGGTTATTCGCGAAGACAGCTCGCCCTCGAGTTGTTTGGTTGCGACTCGCGCCTGATATTGAGTCTGAGCGTTGATGACGTCGCGCACCGCCTGAGCCTGGGCGAGATCGACCCGTTTGTTGAAGAAAGCGCGGAAGGTGAATTCGCCAGGTTCGGCGACTCGAGCTCCTCTGTCGACTGACAGTTGCAACACGCGGGCAAGGATGATCGGACTGCCATGGCAACTGATCTCGACGACATCCTCGCCGCTATAAGAATGCGGCGCCTTAAAGTAAGTAAGGACTACTTCGTCTATCAGTTCATCGGTAACGGGGTCGATGAGCCTTCCAAACTGCGCGCGGTTTGGCACGCCCGGGCCGTTGGCGGATTGAGCGCGAAAGAACGACGCTGCGATTTTGATGGAGTCCGGTCCGCTTAGACGCACCACGCCGATGCCTCCGCGTCCCGCGGGCGTTGAAATAGCGGCTATTGTGTCGTCGGAATGCATGATTGTTTCTGGTTTCTGGTTTGTGGTTTCTAGTTGCTTTCCGCACTAGAAACTAGAAACCCGAAACAAGAAACTCATTTTGCGGGTCTAATCGTAACCTTGCGGTTCTCGCCGTTGCCCTGGCTTTCAGTGGTAACCGACGCATCGCCGGCCAGCGTCAGGTGTATTATGCGCCGCTCGTTGGGGGTCATCGGATCGAAGCTGAATGGTATTCGCGACGTCCGCACTTTCTCAGCCGCCTTCTCCGCCATCAATCGCAGTTCTTTTTCGCGTCGCGCGCGGTAGCCGGCTGAATCGAATACAACTCGCGCTTCATCACCGGTCGCACGAGCGAGGACTCGGTTGCCAAGATATTCCAGCGCGTCCAACAACTCGGCATTGTGACCGAGCAGTAATGCGACGTCTTCTCCGCGCACCTGAACCGTGTGACCGGCTTCGGTGTGATCCGCTCCGGCCTCAAGATCGAGCCCCGACGCATTCAGGATCTGATTCGTAAATTCAACAATTCGATTGGCATCTTCTTCTGACATCGGTCGACTCTCCACAAGTCGAGGCTACGCCACTTCTTCAGCCCCGCCTCCTCGTTCTTGTCTTCGCTTGCCGCCTTTGTCTTTTGGACGCTTTGGCGCCGATTTGTCCGCGGGGCGGGAACCGCTCTTGCTTCCACCCGATGCTGCTGTCGCTGCGGCTATTTCAGCCGTGAGGTCGGCAGTCATGCGATTGATCCATAATTGAATAAGAACGCCTACGATGTTACTGACCATCCAGTAGAGCACAAGCCCGCTGGGCGCAGAAAAGAAAAACAGCCACGTAAGCATGATCGGCATCAGCCAGGTCATCATTATCCGCTGCATCTTCATTGACGGGTCGGCAGACACAGGTTGAGGCGTGAGCTTAGTCGAAGCAATCATCGTCACGCACATCACGATCGGCAGGATCTTCAGCGGGTCTGGAGTTGACAGGTCCTTGATCCACAACATCCACGGCGCGTGCCGAACATCGAGCGAAGACCCGAGATACAAATACACCGCCCAGAAGATCGGCATCTGGAGCAGAAGCGGCATGCACCCGCCCAGGGGATTCGCCTCTTTCATCAGCGCGAGCTGTTCTTGTTGAAGCTCCTGTAATTCGCGCTCGTATTTTTTTGGATTCTCTTTGAGCTTCTTCATCCGGTCTTGAAGCTCTTTCATTCGCGGCTGGTGTTTCGCCGCCTTCTTCATTTTTTTCGAGCTGTAGAACCTGAGCGGAGATAACGCAAGGTTGATCAAAACCGTTACCGCGACGATCGCCCAACCGTAATTGCCGAAAAGATTACGGAAGAAGTTCAGCCCCGCCGCCAGCGCCGGTACCAGAGGTTTGACTGCAAACGAGAACAGCCCGTAGTCAATCAGCGCGGCGAGATTCGCGCCGAGCTCCTTCCCTACAGCCGCCAGCAGCTCACGGTCCTTGGGTCCGACAAAGATATGAAGTTTCGAAGCAGTCGAAACCGGTACGGCCGCTGACGGATAATCAAGAGTGGTCTCCCCCTCTTTCATCTGTATGTTGGTCAGCGTTATCTGGGGGACCGACTGATTCGGATCGGGCACCGCGAGCATCGCAAAGTAATGATCGGAGACTCCGGCCCATCCATAAAGATTTCTTAGAGTGTCGGCGCCCTGGGCCACGCCGTTGCCCGTCGAGGTGCCCTCCGGTAACGAGTCTAGGGTAATCCGCTGGCCGTTGGCCTCGCGAGCCACCACTCGCGCATAACCGACAAGCCTCGCGCCCTGGTCGGCCGTCAGCTTGACCTGGGCTACCCCGTCTGCGAGCGGCTTATCCAGCTCGATTTGATTCGAATCATGATTGACGACGGTTATCGTCGCGAACCCCGGCGTTATCGAAGCTCCCGGGATTTGTTGGCGCTTGCCGTCTCGCGTGAACCCGACGACTGAAGGCGGAGTGGTGTAGCTTCCGGTCTGTTTATCGCTCTGATCTCCGATTCGCGGCCCGAGTACTATTTCAACAGCTTGTTCACTTCCGCCCGAGGTCACCTCCGCGGCGACATCGAACACAAAGCTGCCGCCATGGAATGTAAATGCTTTCGTGGCAGTGACCGACGGCGAAGTGTACTTGAAACTGATTGTGCGCGAGTCAGCGGGGCCGAGGGTCACTTCGTTTTCGGCAGGACCCAGACCTTCGATCTGGAAGTTGACCTGATTCAGCTGTTGTGCGATCTCCGGCAACCAGGGAGTGCGCAGGCTCAAAGGCGGGCTTAACGGCTCGGGGATATGCTGGGGGATCAATTCGAGAGGCTTGCCATCAGCTCCGGTTATCGTCCTCTCTTCGCCGTTCTCACGATATCTGTATAAGATCCACGATGTCGCCACTACGCCACGATTAGATAGCGTTGCTCGCCAGTACTCCTTGTTTCCGTCTATGAAGGTTATCGTAACATCGCGCTGTCCGACTTGAGTTGTTTGGGGTTGTTGTTGCGGCGGAGCGGCGAGAGGCGCCGCGGGGGCAACTTTTTTGACCGCGGCAACGTGAGCCTCCTGCGGCTTCTCCGCGGGAGCTTGTTGCGCCGTGTCATCAAACTGAACCGGGTCGTCAATGGCTCGCGGTGCGAGGTAACGCATCACGAGGGGCCAGGACATCAGCACGACCAACGAAAGCGCCAATGCCATTATCAAACGAGTTCGATCCATCAAAAATCACTTCAGGCGGCTGTCCGCCCGTCCTTTGCTATCTCACTGGGTCATATCCGCCTGAATGAAACGGGTGGCAGCGAAGAAGTCGCCGAGCCGCGAGGTAAGCTCCGCGGAGAGCCCCATATTTCTCGATTGCCTGCATTGCGTATTCGGAACATGTGGGCGTGAATCTGCAGGACGGCGGGAGGAGCGGCGAGATAAACAGCCTATAACCGCGAATTAAAAAAATCAGAACGACCTTCACCGCTGCCCCGCCCTTTGTAGAAACGAAACGAATTCACCCTCAAAGTCGCGATAAGCGGCCTCAACAAGAGACCGCTTCGCGTTAATGACTATATCAACTCCTTGTGGGACTAGCCATTTGTTTCTTCTGAACGCTTCGCGCACCAAGCGCCGAGCGCGGTTGCGCTCGACGGAGTTTCCCATTTTTCGCGTTGTGGTGATGCCAATGCGGGTCCCGTCGGTCTGCTTCGAGAGTACAAACGCCGTGAAGTACCTGAATTGAGTCTTTCGGCCTTCCTCGTAAACGCGGCGGAAGACATCGCGTTTCAGGATCCTGTCAGTCTTGGGAAACTTCTGGGATACCTCAGTCATTGTCCGTAGTCCGTGATCAGTAGTCCGTAGTCAGGACGACGGCCTAAGGGGCCGCTCTATGACCACGGACTACAGACTACGGACTTCTAGTAGTGCGCAGGTGTCAACCGTTTGCGGCCCTTGGCGCGGCGCCGCTTGAGCACTAATTGCCCGCCCTTTGTACTCATTCGCACTCGAAAGCCATGCGTTTTAGCGCGACGACGGTTGTTGGGCTGAAAGGTCCTCTTCATGATTCTACGCTCCTCGAAAACGTCTCTACAGAAAAGAGTAAACCTATAGAAAGGGTTAGTAGTTGTCAAGGCGGCGAGAAAACCGAGGAGGTCATTGCTGATGAGGGTCTCGCGACTATTCGGTTCGATTACAATTACGCGCTCAGTTGAACGAGTCGCAGTCCCAGCACCACTACTTGGTGAAACCATAGCCGGAAACGATGGCAATCGGAAACGAGTGCTAAAGGGCCGTCCGGAGGCGGGACTAGCTTCTCTGAGGTGCGAGCACGGTTAAGGCCTTAATCCACTAAAGGCCGAAGCTTGCGCGGAGCTACCCTTGCGGGGCATTATTGTTGACAGGGTGCGGCGGCGATGTTAAGTTGGCGTCGAAATTCCATTCGAGCGTGCCCCCCTGTTAAGAACCTATGACCAAGAGAAGCGGTAACAGGTTTGACGACCGCAAGCGGGAGATATTCGCGACGATCGTAAAGGATCATATCGCCACGGGCCAGCCCGTCGGATCGTTTGCGCTTGCCAATAAGTCCCGCGAGAACTTGTCGTCGGCCACCATCCGCAATATCTGCGCCGAACTCGAAGACGAAGGCTATCTGACACATCCGCATACGTCGGCAGGGCGACTGCCCACGGATCGCGGCTACAGGTTTTATGTTGACAATTTCATAAGCTCGACCAAGCTATCGCGGTCCGAGGCAGCTCGCATTAATGAACGACTGTTGGACGAGGAGTCGCTGGCAAACCCGGATCTGCTGATGGAACGCACCAGCAGGCTTTTGTCGCAATTGTCGGATAATGTGGGCATCGTGGTGTCGCCTTCGAGCACCAGGGACATCCTGCAGCATATCGAGTTCGTTCGGCTCCCTGATGCGCGGATCCTGGTTATTACGGTTTCCAGGGCGGGCCGCGTTCAGAATCGCGTGATCCGGAGTGAAGGTGATTTTGCGCAGGACGAACTGAATGCGACGTCGCGCTATCTGATTGAGAATTTTCACGGCTGGACCCTCGCGGAAATTCGCGATGAGTTGCTCCGCCGGATGAGCGAAGAGAAGGCATTGTACGATCAGTTCCTTCGAAACGCGGTGCTGTTGTGCAGCCAGAGCCTGCAGGAGGGCGACCAGCCCGATGTGTTCATTGAAGGAGCGTCGAACATAATTGCCAAACCCGACTTTGCTGATACCGAACGCATGCGGGCATTGTTTAAGATGTTTGAACAAAAGAGCCGTATCGTGAAGATCTTGAATGAGTGCATCGAGAACGCGAGCCAGGCAGTCGCTGTACGCATAGGCAGTGAGAATCGATTTGCCGATTTGCGCGATTGTACGGTGATAGCTTCGACGTGCGTTTATCCGGGAGGCGCGACCGTCGGCAGTATTGGGGTAGTGGGACCGACGAGGCTCGAATACGAGCGGCTTATCGCTGTAGTGGACTATATTGCACGGTTGTTCGATCGCGCAGCTGGTGGAGCATCAGCCCGGACGCTGTGAGTGGATTTTCGTAATGATAGCTAAGACGCAGAAGGAAAATGAGAGATAAAAAGAACGAGCCCCGGGACATACCGATTACTTTTGATGGCGATGAGGCTGTCGCATCAAGCTCGGAAGCAGGAATGGATCTGTCAGACGAAACCGAGCTGTCGGCGGCTGCAAGCGAGGAATTGCCGAGCGCCGCTCAATTTGAAGAAGAAGATGCAGATGCCCCTGATCCGGCCGCGCCGGACCTGGTTACTCAGTTACAAACACAGGTCGACACGCTGACCGCGGAAAAGGCTTCGTTGTATGACAAGCTCCTCAGACAACAGGCTGAGTTTGAGAATTTTCGCAAGCGGGTAGAGCGCGAACGTGGGTCACTCTATCAACACGGACGTGACGACGTTCTGCTGCAGTTTCTCCCTGTGGTTGATAACTTCGAACGAGCGCTCACCAGCCTGGAGACAAGCGAAGGCGACGCGGAAGCGTTGCGCCACGGCGTCGAATTGATACACAAGCAGTTCAAAGACGCGCTGGCAAAGTTTGGTCTCGAGGCCGTGGACGCGGTGGGGCAGGCTTTCGATCCGCATGTTCACGAAGCCGTTACGACGGAAGCAACGAATAAACACAAAGAGAACACCGTTATCGAGGAGTTTGAGCGAGGATACAGAATCGGAGATAGATTGCTGCGTCCCGCTAAAGTGAAGGTCGCCTCCAGCCCTGAAAAGTAGTTGTTAACGTTTCGGTTCGGTTGCCGGATTAACATCTTGGAACCCGAACCCGGAGTTGATCCCGCCCCTATCAGTTAATCGGACCCCTTTTTACCTTCTCGTTCTTGAATAGGAGATAGGAGGCACGTCTCATGGGCAAAGTTATCGGAATCGATCTCGGAACAACGAACTCCTGCGTGGCGATATTGGAAGGCGGCGTCACCCAAATAGTTCCAAACAAGGAAGGCGGGCGAACAACCCCGTCGGTAGTCGCTTTCACCGAGAAGGGCGAGCGATTGATAGGCCAGATAGCCAAGCGCCAGGCCATCACAAACTCCGCTAATACAATTTATGCGGTCAAGCGGCTCATGGGCCGTAAGTTCGACTCGGCCGAAGTTCAACGAGCTTGCGAGGTTTGCTCGTATGAAATAACTAATGCCGCAAACGGGGACTGCCGCGTCCAAGTGCGCGGTAGGGACTACTCCCCACCCGAGATTTCCGCGATCCTCCTTCAACGATTAAAACTGGCCGCCGAAGAGTTCTTAGGAGATGAAGTCACCGGAGCTATCATCACCGTACCCGCTTACTTCGACGATATTCAGCGGCAGGCGACCAAGGACGCCGGAAAGATTGCAGGGTTGACCGTTCAACGCATCATCAACGAGCCCACTGCTGCCGCGCTTGCGTACGGGCTCGGCAAACGCGATAACGAACGGATTGCTGTGTACGATCTTGGAGGCGGCACGTTTGATATCTCGATAATGGAGATGGCGGACGGCGTCTTCGAAGTTCTTTCGACCTGCGGCGATTCGTTTCTCGGCGGCGAGGACTTCGATCAACGGATCGTCGATTGGATGATCGAGACCTTCAAACAGGAGACGGGAATTGACCTGCGTCCCGACAGATTAGCGCTTCAACGTTTAAAGGAAGCAGCCGAGCGCGCGAAATGTGAACTCTCAACTGCAACCGAGACTCAACTGAACTTGCCGTTTATCGCCGCGGACCCAACCGGTCCCAAACACTTCAACAAGACGCTCAGTCGCGAGAAGTTTGAAGAGCTTGTCGTCGATCTCGTCGAACGCACATCCGAGCCCTGCTTGAAGGCGATTGCCGACGCGAAGCTGACTCCGGAACAAATAACCAAAGTGCTGCTTGTAGGCGGCCAGACCCGGTCGCCGATCATTATCAACCGCGTACGCGAGATCTTCCAGCGCGAGCCTTCCATCGAGATAAACCCGGATGAAGTGGTGGCAATCGGCGCGGCGATCCAGGTGGGGGTGCTCGCAGGCGATGTCAAGGATTTGATATTGCTCGACGTCATCCCGCTGTCGCTAGGCATCGAAACACGCGGCGGCCTGTTTACAAAGCTGCTCGATCGCAACTCGACCATACCGACAAAGAAGAGTCTCGTGTTTACCACCGTTGCCGACAACCAACAGGTAGTTGAAGTTCACGTTCTCCAGGGCGAGCGTGATATCGCCGCCGGGAACCGCAGCCTCGCGCGATTCGAACTGGTAGGCATACCGGCCGCGCCTCGCGGCCTGCCTCAGGTCGAAGTGACCTTTGAGGTGGATGCCGACGGTATCGTTTCCGTCTCTGCACGCGACAAGATGACCGGGCTCGAGCAGGCGTTGCGAATAACACCGTCGTCCGGACTGTCTGCATCGGAGATCTACGACCTTATTGAAGAGGCGAACCGCAACGTGGAAACCGACCGGCGAATGCGCGAGGTCATCATGTCGCGAAACCGTCTCGAAGGTTTGCTACAAAACACGGTGCGCTCGTTCGGAGAGTTTGGCTGGATGCTCTCGTCGGATGACCAGGAGTTCGTGCGCAACACAATTGAGCACGCTCGCAGTACCTTTTCGTCGGAGGACTCTTCTGAAGTGCGCTACACGCTGGAGCAGCTTGAAAGGGCTGCTCGCTTGATAACCGACGCGATGTTCCGACCCACCGGTCTTGTATCGGAGCAGAAGGAGAAAGAAAGCGAAGAGGTCGCGCCGTTGTCAGAGGTGTCGTAGAGTTTGCTATAATCAGTTCTCGGTTTTCGGTGGCTGACGGAATCAAGATCGAAAGAGAAACTACAAAACCAGAAACCAGGAACTATAGTTGAGCAGCAAACGCGATTATTACGAAGTGCTGGAAGTTCGCCGCGAGGCGAACGATCAGGAGCTTAAGCAGGCCTACCGCCGTCTTGCGCTCAAATACCACCCCGACAAGAATCCAGGTGATCACCAGGCTGAGGAACGCTTCAAGGAGTTAAATGAAGCGTACCAGGTGCTTTCTCAAGCGGAGCTCCGCGACCGCTACGACCGTTTCGGTCACGCAGGTGTCGGAGCGGGCGCCACAGCTGGCGCGGGTTTCGGACAGGGGTTCCCGGGTTTCGAAGATCTATTCGATATGTTCGGGATGGGCGACATATTCGGCGGCCGCAACGCCCGTCGATCCGGACCTCGTCGAGGATCTGATTTAAGATACGATATCGAACTCACCCTGGAAGAAGCCGCGGCCGGGCTAAAAACGAAAATTCGAGTACCCAGGTTGGAAGCCTGCGATGTGTGTCGCGGAACCGGCGCGGCTGAAGGCTCGCAGCCGGTCCGCTGCTCAGCCTGCGCTGGAACGGGACAGGTTCGCTATCAGCAGGGATTCTTTTCGGTGAGCCGCACTTGCTCTACGTGCCGCGGTAACGGGAAGGTCATAAAAGACATCTGCCGCGATTGCCGGGGCGAAGGCCGGGTCGAGCGGGAGAAGATGCTAGAGATAAAAGTCCCCCCGGGGGTCGATAATGGATCGCGCTTGCGGATCGCCGGCGAGGGGGAGGCCGGCGAATTGGGTGCTTCACGCGGCGATCTCTACGTTATCGTACATATCTCCGAGCACGAAGTTTTCGAACGGCGCGACGCG
Organism: Blastocatellia bacterium; assembly: GCA_035649735.1. Classification (GTDB taxonomy): domain Bacteria; phylum Acidobacteriota; class Blastocatellia; order UBA7656; family UBA7656; genus Onstottus_A. Next base: position 13,222 of record DASRIZ010000436.1, on the reverse strand, counting down.
AATTTGTATTGCTCGATTCCTGTATCGTTCACCCAGGCGGCCCTCGGCGCGGACGTGACCGTTCGTACGCTCGAAGGTGAACAAAGCGTGCGAATCGCAGAGGGCACGCAGAGCAACAGTCTGTTTAAGATAAAAGGTAAGGGAATGCCGGTGCTTGGCGGGCGCGGACGAGGAGACCTTTACGTAGCCGTCAACGTTGTCACCCCAACCAATCTCTCAAAAGAACAGCGCCGGCTGCTTGAAGAGCTAGCCAACCTCGAATCCAACGGTCATCACGATCGTGGCATCGTCGATAAGGTCAAAGATATTTTTGGATAGGCAGCAATAGAACCTACGACCAATTGATCTATTTCGACGGAGCGTAATACGGATTCGTGCCCGAACCGTGATCCGTAGTGTCGAGGATCTCGCGGACCTGAGGCACCTGCTCACGAATCAATCGCTCAATACCCATCTTCAACGTCACATCCGCAGCCCCGCAGCCCTGACACCCGCCACCCATTCGAATAAAGATGTTGTCGTCCTTAACGTCTAACAACTCTACAAAACCGCCGTGAGAAGCAACTCCGGGATTGATCATCTCGTCGAGTACCTGCTGAACCCGCATTCTTACGTGCTCGGGAGGCAACCGGTCTCCTTCGGGGATCTCCGGTGCAGGATTCAGGAATGCCCGAATCGCCGTGCCCACGCGTTTACCCAACTGTCGCCAATCCTCCTCGCCCCCCTGGGTCACCTCAACCAGATTGTTGTTGAGTTCGACCTTCATAATGCCGGGAATCTTAAGCAGCTTATCGGCTAGATCGTTGTCCTTCGCCTCTTCAACGGTGAAGAAAACGGCTGAGCCCTCGTGCACCGCGCGATCTACGGTGAACCGGCAAACGTGAATGTCCTGTCGATCTACTTCGGCCTTGATTTGAACATTGAATGGTGAACTCATAATAGCTCCTGTCTTTCGGCTTTGTCCGCGTTGATTATAGACGATTCCGTCCAGAGTTATCCACGTCTTAGATCCCTGCTCTTTTTTCGAGAGGACCAAACTGGTCCCGAGTGGGCTCCGCTCAGCAGAACCACGCCTCGGTCAATCGAGGCGGGCGCAGTCGCGCTGGATCCAGACGCGAGATCGAACGATCATTTTGCGCCTCCCCTCGAACTGCGTATGCGAGATCTCGAATGGAAAAAAACGTCTCGGCGACATCCTCGCTGCTGCTGGCCGCCTGCTCGACAACCTCGCTCACTCGTCGCTGTAACTCGTCCATTCGTCTGTCGGGATGCGCCCACTCGTAGGAGAACGACTCTTGAACAAGCCGTCCAAGCCATTTCTCGCGGTCGGGCCGCGACAACAGCAGCGAGCCGGGTGGAACAAGCAGCCGAATGCTGTACTGAACCGGGTCTACGTGATCGATCAAACCTTGTGATTCAACAAACTCAAGAACGTCGATGTAATCGTCGATTGTCGTCCATGGAGTAAAAGATACAAACGTCGGCCTGAGGGCGATTCTCGCATCCTTCGCTATCCGGAGCGCTTCACTGACATCCGCTCGGGTATGACCCTTATCGAGATGCGCGAGCACTTGTTCGCTCAACGACTCTACCGCCGATACGACAAAAATGCAGCCGGTCTTCGCGAACTCCGGAATGAGCGCTCGGTGTTTTAGGATGTGCTCGACCTTCGCTGTGAAGTCATATGTCAGCTCCGGGAACTCATCGTGCATAGCCCTGGTTATCCGAAGCGAGTGTCCGGGTCCATTCAAAAAATCAGGATCGCCAAACGTGATGTGACCAGCGCCGGCGGCCACCAGTCTGCGAATGTCTTCGCAAACAATGTCCTCAGGGACCACGAAGAAGCGGCCGTTGTACACCGATGGTATCGGGCAATGCGTACAATGATGCAGACACCCGCGGCTTGCTTCCACGTAGCCGACGAGCCGTTGTTCGCCTTTGTATTCGAGCTTTGCGTAGTGTTCGAGCGGCGCCAGCGATCCACGCTCGGGCGTTACAAAGTCAAGGCGTGCAAGCACCGGTTTCGCAGCCCGGTCTTTAGTAGTTACATCCTTGATGTCGATTGGTCTTCCGGTCTGAACAGATCTCACAAGCTCTGCGAGAGCTTCTTCAAACTCGCCTCCGATCACCGAATCCGCGATGGTATTCAGCAAATACTCAGCGTTGAGAGTCGCATAAAGACCATAGAAACAGATGTGACATTCGGAGTTGAGTTGGCGAATCTGTTGCGCGACTCGCAAGCCCAACCGCAGCGCTGTGTGCATCGGCACTGATATGCCGACGAAGCGTGCTCGTTTGACCTTGTCCTTATCAAAACCTTCCACCGAAACGTCCATCGTCTCAGCTTCATAGCCGGCTCGGCGCAACCACCCCAGGGGCATTGCTATGCCAGCCGGCTGGTGCCCCAGTTCGTAGCACGAAACCAGGAGGACCGACGATCGTTCATGTTTCATCATTGATGACATGTTAGCGTCCGGCTCGCCCAACGCAAGCACCAGTTCGAAGTAGCATAGACTTTAGTCTGTGTTCAATGAAGATCTGCGGTATCGGGTGCCGCGACCAGCACACAGACTAAAGTCTATGCTACTTCATTCAATAATGAACTCAAGTTTATCGTGAGCCTCGCGAAGCGCGGACTCAACTCGATCTGGAGTCTCTGCGCGGCTGAAGATAAAACCAAGATAGCTTGCGCCCTCTGGCGGCGGCAGGATTTCCTGGGTGATGTGCGCTGTGATCATCACGTCTTCAATATCATCCACAGACTTTGCCGCTTCTACGCCAAGCACTTCTCTCAACGTTCCCGCGCGAGGGATCGGAATCATCATCACACCCGCAGCCCGTCGCTCGCGCTGGACGCGCATTACGTCTTCCCCTAGCGCGTGTCGAATAATCAGCTCCTCCAGCGGCATTTCGTTGTCGAATCTCAACGCCCGCGAGCAGAGACCGCCGATAGCGCGAGCGGCTACTTCTATCACCCACGGACCGTTCTCGTTGACCCGCAATTCAGCGTGCACCGGCCCTTTTGTCAGACCCATCGCTCGGGTTGCGGCTTCGGTGGTCTCGACGATCTGCTGCTGGACGTCGTTCGAGAGACGAGAGGGCGTGACATAGATCGTCTCTTCGAAAAACGGTCCGTCCAGCGGGTCAGGTTTATCGAATATCGCGAGCATTCGGAAGTTTCCGTCGGTTACCAATCCTTCAACAGCGACCTCAACCCCCGGTACGAATTCCTCAACCAGCGCTTCACGCACAAGGGCGCCTCCGCGGCGAGCAAGCTTCGGGTCGCCTACGATGCGATCCAGTCGCCGCACGACTGCCGCGAATTGCTCCTCATTGTCGGCTCGCATCACGCCGCGGCTAGTCGAAAGGAATATGGGTTTGACGACGCACGGGAATGAGACTCGCGCGGCGACGTCTCGCGGGTCCTGGTCCAAAGAGAAATGCCAGTAGCGGGGAACTTGAACGCCGCTGCGACTCAGCGACTCGCGCATTCGATGTTTGTTTTTGGCAGTGAACGCGGCGTCTACGGTGTTGTGCCGGAGCTTTAACCCGCGGGCAACGGCTGCGGCGACGACCGCGGTGTCTTCGTCGACCGGTATGACGGCGTCGATTGGAAACCGGTTTGCAAACGCTCTAGCCTGGCGAGCGGCTTGTTCGGGCTCCGAAAAATCGAGCGTCAGCAGCCCCTCCGGATTGCTGCTGGCAAGCGTGCTGGGTTGTTCGGACGCGGCTACCACATCAACGTTGAGTTTTAGAGCGGCATCGACGTATGCCTTTGTGCGATAGGTCGTCGTCGGTAAAAGTAAAAGCACTCGCGGCATCTAACAAACCTACGATGACCACGGGACGACTGTCCAGAGAGAGCCGCGTAGCGGTGACCTATCAATTAATATAGGACCTATACGACCTATTGGGCCTATATTGTAATCGTTGGTCAGCATATTGGCTTTTCGCTATATTAGCTTTGAGGACCAATAACAATGCGATTGACCGAAATGGTTTCGTGCGCCGGTTGAGCGGCTAAGCTTGCGCCTGGCGCGCTCGCTCAGGTTCTGAGCGAGCTACCGAAACAACCATACGATCCAAATGTGATTGTCGGCTTCGATCTCGCCGACGATGCAGGAGTGTACCGTCTGCGCGACGACCTTGCGATTGTTCAGACGCTCGACTTTTTTACGCCGATAGTTGACGACCCGTTTGACTATGGCCGCATCGCCGCTCTCAACTCAATCAACGACGTGTGGGCGATGGGAGGAACTCCAATCACCGCGATGGCAATAACCTGCTTCCCGAAGAAGGGCGTCGACTTTTCGATACTCGCGGAGATCATGCGTGGTGGGCTTGAAGTCCTGACTCAAAACGGAGTCGCGTTGCTTGGGGGCCACAGCGTCGACAATCAGCAGATAATGTTTGGCTATTCGGTCACTGGTCTGATAGACCCGAATAAGGTCGCCACCAACGCCGGAGCGCGTCCGGGTGACGTCATTATCCTGACAAAACCGATCGGTACCGGCGTGGTCTCGACCGGAATCAAGTTCGCCAAGGCCCCGCCAGACGTTGCATCAGCATCGCTCGAAACGATGTTGACCGCGGGGAGGTCCGCCGCCGAGGCGATGCGCGAGTTCGGGGTCAAAGGTGCGACTGACGTCACAGGCTTTGCTCTGCTCGGTCACGCCTGGGAGCTCGCCCGAGCAAGTCGAGTGACTATTGAAATCGATTCATCCCGCGTCCCGCTCCTGCCCGGGGTTCTCAATCTGGCAGGCGCGGGGCTTTTGACCAGCGGCGATAAGACGAATCGCGAATACGTCGGTGATGATATTTTGATTGCCGAGAGCGTCAGCAAAGAAATGGGCAATCTGCTCTATGATCCACAGACCGCCGGCGGCCTGCTGATCGCGATTCCGCTTGAGCGCGCTGAGGAGCTGCTGGCAACGTTGCGCAAGACCTATCCGCACGCGACCAACGTTGGACGGGTGCTTGAGCACGGAAGCCACTCGCTGATCGTGACGTGAACACGTGGGAGCGTAAGTAATGCCTGAAACAAAAGAGTACGACGCGATTGTAATCGGCTCGGGCCAGGGGGGTACTCCGCTCGCCAAAGCCCTGGCGAAGGCAGGGTGGCGAACGGCAATCATCGAGCGCGAGTTTATCGGGGGCACGTGTGTCAACGTCGGCTGCACCCCGACCAAAACAATGTACAACAGTGCTCGTGTAGCGTATCTCGCAAGGCGATCGGCTGAGTATGGGGTTCACGCCGGCCCGATCGCTGTAAACATGAGCGAGGTGCGGGCGCGCAAACAGGGCGTCGTCGATAGCTTTCGCCAGGGCGGGCTCAGCGGTATTCAGAAAACAGCGGGACTCGAATTGTTCGAGGGCGAAGCCAGCTTTACCGGCCCATATTCAATCGAAGTTCGACTGAGCGGCGGCGGCAAGAAGTCAGTGACGGCCGGAAAAATATTTATCAACACCGGAGGCCGGCCGTCGACCCCCGATATCAAAGGGCTCGACGGCGTTTCTTTTCTCAATTCGACCTCAATTATGGAACTCGATCAAACCCCGGAGCACCTGCTGGTGATGGGAGGTGGTTACATCGGTCTCGAGTTCGGTCAGATGTTTCGCCGATTCGGCAGCCGAGTGACGATCGTACATCGAGGTGATCGCCTTCTTTCGCGAGAAGATTCCGACGTCACCGATGAAATAGCGAAGATACTTGGCGAGGACGGAATAACCGTGCTGTTGAACTCGGAGGTGTCGAACGTCAGCCGATCCGGGGAAGATATTAACTTGACGGCACAAACGCCCGAGGCAAAACAGAACCTCACCGGGTCGCACCTGCTCGTCGCGGTGGGGCGCACTCCGAACACCGACCGCCTAAACCTTCAAGCGGCGGGCATCGAGACCGACAAGCGCGGCTTTGTAACAGTCAATGAGCGGCTCGAAACAAACGTCTCGGGCGTTTACGCACTTGGCGATGTAAATGGAGGCCCGCAGTTCACTCATATTTCTTACGACGACTTTCGAATCCTTCGAACAAACCTGATAGAAGGCGGCGCCGCGACCACGCGCGATCGGCTGGTCCCTTACACCGTTTTTATTGACCCGCAGCTTGGACGCGTCGGATCGACCGAGAGCGAGGCTACTGAACGCGGGTTGAACATACGCATCGCAAAGATGTCGATGACCAGCGTCGCCCGAGCGATTGAAATGAGTGAGACTCGCGGTTTCATAAAGGCGGTTGTTGACGCCGATACAAAACAGATTTTGGGTTGTGCGGTTCTCGGAGTAGAGGGCGGCGAATTGATGGCGATGTTTGAAATAGCGATGATGGGCCGCGTCCCGTACACGCAATTGAAGGAAGGAATCTTCGCTCACCCGACGATGGCCGAGTCGCTCAACAATCTGTTTACATCGATGGATGCGTAAAGATTTAGACCGACTTCGGGAAAGGTAGGAACCGATGCAGAGCAAACGGGAGAGACGGAATCTTGGAACGGGGATGACTGAACTCTTTCAGGAGGTTCGAGCGCGCACCATGCAGATCGTAGAACCGCTGGAGATCGAGGACTACGTCGTCCAAACCGCTCCGTTCATGAGTCCCGCGAAGTGGCACATCGGCCACACATCGTGGTTCTTCGAGCTTCTGCTAAGAGACCATCTGCCGGGTTACCAGATCTACTCGGAGGAGTATCTATTCTATTTCAATTCATATTACGAGCGGTTTGGTACTCGCATCGATCGCGACAAACGCGGCACCCGGTCGCGGCCGACGGTGAAGGAGACGCGCGCTTACAGAAAACGGATTGACGATGCGATGCTCGAGCTTCTGGGCCGGCTTAACGAGAATCCGAAAGCAGGCGAGCTTTTGGTTCTTGTTAGGCTGGGTCTCGAACACGAGATGCAGCATCAGGAGTTGCTCGTTTACGACATCAAGCATCTGCTTTGCGATCTTTATGAACCAGTATCGCGAGGCGCGCTTCCATCGCGCGACACAGTGAGCGGGATGTCCGATATCGAGGGCGGGCTTTTTCTGCTCGGTCACGCCGGAGATGACTTTGCGTTCGATAACGAGAAGCCCGCCCACCGAGTCTTTGTCCAGGATTTTGCGCTCGACCGCCTTCCGATCAGCAGCGGCGAGTATCTCGAGTTTATTCGCGACGGCGGGTATTCGGATTTTCGGTGGTGGTTTTCCGAGGCTTGGGAATGTATTCACCGTGAGGGCTGGCAGGCGCCTTTGTACTGGGAGCGTCACGGGGACGACTGGATGCTCAGAGACTTCTCGGGGTTACACAGGGTTGAGGATAAGGGTGATGAACCCGTGACCCACGTGAGCTTTTATGAAGCATCGGCTTTCGCAAAGTGGGCCGGCAAACGCCTGCCAACCGAAGCAGAATGGGAAATGGCCGCGCGCGTAAGACCCAATCAGACAACTCAGTTGAGCTTCCCGTGGGGTGATGACGCTCCGTCAGTCTCAAGAGCGAATCTGTTTGAAAACGAACTGTGGGGCGTGGCCCAAACGGGTTCGTTTCCCGAAGGGCAAACCGCGCACGGCTGTTATCAGATGATCGGGGATGTGTGGGAATGGACGACGTCCGACTATGTTCCGTATCCCGGATTCAAACCCGAGTTCGACGAATACAATGACAAGTGGTTCGTCGGTCAAAAGGTTTTGCGTGGCGGCTCGTATGCAACTCCGCAATATCACATTCGGTCAACCTACAGAAACTTCTTTCATACAAACGAGCGCTGGATGATATCCGGCTTTCGATGCGCGAAGACAATCTGACCATCTATGACCACCAGCCTCAAAGCGACGGCGCCGTCAACGGCCGATTTAATCGCAACGCTTCAAGAGACGCGAGCGCGGACCCTTGAATTGATCGATGACTTGAGCGATGCGCAGCTGATGGGTCCGCGCCTTCGAATCATCAATCCGCTGCGCTGGGAGATCGGGCACGTAGCGTGGTTTCAGGAATACTGGATTCTGCGCCATCTTGGTGGTCAGCAGCCCATTCTAACCAACGGAGACAGTCTCTACGATTCGGCTCGAGTTGCGCACGACACTCGCTGGGATCTGCCGCTGCCGGCGCGCGCTGAGACGCTCGATTACATGAGACAGGTGCTTGATCGCGTCTGCGATTCTGACGATCGCCGGAACCGCGATGCGATAGACGGCTACGATGAAAGGTACTTTCTTCACCTCGTTTTGTTTCACGAGCAGATGCACGCCGAAGCGCTTACCTACACGCGCCAAACCTTATGCTACCCGGGACCTCGCGTGGGCTACCCTCCTAAAACCGTGTCAGGTTCGGGCGAAGATGTCTCAGGCGACGCATACATCCCCGGCGGCACGTTTGTGTTGGGGGCCTCGGCGGATGAGAACTTTGTCTTCGACAACGAGCAGCAGCCCACCAGTATTGAGGTCGAACCGTTTTCAATTTCAAAAACCGCGGTGACCAATCGCGAGCTCGCGGTTTTTGTGGAAGACGGTGGTTACAATAGGCGCGAGTTGTGGACCGAACAAGGCTGGCAGTGGAGGCGAAACTCAGGCGCTGAACATCCGGTCTACTGGCAGCGTGAATCAAACGGGCGATGGCTGCGCCGAGACTTCGACAAGTGGGTAGAGTTGCAGGATCGCGTCGCGGTTGTCCATGTCAACTGGTATGAGGCCGATGCGTATTGCCGGTGGGCTGGACGTAGATTGCCCACCGAACCCGAGTGGGAGATGGCAGCTAGCTGTGAGCCGTCGGAAGATGGCCGCATGATTTCGGCTCACAAGCGGAGATATCCGTGGGGCGACGACCGGCCAACGATCGACCGCGCAAACCTGGACTGGCAATCAATGGGCTGTATCGAGGTCGATGCGAAACCGGCGGGCGACAGCGCTTTTGGGTGCCGGCAGATGATCGGCAACACATGGGAATGGACGAGCACAACGTTTGGGTCATATCCAGGGTTTGTAGCCGGGCCCTACAAGGAATACTCCGAACCGTGGTTTGGCGATCACAAAGTTTTGCGCGGCGGCTGTTGGGCTACTCGGTCGTCTCTGATTCGAAACACGTATCGCAACTTCTACACACCCGATCGCCGCGACGTGTGGGCCGGGTTTCGGACTTGTGCTAAGTCCGACAAACGTTAGTTTGTGGAGGGCTCGTCGGCGCGATCTCGAGTAGGTCCGACAAACTGCGGCGGTGGTAACCGCGTACCGGTGTCCTGTCGGTAGCTTGCGTGGGTTGGCGTACCCCCCGGGCCGCGTAGCGGTTACCTATTTGACTATGAATCGATTCGACGCACACAGGTAACCGCTACGCGGCCCAGGGGGTACGCCAACCACGCGAGCTACCGATAGGACACCGCTACGCGGTTATCCTCTGTTGTGTTGTTGAAAGTGGCGAGCGAAACGTCCAAACTCAAGAGACAAACTTCAGTTTGTCGAGCGCACGGCTACGATACTTCGAGCCAGCAGTAAACAGATCGCTAGCCTCTTGAGTGTGTTGTTTTGACGTCAAAGAATCTCGCGTTGACCGGTTTTCCAAACGCCTTTTTTTATGCGTATCGGAATAGCCACACCTGCCCCGCCTGGGTCGCGATACGGGAACCGGGTAACCGCGTTGAGATGGGCTCGCATTCTGAGAGGCCTTGGACATAGTGTGAGCGTTGTACAGTCTTATGACGGTGACCGCTTTGATCTGCTAATCGCCCTTCACGCTCACCGCAGTGCCGATTCAATAAGCCGATTTCATCGCGAATATTCTGATAAGCCGATCGTCGTCGGGCTAACCGGGACGGATCTGTATAGTGATCTCGCGCGGAGTGCTCACGCTCAGGAGTCGTTGAAGCTCGCGACTCGAATCGTCGCGCTTCAGCCAAAAGCGCTTGATGCGTTGAGTCCTCGGTTGCGCGAGAAGACGCGGGTAATCTACCAGTCGGTTGCTCGGCCGAGCATAACTGCCCGTAATCAGAAGGCTCGCGACTCATTGTCTGACGCGACTATCGATTCCTCTTTGAATTCGTCGAGTTCGTCGTTACACAGGTCGTTGTCAATTAGCTCGCACAGTTTCGACGTGTGTGTTATTGGGCATCTACGCCCGGTCAAGGATCCGTTTCGTGCGGCGATGGCTGCTCGTATGTTGCCGGCGTCGTCGCGAGTGCTGGTAACACAAGTTGGCGCGGCGATGACCGAGCAATCTGCCGTTCGGGCTCGCGCGGAGATGAATAGGAACTCTCGTTACCGCTGGGTTGGGGAGCACCCTCCGCGTCGAGTGCGGCAAATCCTCGAGCGCAGTCAGCTTTTTGTAATATCTTCTCGCATGGAAGGCGGAGCGAACGCACTTGGTGAATCGATCGTTGCGGGAGTTCCGGCGCTAGCGACGCGGATTCCGGGTTCGGTGGGCATTCTGGGAGAGGACTATCCAGGATACTTTGAGGTTGGAGACACTGGTGGTCTTGCGCAATTGATGGCCAGAGCGGAGAACGATGAGCAGTTCCTGGCGAAACTTAAAAGGCACTGCAACAAGTTGGTTGGTTTGTTTGATCCCGAAAGAGAGACAGCGGCCTGGGTGAAGCTGTTAAAGGAGTTGTGAAACTACAGCGTTTCATGGCGACCTGATTCAATGCTTGTTCAGCGCGCCAGGTTCAACGCCCCATCTTCAACGCGCCATGTTCAACCCGCAATTGACAATAAAATAGCGCGGTCAGTAGAATTCAAAGCGCACGGGCCGTTAGCTCAGTTGGTAGAGCAGCTGACTCTTAATCAGCGGGTCGGAGGTTCGAGCCCTCCACGGCTCATTCAGATTCAAGACTTACAAGCCGCCTCCGGGCGGCTTTTCTCTTATCTGCACTTTCATCTGCACTTTTCTTTGGATTCACGCTTTCGCGCCGCCGGCTTGGATTCACGGACTCTCTCCGTGGCCTTCTCGTGACCATCAAAAAAAAGTGAGAGGCGAAGGAGTTTCCCCGTTTATGAAATCGAGAAACACGCAGCCCGTCTGGACCAATACGGGTGACATATAGTCTATAGCTCTCCTGCAAAACGGGAATGTGTGGAGCGGCGGTCATCGATCGATTCGACCCTAAGTCTGAGCGGATTCTTGCAGAGGCAAGAACCGCTCTCCAGGCCTAAGACTGCAAGACCGCTCGGGGACTCGACAAAGGTGTATCTAGTAAGCGACGGTACGGCCCCGGCTATGGGATCAGGCCCATTAGTTTCCTAGATGCCCCACCTGAGTGATAAATAGCCGCGCCTAACTGATCCCGAAGGATTCTCTCTCTTTTTGCTCACGTAATTTCGATTGCGAGGGACTGAGATTCTGGAATGCTTCGCCGCTGCGTTTCTTCCCATTCTCCGCTGCTTGCCTGGCGTCTCAGCTTACAAAACGGCCTTACAAAACGGCCTCACAAAACGGCCTTGCAATGAACCCGGAATCGTCATATATTCGCCGCTCCAATTCTAAGCCCTTGTCGTAAGTTGTTCTAATGAAGGTCACAGCACGACTTAGAGACTGGTTTACTGCATCCGCACGCGAAACTGTTCAGTACTCACGTTGCACTTACTTTTCGTGCGCAACTCTGATGTTTAAGAGGCGAGACGGCCGTCGGCAGATCAGTTAACAAACACTCACACCGCATAGTCCTAGAGAAGCCTCTGCGTCAGAACCTTTTTGGAATCCTGATTCACGCGCCAAGTTGTTTTGGGCAAAGGATGGCCCATGGCCTACAGCAGGAACGAAGCAAACGAAGCGAAGGGTTCGTCTGGAAACGGCGGTACCACCAACAGCGGTCTTAAGACTATCTCGCAGCCGTCGATTTCGTTGCCAAAAGGCGGAGGTGCCATTCGTGGCGTCGGTGAGAAGTTCGCTGCAAACCCCGTCACTGGAACCGGCTCAATGTCCGTGCCGATCGCAACCAGCCCCGGACGCTCTGGATTCGGTCCGCAACTATCGCTGTCCTACGACTCAGGAGCCGGAAACGGTCCCTTCGGCTTCGGATGGAGCCTCTCGCTTCCTGCGATTACCCGCAAGACTGACAAGGGCCTGCCGCAGTACCTCGATGATGAAGATTCGGATGTATATATTATCTCGGGTGCAGAGGATCTGGTGCCGGTGTATCGACAGGACCCTGACGGAACGTGGGTGGCCAGCCATCCAGGATATCAGCTCGACGCTGACGGTTCTTGGGTGCGCGATCCATCTGGACGCTTAGTCATTCACGAAGACGAACTGGACGGTTATCGCATCCGACGGTACCGGCCTCGCATCGAGGGACTCTTCGCGCGCATCGAGCGCTGGACCCAGGTGGGTCAGCGAAATGGTATCCACTGGCGATCCATCTCAAAGGACAACATTGTCACCCTCTACGGTTATGGCGATGATGATGGCAGCGATGCTGCCCCTCGCATTGCCGATCCGACGGATGCGAACCGCGTCTTCTCCTGGCTGATCTGTGAGACTCGCGACGACAAGGGCAATGCTGTTCTCTACCGCTACAAATCTGAAGACGGGCACGGTGTTGATCTCGCAAAAACGCATGAGCGCAACCGTGGGCCGCGCCACGATTCGCGTCGCACTGCCAATCGCTACCTCAAACATATCTACTATGGTAACCGCAGGCCGTTGCTCGATAACGCGGGCGACCGGCCTCGCTTCCTGAACAAAGGGGAGACTGACGCCGAGATTGCGAACGCCGAGTGGATGTTCGAGATCGTGTTCGACTACGGCGAACACGATGCAGCTGCTCCAAAGCCGAACGAGACGGGTACCTGGGGCTACCGACAAGACCCGTTCTCGTCCTACAGGTCGGGCTTTGAGGTTCGTACGACGCGTATGTGCCAGCGCGTTCTGATGTTCCACCACTTTCCAGGCGAGGCCGGCGTCGAACGTGACTGTCTCGTGCGTTCTACCGACTTCACTTACTCGGACGAAGTCCAACCCACCAACGTCCGCAACCCGGTCTACACCTTTTTGCGCAAGGTTACCCAGACCGGGTATCGCCGCAACAACGGCGGCTATGAGTCGCGAAGTCTGCCACCCGTCGAGTTCGAATACACCGAGCCAAGAGTTCAGGACATTGTGGAGCAGGTCGATTCCGCGAGCATCGAGAACCTGCCCGTCGGTTTGGATGTCAGCGCCTATCAGTGGGCAGACCTGCATGGCGAAGGCATCTCCGGCATCCTGACCGAACAGGCGGGCGCCTGGTTCTACAAGCGCAACCTCAGCCCAATCCCGGA
>DASRIZ010000435.1:0-21708 GCA_035649735.1 Blastocatellia bacterium | reverse complement strand
CTCAAACTCGCAAACACGACCATCACCGAGGCGCGGACCGTGGCCCCTGGAGCCTTTACACCGGCGACAGGCACTGCGGCCCCTTACAAAGAGCTGCCGGCGTTCTGCCGCGTCACCGGAATCATCAAGCCCACCACTGATTCGGACATCAAGTTCGAAGTATGGATGCCGGGCTCGGGATGGAATGGAAAGTTTCAAGGCATCGGAAACGGCGGGTTCGCAGGATCAATCTCGTACGGTGGACTCGCCGCAGCGGTAGCGCGGGGTTACGCGGCGGCATCGACCGACACGGGTCACACCACCTCGGACGCGAGTTGGGCTTTGGGACATCCTGAGAAGATCGTCGACTACGGTCATCGTGCGATTCACGAGATGACCGACAAGGCCAAGTCTATCATCGGCGCTTTCTACGGCAACGCACCAAAGCGTTCTTACTTTGCGAGTTGTTCAAACGGAGGACGACAAGCGTTGATGGAGGCGCAGCGTTACCCGGACGACTACGACGGACTGATCGCCGGAGCGCCCGCGAATGCTTTCACTCAGATCCTTACCGGGTTCGCTTTTAATCTTCAGGCGATGCACGTCGATCAAGGCAGCTACATTCCGCCGGCAAAGTTGAAAGCAATTGAATCAGCCGGGTTGGCTGCTTGTGATGCGCGCGACGGTGTGACTGACGGAGTCCTCGACGATCCAACCAAATGCGGCTTCGACCCATCGGTCTTACTCTGCAAAGGGCCTGAGTCAAACGAATGCCTCACCGAAAAACAAATAGCGGCGTTGAAAAAGATCTACTCGGGCCCACGCACCGCTAAGGGAGAGCAAATCGTGCCGGGCTTTGTCCCCGGCGCTGAGACGGGACCAGGTGGTTGGTCGGGTTGGATCAATTCGAGTGATCCGACCAGAGCGGCTCAGTTCTTTTTCTCGACTCAGGCCTTTGCGAATATGGTCTACAACGATCCGAAATGGGACTTCAAAACTTTTGATCTCGAAAGGGACGGCAAACTCGCGGAGAAGAAGCTTGGTTCGAGTATTAACGCGATCGACCCGAACCTCAAAGCATTCAAGGCGCGCGGCGGCAAGCTGATTCTTTACCACGGCTGGGGGGATGCAGCTCTTCCGCCGGTCAACACCATCAACTATTTTCAAAGCGTGGTTTCGAAGATGGGGCAGCGCGAGGCGGGGTCTTTTTTACGTCTCTTTATGGTGCCGGGCATGCAGCATTGCGGCGGCGGCCCCGGGCCGAATAGTTTTGGAGCAGCTGTCAGCGCGACCCAGTCGGACGCGCAGCACGATATGTCGGTGGCGATAGAACGATGGGTTGAGCAGGGAATCGCTCCGGACCAAATCATTGCCTCGAAACGACAGGGTGACGCCAAGAGCCCGGTCGTCCGCACGCGCCCGCTGTGCCCGTACCCTCAGGTGGCGCGTTACAAGGGAAGCGGCAGCACTGACGACGCCGCGAATTTTGTTTGCACTGTCGAGAAGCCGGCCAACCATGGCAAGAAGGACTGAGGTTGTTCTTCTTTGAGGTCTTCTTTGCGTCTTGGCGCTCCTCTCGAATATAGGTCATATAGGTCTATAAGTCCTATATTGCGAAGGACCGCCAAGACCGCAAAGAACTTTCGATAAGCCTTTCACTTAGCACCAGGGAAAACCGCTATGGCTAACGAACCGAACCTAGGCAGCGATCCTGTTGAATGGCGGCAGGTCACACAAATGCCGGAATTCAAAAGTATGCTGAAGGCCAAGTTAAGATTCATTGTGCCGGCGACCCTGTTTTTTGTGGTCTATTATTTCGCGCTTCCGGTACTTGTAGGCTATGCGCCTGGTCTGATGGCCAGAAAAGTATTCGGTGTAGTGAATATCGCCTACTTGTTCGCGCTCTCCCAGTTTTTTATGGCGTGGATCATAGCCGCGCTTTATTTACGAGCGGCTTCACGGTTCGACGAAATGGAGCAAGGCATCATCGAGAAGACAAAAAAGAACTGAGATATTTCTATTTTCTATTTAGTATTTTCTGTTGGCACGCCGGGAGCAATCAAAATAGAAAATCGCAAATAGCAAATAGCAAATAGAAAATAGCAAATAGAAAATCCCCTATGACAATGTCTCTCCTGATATTCCTGGTCTTTGTCGGCATAACACTGGCCATTACCTATTGGGCGGCGCGCCGGTCGAGCGGGGCGAATGCGTTCTTCGCCGCGAATCGTCAAATCACCGCTTGGCAAAACGGGTTCGCCGTCGCCGGAGATTATATGAGCGCGGCGTCGTTCCTGGGCATCGCCGGGATTATCGCGTTCCAGGGCTACGACGGGTTCATGTATTCGGTGGGCTGGCTTGTCGCTTATCTGACGGTGCTGCTGATAGTCGCTGAGCCGCTCCGAAACGCCGGCAAATACACGATGGCCGATGTGCTGGCTTATCGCCTCAGTCCAAGACCCGTGCGCGCGATGGCCTCGTTAAGCACCCTCACCGTGAGCATCTTCTATATGATTGCGCAGATGGTCGGCGCCGGCGCGCTTGTGGCCCTGCTGCTCAAAGATTCGGGAATCAACTATCAAACCGCGGTCATCGGCGTTGGGGTGCTGATGATCGTTTATGTCGTGTTCGGCGGGATGCTGGCGACAACCTGGGTTCAAATCATCAAGGCCATCCTGCTAATGAGCGGGACGATCCTGCTGAGCGTGTTAGTGCTAGCGCATTTTGGTTTCAGCTTCGGAAGCTTTTTCAATGCTATAGGGAGCGTGACCTATCAGGAGAATGGCGTTGCCGTCACAAAAGACTTTCTTCAGCCGGGTTTGAGATTCAAACCACCTTACGGCGCGCTGGATTTGATCTCGCTCGGGATGGCGCTGATCTTTGGCACCGCCGGTCTGCCCCACATTCTTGTGCGCTTCTACACTGTTCCCGACGCCAAAACGGCACGCATCAGCGTCGTGTGGGCTATGGCCCTCATCGGCACGTTTTACATCCTGACGACTTTTCTCGGTTTTGGCGCGGCGACCATTGTGGGCCGTGACAAGATCGCGGTAGGCGGCGGCACAAACATGAGCGCTCCGCTGCTGGCTCAAGCGCTCGGCGGCGATTTCTTTTTTGCGTTCGTCTCAGCCATCGCTTTCGCTACGATTCTGGCTGTAGTCGCCGGATTGACGATCAGCGCGTCTACGTCGTTTGCTCACGACTTCTACACAAATGTAATTCATCGCGGTACGGAACGCCGGGCTGGCGAAGAAGTGCGCGTCGCCCGTGTGACGGCTTTTGTAGTTGGAGCGATTGCGATTTCAATCGCAATTCTGCTTGGTCCAAACGCCAACGTAGCTTTTTTGGTCGCGCTCGCGTTTGCCGTCGCCGCATCTGCCAATCTGCCGGTGATCGTGCTGTCTCTGTTTTGGCGTCGATTCAACACGCGGGGGGCGGTCATCGGATTAGGTACTGGGCTGGCGGCATCCATTCTGTTGATCATTCTGAGCCCGAGCATCATGGGTATTGATGCGCCGGGAGTCAGTGCAGCTGCGCGTCACTTGATCCAATCGCCGCCAATCTTTCCTCTCGAGAATCCGGGAATAGTCAGCATACCGCTTGGATTTCTCGGGGCAGTGGTTGGTACGTTGCTTGGGCGGGAACCCGAGGCGGAAGAGAAGTACGATGAATTGCTGGTCCGGGCGTCAACGGGACTGGGAGCCGAGAAAGCGACGACTCATTGAATATAGGTCCTATTGGTCCTATAGGTCCTGTACTGGAGAAGAATGCTTACAGTGGAACTGATACGTCGCGGAGCTCGATACTTTCCCGAGCGAACCGCGGTGCTGTTCGAAGATAAATCTTTGACCTTCGCCGAGGTCGACGCGCTATCTAATCGATTCGCGCACGTTCTGGCGAAGAACGGCATCGAACGAGGCGGCCGGCTAGCGATCCTGGCGAACAACAGCCTTTACAGCGTGCCCGTCGATTTCGCCTGTGTGAAAGCAGGCGCGGCTCGCACGCCGTTGAACGCAAGACTCTCGATTAACGAACACGAACACATGCTGCGCGAGACCGGAGCGCGGCTGGTTATCTACGACGCCGAACTTGCCGAGCCGGCCGAAGCTCTGGCCTCACGAGTCGAAGGGCTCAAGATGCTCGGATTGGGTTCCGTTCGCTGCGGCGCCGATCTGCTCCTGGAGGCAAAGTCAGCCTCGTCTGATGACCCGCTAACACCCGTCGATCCGGACGATGTGATCTTGACGATTTTCACATCCGGCACAACAGGCCGCCTCAAAGCAGCGGAGCATACTCAAGCCAGCTACGGCGCGGTGTCAATCAACACCTCGATCAATCTTGAAGATGTCGAACCGGATGACGTCATGCTTCACGCTGCGTCGCTTTTTCATGCGAGCGGTTGCTTTGTGCTGCCTTACTGGATAAAGGGCGCTTGCAGCGCGGTGCTCTCCCGGTTTGAGCCGGCCGAATTCCTGAACGCCATCGTTCGTTATCGTGCGACATCGATTCACGTAGTGCCTACAATGCTCGCGATGCTCCTGGCTCAGCCGGATATCGAGAAGGCCGACATGTCATCGGTGAAAACGATACTCTATGGTGCATCGCCGATGCCGCTGCCGGTTATAAAGCGAGCGATTGAGCTTTGGGGTCCGCGATTCATTCAATATTACGGCCAGACCGAAGCGCCGCTTTTCATCACAAAGCTCGACGAGAATGATCACCGGGACGAACGCCGGCTGCTGGCGTGCGGCAGGCCCTCAGTCGATTGCGAGATTCGATTGATCGACGACAAGGGTGACGATGTCGCGCCGGGAGAGCAGGGCGAGATTGCGCTGCGAGCGCCATTCGCGATGAAGGGTTATTTCAACGCGCCGGACTTGAACGCGGCGACATTTGTAGAAGGCGGATGGTTACGCACTCGAGACGTCGGACGTTTCGATGAAGACGGTTATCTTTATCTGGTGGATCGCACGTCGGATATGATCATTACCGGCGGCTACAACGTGTACCCGCGAGAAGTCGAAGATGCGTTGATGGCTCATCCGGCGGTCTTTGAATGCGCGGTAGTCGGCGCCCCACACGAAAAGTGGGTAGAATCGGTAACGGCATTTGTGGTCTTGCGCTCAGGCGTTGACGCTTCCGAAGAAGAGCTCATCGAGTTCGCGCGCGAAAGGCTTGCGACTTACAAGGTTCCCAAGTCAGTTCGGTTCATTGAGCAGATCCCAAAGAGCGCTGTCGGTAAGCTGCTCCGCCGCGCGCTCCGCGACCCACTTTGGAAGGATGCTTCTTCTTAGCGGCTTGGCGGTCCTTCGCGTCTTTGCGCGGAACTGCCCTTTCGCAATGGTTCTTTTAGCGCAAAGACGCAAAGGACCGCCAAGACGCAAAGAAGAAGAGACAGATCCCCAGCATTATTTTCCCGCCGGTTCGCTCGGCAGCGCGAATACCATGATGGTGGCCGAACCGGGCGGTACCCTCCAAAATGCGTTTGCGGCGCCCGTCGCAACTGCAACATATTGCTTGCCGTTGATCGCGTAGGTGATGACCCCGCCGTTCATACGACCGCCGGTGTTGAACCGATAAAGCACCTCGCCGGTCTTACCATCAAGCGCCATGAAATCGCCCAGCAACTCGCCCGTGAAGATGAGATTGGAGGAGGTAGTCGTCACCGCGGCGAGCAGCGGTTTTGGAGATTCATATTTCCAGCGTACGGCGCCGGTCGAGGCGTCTATCGCAGTCAGCCAGCCACGAGCTTTGTCTGGCGGGTCATCACGCACTCCACCACCCATGTAGAACGATCCCGATACGAAGCGCGTCTCGGCAGCCTTGTTGAACGTGCCGCACCAATCCACCGCATTGACGTACAACATATTCGTGCCGGGGTTGAATGCCGGTCCGTTCCACTGAACGCCTCCCAGCACGCCCGGACAAGCTCGTAGTCCCTCTCGAGTCGGTGGCTTGTCTACATTGAGCCGGGTGGTAACCGGGACTTCGTAGACCTGCTTGCGTGTTTCGCGATCCAGCACGTGCAATAGACCGTCTTTGCCCGATGTGGCGACCAGCTTGCGAGTTTTGCCCCCTATGGTAGTCGAGAAGAGCGGACTTACTTGCGTAGTGTCCCAGTCGTGCTCATCGTGAGGAACCAGTTGATAGAACCACTTTAGTTTTCCGGTTCGAATATCGAGCGCGATCATCGAACAGGTGTAAAGGTTTGCACCGGGCCGAGCTTCGCCGAAGAAGTCCGGCGCGGGGTTAGCCACGGGAACGTACACAAGTCTCTCCGCAACATCGAGTGACAGAGGAGCCCAGACAGCTCCCCCGCCTATAAGTTTCGCGTCAGCTTTCTCCCAGGTCTCGGCACCGGGTTCTCCGTCATCGGGCACGGTATTGAATCGCCAAACCTGCTCGCCATTCGATAGCTTGAATGCGCCAACCCATCCTTTTACACCAAGCTCGCTTCCCGCGGGACCGATGATGATGAGGTCTTCGAAGATCACCGGAGCCATCGTGAACCCGCCCTCGTGCTTGGTCATATCAACCAACGCACGCTCCCACACAATGTTGCCAGTCGAGGCATCGAGCGCCACAAGATATCCGTCGTGGGTACCTCGAACGACCAGCCCATCCTTGATTGCGACGCCCCGATTCATCGGCCAGCCCTGTTTGCCTTTTCGCTGCCAGTCGTTGCGCCATTTTAGTTTGAGAGTCACCGCGTCCAGAGCGATCGTCGAGTTGTTTACGGTGAAATACATTAATCCGCCCGACACAACCGGGTTTGTATGAAACGGGCCCGGGTCACTAGCCGGATACGTTGCCACTGGTTTGAGCGAGGCGACGTTCTCCCGATTTATCTGTTTGAGATCAGTAAATCTCTGACCGGCGTAATCGTGATTTGACATAAGCCAGTCCGTCGTGGCGCCTGCGGCGTTCAACTCTGTTTGAGTAGGGCGGGCGCTTGCGGGCTTGGCGCCAGGTCCAGCTGATTCCCTGGGCGCTTCGGCGGTCTCGACTTTGGCAATGTCAGGCTTTCCCGACCCGCCTTGACGCGAGATTGTCAGCGTTTTCAGCAACGAGGCAGTTGGCCGCAGCTCTTTGCTGCCCGCTCGATAGCCGTTCTGTTGAAGCATATACGCGACGATATCGATGTACTGCTGAATGGTGAGCGACTCGGGCGCGCCGTACGGCATTTGGAAGCGGGTGACAAAATAAAGATCGTCAACCGAGTGCTTACCGTCGGCCCACTTGGCCATAAACCCCGAACCCTTCAGAGCTAATGTAGACCCCCCCTCGAGGTTTGGGCCGTGACACGATGCGCAGCTTTTTGCATAGACGGCGGCGCCTCGGGCGGCCTGGCGCGCGGTGAACAGCCCGTCGCCCTGAGCAACACTTGCCGAAATAATGTTCTCGGTCAAAAACGCCGCGCTGCACAATAAACAGCCAAGTGCGGCTATTGCGACTCTCGGGGTTGTTTTTATTTTCATTGCTTTATTCCTTCCAGACCAAACTTGCGCGAACTATACTATTCCGCGTTGATGCCAGCAACAACTTATTTTCTATTTACTATTTCCTATTTGTTATTTGTCAGGTTCTACCGCACCGGAGTAAATAGCAAATAGAAAATCGCAAATAGATAATGTTATTCTCGAATTTCGAAAAACTCTTTTAAGGAGACACGAGTTGTCAGCACAGGGCGTAACGCCGGATCACATCATGCAGCTCGGACTCGGATTCTGGGGTTCGAAGACTCTTTTGAGCGCTATTGAGCTGGGCATATTCACAGAACTCGCGGGCGGTCCGTTGAGCACCAGCGAACTGACCGCACGATTGAGCTTGCACCCACGCAGCGCGCGAGATTTTTTTGACGCGCTGGTTTCGCTAGGCATGCTTGAACGTGAAGGCGAGCATTATAGGAATACTGCTGAGACTGGCCAGTTCCTGGTACGGGGCCAGCTATCCTACATCGGTGGTTTTTTGGAGATGGCGAACGAGAGGCTCTATCGTTTCTGGGGTTCGCTCACCGAAGGACTCAGAACCGGTGCCCCTCAGAATGAGCTGAAGTCAGGGGGCGAGGGACTATTCGAACAGGTCTACAGCGATCCGCAGCGATTGCGGCTTTTCCTCGGCGCAATGACCGGTTTGAGCATGGGCGCTTCGCTGGCTATCGCTGAGAAGTTTCCCTGGAAGAACTACAAGACGGTTGTCGACATTGGTGGCGCACAGGGGGGCTTGCTTGTACAGCTCGGCCTTGCTCATCCCCATCTAATGGGGACCAACTTCGATCTGGCGGTGGTCGGCCCGATATTCGACGAGTACGTTGCGACAAACGGACTGAGCGAGAGGCTCAAGTTTCAACCAGGCAACTTTTTCGAAGAAGACCTTCCCGCGTCAGATGTGATCACGATGGGGCACATTCTCCACGACTGGAATCTGGATGATAAGCGAATGCTCCTCGAAAAAGCTTATCGGGCAATCCCCGAGCGTGGCGCACTTATTGTATTCGAAGCTCTGATCGACGACGAGCGGCGACAGAACGCGTTCGGATTGCTGATGAGTTTGAACATGCTTATCGAGACCCCCGGCGGGTTTGATTATACGGGCGCGGATTGCCAAGGTTGGATGCGCGAGGCCGGTTTTCGCGAGACCAGGGTGGAGCATCTAATCGGCCCTGATTCTATGGTTGTGGGAATCAAGTAATTGGTGAGATGAGGATTCTGTCTTGTCGCTTCAAAAGCAGCGGGGACGACCTGATGCATTGAAAGCGTGGCGACGCCCGGTGTCTACGGCCGTTTTTGCGGTCTGGATCTGCTTGACGCTCGCCGCGCTCTCTCACTACGACGTCAGGGTTGCTGCCAAAAGCGCCGATCGTTGCGTTGAATGCCATCGCCAGCAAAAAGATGTGTTGGGTCGCGTGGTTTCGATCTTTCAAACCAGCGCTCACGGACACGCCGGCGTCGGGTGCGATGGCTGCCACGGCGGCGACGCCTCTCAATCAGACAAGAACAAGGCACACGCAGGTCAATTCATTGCCCGACCAAATGTAAGCGCTACGCTCGAGATGTGCGGGGCGTGTCACAGCCAGCCTCTAGAGTTCTTCAAAAAGAGCAAACACCTTGCTGCTCAAGCTAACGCACGGCGGCTCGACTGCGCCGAATGTCACGGGGTTCACGGAATCGGAGCGGCTTCAGAAACATTCCGCTGGCCGCAGTTCTGCACTGGCTGCCACGGGCTGGAATACCTGCCTCAATTGCCCGGCCCTTTTCAACAGATGCTGGCTCTCGCCGATGACCTGCGAGAGGGCCTGCACGGATTGGAATCAAAGGGACGCGCGACACCGGAACTGGTCGAGCGCCGCAAAGAGATCCGGCACATGATATCCGAGCTTGTCCATCAGACGGATTCTAAAGGCGGCGCGGAACGCATCCCTCGCATTCTCGATTTGGGCGCGAGTTTGAAACAGCGGCTCGCCGCAGAGGCGAAGCGCTAGCGACTCGCTGATTAAACACGCTCAACCCGGACACTCAGCTTGCGTGAACCTCGCAGAAGAAGTAGGCTTTTTGCCACTTGAGCAACCAGAAACCACGAAATTGACAAGTTAATCTTTTGCTATCGCTGATCGATCCAGCGGAAAGGAATAAGCCATGTGGACTCGCAAATGTTTCGCCGATGAAGATAAGCCAATTCAATCTCCGATACCAACCGAATTCTTTTCAAACGAAGAGTTCATTCCGCCGCCGCAGTCGATCCAGCAACAGCGCTGGGAAGCCCGCATAGTCGAAATGTCGGATCAGTGCGCGAAAAAGCTCGGAGTCTCGCGCCGCAGCTTCCTGCAAACCACCGGTGGTATGGCCGTAGCTATGCTCGCCTACAACGAGGTCTTTGGCAAAACCTACGATGTGGATCCCGTTGAAGCGCTGGACCCCGCGGCTTATGCCGAGAAATGGCCTAAGAACGAGTTCATCTTCGACAATCAGACCCATCACGTGGATGTCGAGAGCCGCTGGTTCGAGACACCCGCAGGCAAGCCGGCCGCGGACTTTCTGCGCAACTTCCGGCCGCAAGCAAACTCGACAGCCGAACGTCTCGCGCTGCTCAACGAAGCGAACTACATCAAAGAGATGTTCATGGACAGCGACACGGTGATGGCCATCATCAGCGGCGTCCCGACCGCCGAATGGCGCGAGAACATCCTGCCGCCAGACAAGATGGTCAAGACACGCAACGACATCAACCGGCTGGCTGGCGGGACGCAAAGAATGATCAGCCACGGTCTGCTGCGTCCGAACCTGGGCAAATCCGAATTCGAAGAGATGGAGCGCCAGGCCAAGGTTCTCAAGATCAACTCATGGAAGATGTATACCGGCTCGTTGATCGGCGACGGGCCCTTCTGGCTCGATGATGAAAAGGTCGCCTATCCGTTTTGGGAGCGAAGCCGCAAACTTGGCATCAAGAACGTCTGCGTTCACAAAGGCCTGCCGCTCGGCTTGTTCAACGAAGAGTATTGCCATCCAAAGGACGTCGAGAAGGTCGCAAAGGATTTTCCCGACATCAACTTCATCATCTATCACTCGGGTTTGAATCCGGCGCCTGCCGGCGCGCGTCGCCGTGAGGGCGCAGACGCTGGCCCGCAGTACATTCCGTGGTGCTCGGAGCTGATTGATATCGTGAAGCGTGGCAATCTGAGGAACGTCTACTTCGAAGTCGGCAGCACCTGGAACGTGCTTTCGGGAGGCTTCGGCGGTAATAGCGAGGGCAAGCCCGCCATGCACTTCCTCGGGCAGGTGATGAATCTCCCCGGCGGCGAAGATCGCATCATCTGGGGTACCGACTCGATCTGGGGGGGCAGCCCTCAATCGCAGATCGAACGTCTGCGACGGTTCCAGATCAGCGATGAAGTTGCCGAGAAGTTCGGCTATAAGAAGTTGACGCCCGAAATCAAGGCGAAGATCTTTGGTCTAAACGCGGCCCGAATTTACAAGATCGACGTGAAGGCCCAACGCAAGGCGATCCAGGGAGACAAGATCTCCCAGATGCGCGAGGAGTACCAGGAGACGCCGCGCCCTAGCAACACTCAGTATGGTTGGGTATGGCGCACGCGCGGGCTAAGGGGCTAGCGATAATTCACAACGATTGAATTATCATGAAGGGCGCCCCCCACGGACGCCCTTCTTTAGTTGAGGGATAACCGCGTAGCGGTGACCACCGCCGCAATCCAATCGGATCGTCCTCCTGTAGATGAAGAACGCCGGCGTTCATCAAGAACACTCCGCGGCGAATGCAGCAGCGCTCTCACCAACATCGCGAGCCCCAGTTGCAAGAAGATAACTGGTTAACTCCTCGTTGCTGTGCCGCAGACAAAACTCCTGAAATGTCTCGGACTCGATTCGCTGATCCTTGTAGGTCTGGAACAGCCGCGCGAGCGACTCGGCCAGCGCGTCAGACGGGATCCGAGCGCCGACCCGCCGACCAAAAGTTTCGTGTGCGCCCACACCACCTCCGAGAAAGACCTGAAAAGTCTCCTTTTTGACTCCTTCGATGGTGGTCAGCGAACCCTCGAGTCCTACATCGCAAATGTGATGTTGGCCGCAAGCGTTTGGGCATCCAGTCACGCTGATTCGGGGGCGATCTTCCAGATCGACTCGCTCGGCGAGGTATTGGTCGAGCTCTCGTGCGCGGTTTTTGGTTTCGGCAATCGCCAGCTTGCAAAACTGTATCCCGGTGCAGGCAATCAGCCCTCGCTTCGCCCAGGACGGCTCGTAATCCAAACCCGCGTAACTCAGGTCGTGCTTCAGTGTCTCGAGATTCTCACTGTCGATGTCCAGCAGTATTATGTTCTGGGTATTCGTTGTGCGCAGGCGGCCGCGCCCGTGCTTCTCGGCGAGCTCAGCCAGAAGCTTCAACTGGTCGCTCGACGTCCGCCCGCCAACCAGCGCAATGCCGGCGTAGTGAAACGAGTCGCCGCGCTGCCGATGAATTCCGAGATGCGTCCGGTCCCGGTCGGTAACTGCAGCCGCCTCCGCTTGGTCCGCGCGTCGGAGTTTCCATCCAAGCCGGGATTCCACTTCGTCGCGAAACCGCGGTATCTCCCATTGCTCTACAAGGAACTTCAATCGAGCGCGTTTGCGGTTCTCGCGGTTGCCATTGTCGCGAAAGACCGCCGCAATGGCTGCGCACAGCTCGACAACCTCGCCGGGTTCGACGAGCACTCCGAGATCTTTTGAAAAGCGAGGCGATGTCGAAAGCCCGCCTCCAACCCGAGCGCGAAAGACAACGCCGCCACGCTCTGTGTCCTCCACGGCAAAGATGCCGATATCGTTGATCTCCGGATAGACGCATCGAACCGCGCACCCGGTGATAGCAATCTTGAACTTGCGAGGTAGATTCGAAAAGTCCCGATTACCGACAAAGAAATCGTTCATCCGGTTAATGAGCGGCGTCACGTCGTAAAGCTCATCCCGATCGACTCCGGAAACGGGACAGCTGATTATGTTGCGAACGGTATCGCCGCATGCGTCGGTAGTAGTCAGGCCAGCACGATCGAGCGCCTCGAAAATTGTTGGGATGTCGCCGATCCTTACCCAGTGAAGCTGAAGGTTCTGTCGAACCGTCACATCGGCGAGACCCCTCCCGTAACGGTGAGACAGCTCGGCGATTGTCCGAAGCTGGCTCGCATTCAACTGCCCCCCCGGAATTCTGATCCGCACCATGAAGTAGCCGTCCTCTGCCGGGCGCTGGGTATAGACGCCGTACCATTTGAATAAAGCTTCGTCTTCAGAGGTAATTCGAGGCTCCCCCTTCGCGGCGTATCGATGAATGTCTTCGAGCACGTCGAGACCATCTTTGCGCAGCTTTATCTCTTCAATTTTGTTCATGACCTATTCCTCGCTGTGGCGGGGCGAACGCTTCGATTCGCGTTGCGTCATCGTATGCCGGGCCCGGATTCAGAATATGCGAGAGGATCCTGGTCGTGCTCTCTTCAACCGTTTCAGTGGAGCTATCAACGGTTACGTCAGGTGAGAGCGGTTCCTCATATGTATCGCTAATGCCGGTGAAATGCTCGATCTCTCCCAAAAGCGCTCGTAGGTAGAGGCCCTTAACGTCGCGCTGTATTAGAGTTTGCAGCGGGCATCGAACAAACACCTCAAGAAACCGGGTACCGTCGCTTTCAATCGAATGCCTAACATCGTCACGCGACCGCTGGTATGGAGAGATAGCAGCGCCGAGTACTACTACTCTATTGCGCGCCAGCAGTCGCGCGACGAAACCGATACGCCGGACATTCGTGTCACGGTCCTCCTGCGAGAATCCCAATCCGCGGCTCAGGCTCTCGCGCACCTCATCGCCGTCGAGGGTCTCTACTTGAAACCCGGCGGTCTTGAGTTGCGCGGAGAGCGATCGGGCCAGCGTGGTTTTACCCGCGCCCGATAAGCCCGTAAGCCATACCACTAGCCCTTCGTTACTCGCGTAGCTCGCATTCTGTTTCACGTCGTCTTTCTCCGTCGGTATTAAGTCAAGCGTTTGCGGCTCACCATCTCCGTTCGAGTGATAAACGCAATCGGGCGAGCCGCCACGTGCATGCCGCATTCCTTTTTGTCGCGTCCGGACCATCTGCCGGAGCGTTCGCCATCACCGTCTCGAACCGGCTGTGTGCAATGAGTGCAGCCGATGCTCGGATAGCCACGATCGTGCAACGTGTTGTAAGGAACATCGTTTTTTGCGATGTAATCCCAGACTTGCTGCTTGCTCCAGCGGACCAGCGGGTTGATCTTTACCAGCCGCCATTGATGGTCCCACTCAATGACCCGAGCATTTGAGCGCTCGAAGGTTTGGTCCTGGCGAATCGCAGTTATCCACGCTCGTCGTCCCCGCAGCGCATCCTTGAGCGGCTCGAGTTTTCTGAGCCTGCAGCAAAGATCCGGGTTGGTTGACCACAGTTTCGCGCCGAATCTGTCTTCCTGCTGCTCGGGCGTGATATCAGTCTCAAATTCCTTGATTTCAATTTGATAGCGATCTTCGAGTCGGCGTCGAAGCTCGTAGGTTTCAGGAAAGAGGAAGCCAGTGTCGAGAAAAAACACGTGAGGTTGCGGGTTTATCCTTACCGCCATGTCGATAAGCGCAACCCCTTCGGCCCCGAAGCCGGTAGCTATTGTTACGCCGTCTTGAAACTCATCGAACGCCCAGCGAAGCGTTTTCTCGGGTGAGGCCGTGTCCAACAGTGATGCGGCGGTCTCAATTCCAGCCTGCGGGCTCGGCGGCTGTCCCAATGTAACGATCTCATTAACTGCTTGCGACATGATCTCCTCCGCCTAAATTCCGACAGACTCAGTTTGTCGAGAGTCCCTGATTCACCGATCGGCAACGACAAACTGAAGTTGGTCGGAGAAGTCTGACAATTCGTGTCTTAGCTCGGCGCTTCCAAACCAGTGAAGCCTGGCGCCAAGCGCGGCCACCTCTCCAACAATCGCGATGACCGGCGATTCGATCTTGAAGTCGCAGATTTCAACCGCCTCGATCAGGTCCTCGAGCGTTCCAGAGTAAACTTCCTGATGCTCATAAGTACCCCAGCGGACGACTGCGATTGGCGTCGTGAGAGTTCGGCCGCCTGCGACCAGCTCGCGAGCGATGCCCGAGATTGTCTCAGCGCACATAA
Source organism: Blastocatellia bacterium (assembly GCA_035649735.1). Taxonomy (GTDB): domain Bacteria; phylum Acidobacteriota; class Blastocatellia; order UBA7656; family UBA7656; genus Onstottus_A. The sequence continues at coordinate 7,085 of DASRIZ010000435.1, read as the reverse complement.
AAATCACCAGCGTTTCGGTAGCGCGCGCGAGGAGCGACCAGTCCGCACCTGGTTGTCCTTTCGCATTGTGACCGGTTACGAACGTAACGCTGGATGAGAAATCTCGATGAGTAAGTGGTATGCCTGCATAGGCGGCGGCGGCGACGCCTGCCGAAATACCCGGAATCACTTCCCAATCGATGCCGGCTTCGACAAGCGCTTCGGCTTCTTCGCCGCCTCTGCCAAAAACGAACGGATCTCCTCCCTTGAGCCGGGCTACAGTCTGCCCTTCGATAGCGTGTTTGATCAGCAAGCCAGTGATTTCCGCTTGCGAGACCGACGTCTCCCCCCCGCGTTTTCCTGCGTAGATCAGCCGGGCGTCCCGGCGCGAGTGCGCGAGGATTTCGGGATTCACCAGATAGTCATAGACTATTACATCGCTGGCGCGGATCGCTTCGGCTGCCTTGATCGTGAGCAGTTTGGGATCGCCCGGTCCCGCGCCGATCAGGAAAACCTTGCCTGTTGATGTCTTGATAACGTTTGACAAGCACTCGCTCCAAAAACGAAAAACCCACCACCGGCAGAGCCGATAGTGGGTTTTTCCGATCTCTATATGAGCTAAAAGCTCTTTTGAGCTTTACGTCTCAGGTACCATCGCAACGGACTCCACTAAAGGCTCGAGGTGGGCGCGGCATCGCCGCGCAACAACAGATGCAGTAAGAATTTCGCATCATGCTTCTCATAAGCCTTTAGAGAACGAACTCAGGTTCTTACGTATACTCCTGGTCTCGACACGAGTCAAGCACAATTTTTTGAATGCGAGCTTCCGTGAGGACTATTACCCTGTCGGATGAGAATTTTCTTGACACCGCCAGACAGGAGTAGTATTCTGCGGGCCTCAAAGAAGGACGTGGTGATTTAAGCCAATTGCTCCACGTTAAACATGTGCTAAACCGCAAGCGAGAAATTTAAAAAGCCTGCGCTGTTTAGCGCGGGCTTTTTTTGCTTTTGCTCTTTCAAGAATCTGAACGTGGCGATTTAGGGTAACTTGCTCCACGTTAAAAACTGCTAAACGGCCAGGAGAGAATCGAAGCCTCGCGCTAGTTTGGCGCGGGGCTTTTTTTGTTGTCCGACAAACTTCAGGTTGTCGGACCCAAAACACAGGAGGAAACCATGAGCTTTGTGATTGGACTGAAATGCCGTGAGTGCGGACGTGAGTATCCAAAACAACCGTTAGCGGGATGCGAGGACTGTTTTGCCCCGCTTGATGTTAACTACGACTACGAAACGATTTCTCGGGCGCTTTCACGCGAGGTGATCGCTTCCCGTCCGAAGAATCTCTGGCGTTATCGGGAACTACTGCCGATAGACGGAGATCCAGTCGTCGGTCTCGCGAGTGGGTCCACGCCGCTAATTCGCGCATCTCGGCTCGGACAAGTGTTGGGAATTGAGCATCTGTACATCAAGAACGACAGCGTGAATTCTCCAACGCTCTCATTCAAGGACCGAGTCACTGCTGTAGCTGTCAACAAGGCGCTCGAGTTCAAGCTCGAAGCCGTTGGCTGCGCGTCAACCGGCAACCTTGCAAACTCAGTGGCTGCGAATTCTGCTTCCGTTGGACTGCCCGCTTACATTCTGATCCCTGAAAACCTCGAACCAAGCAAAATCGCGGCGACCTCCATATACGGCGCGCGGGTGATCGCGGTGCGCGGCAACTACGACGATGTGAACCGGTTGTGCACTGAAGTCGCCGAGCGACATCCGTGGGGTTTTGTGAACGTGAATTTGAGGCCGTTTTATGGCGAAGGTTCCAAGACATTCGGCTACGAGATCGCCGAGCAGTTGGGTTGGCGCGCGCCGGCAGCGGTCATCGTCCCGATGGCCGGCGGTTCGCTGATCACCAAGATCCACAAGGGTCTGAAAGAACTCGAGCGGCTCGGGCTGCTTGAAAGCGAAGCGCACACGCGATTGTTCGGGGCGCAGGCTGCGGGTTGTAATCCGATCGCCGACGCCGTGAAACGAGGCACGCAGGACATCAGACCGGTTAAGCCTTCAACTATCGCGCAGTCGCTTTCGATAGGGAATCCGGCTGACGGCTATCACGCCGCCGGGCTGATCGCAGAAAGCGGAGGCTGGGCTGAGGACGTTACAGATCAGGAAATCGTTGCCGGCATTAGACTGCTCGCAGAGACCGAGGGCATCTTCACCGAAACGGCGGGAGGCGTGACCGTCGCCGTAACCAGGAAACTCAAAGACCAGGGCCGCATAGCGCCGGATGACTTGACCGTTATTGCCATAACAGGCAACGGGCTCAAAACACCTGATGCAGTCAAGCTTGCGCCGCCGATAGTGATTGAGCCGAAGGTCGCTCAATTCGAGCGTGCGATCTCGGGTTTTGCGGTAGGAGCATGAACAGGCAGAAGAGTTTTCGGCCCTGCGCTGGGCAAAAGAAGTGCAAAGAGCAAAGGGCAAAGGGCAAATCGGTTTGAAAAGGAGAAATCAAGATGTCACTCAAGCTAACGATACCGACTGCGCTGCGAAGGTTAACCGCGAACGACGATGTCGTTGAAGTCGAATCGGGAACTGTTGGTGAAATCATCTCCCGGTTGGACGACACTTATACGGGATTTAAGGCGCGGGTGTGCGAGGATGACGGCAAACTTCGGCGCTTCATAAACATCTACGTCGACGGCGAAGACATCCGCTTTCTGGACAACCTGTCCACTCGGGTGCCGGACGGAGCGGAGCTTTCAATCATTCTTGCGATCGCCGGCGGCTGATTACGTGTCCGGCAAGCTTTGGTTTGTCGCTTGCTCATTCGCGGCCGGCTTTCGAACGGTTCTGTTAATACGTCTGTTGTGGACACTGGCGACAAACTGAAGTTTGTCGGACTTCTTACGGAGACAAGATGAACAATTTAACTGGTAAGGTCGCGTTGATCACCGGCGCATCAAGAGGCATAGGCGCAGCCACTGCTCTTCGGTTCGCCAAATCCGGGGCTCATCTCGCGCTTAACTATTTCACGCACGAAGCAGAGGCATCGGATGTCGCTCGGCACGCCCGGTCATACGGCATTCGCGCGTTCACGATTCAAGCCGATGTTTCGCGCTTCGAAGATGTGCGAGCTTTGTTTGACCGCACGCTTGATGAATTCGGACGGATCGACATCGTAGTCGCCAACGCCGGTATTTGGACAGGCGACGCCGTCGATGAACTCGGCGAGGGCAAATGGCAACAAACAATCGATGTGAATCTCAAGGGTGTTTACGCTTGTTGTCATTTTGCGTCGAAAGCGATGAAGCCCCAGCAGTCAGGCTGCATTGTCACCGTCTCATCAACTGCCGGGCAACGAGGCGAGGCGTTCCATTCACACTACGCGGCGTCGAAGGGAGGGATCATCTCGCTCACGAAGTCGCTTGCAAGCGAGCTTGGTCCGCATGGAATCAACGTTAATTGCGTAGCCCCCGGCTGGGTCGACACGGACATGTCTGCAGATCCGCTGCGCAAGCGTCGGGATTTGGAAAAGATAGTCGAGGGAATTCCTTTGCGACGGGTGGCCACCGCTGACGATATAGCCGGGCCAATTCTGTTTCTTGCTTCAGACCTGGCGCGTCACATCACTGGGGAAGTGATTAACGTCAACGGCGGGTCGGTGCTGTGCGGGTAAGGGGGAGGGAAGTAGGCAGAAGGCAGAAAGCAGAAGGCAGAAGGCAGAAGGCAGAAAACCAGTCAAAGTTCTTGTTACGCGCCTTTTTGCCTACTGCCTTCTGCCTACTGCCTACTGCCTACTGCCTTCTGCCTTCTGCCTTCTGCTTACTGCCTTCTGCTCCCAGTGCACTCGATTCAGCGCTGAGATGCGTAATTAGCTGCGACGGGGTTAGAACGGGCAGATGGAATTGAGAGGGCTTGATGCAACTGATTGCTCTTTTGAACATCGCAGCGATTCTGCTGTCGATCGCCGCGCAGCAGGTTCCAGTCTCTGGTCCGAGGCGAGAAGATAACGCGATTCGGCTCAACGCCCGGCTTGTTAACCTCAACATAAAAGTCACAGACACGTCGGGCAGACCGGTGTCCAAGCTCAAGCGCGACGATTTTATAGTGCTTGAAGACAACATCCCCCAGGAAGTCACTTACTTTGAGCCGATCGCCGCGCCGGTCAATCTGTTGTTACTCCTTGATCTCAGCGGGAGCATAGGAAGCAAGCTCCAGGCTATGAAGAAAGCTGCAAAGAAGTTCGTCGATTCGCTTGAACGCGACGATCGCATCGCCGTAGCGACTTTCACGACTCAGTTTGAAGCCGTATCGGATTTCACCACTGATAGAAGCAAGCTCAAAATGAACATAGACCGTATTGTGAATCCTGGCGGTGACACTGCGCTGTACGATGCAACCTGGATCGCGCTCGATTCGCTCCGCGGAGGCGCAAACGCTAGAACCGCTCTCGTGATTCTCTCCGACGGCGTCGATAGCGCGTTCATTCCCAACGAAAAGGGTTCGAGCCGCGGGTTCGCCGAGCTGATGACTCGTGTTGAGGAAGAGGACGCAACCATCTATCCAATTTATTTTGATACTGAGCCTGAAGTGGTAGGCGGCGATTATACTCCGGAGGTGTTCGCAAAAGCCCGGACGCAACTCGAGACACTGGCGGAGCAGACGGGCGGCAGTTATTTCAGGGCTTCACGCGCAGAAGATCTCGACTCGGTCTACAAACGCGTCGCCGCTGAGCTTCATTCCTTTTACAGCCTTGCTTATCCAGCCAAGGACGCCAAAAACGATGGCCGCTGGCGTAAGATCGCAATCACAGTAAACCGCGCGGGCGTCAAAGCAAGAACCAAGCGCGGCTACTACGCCAGGTGATTGGCCCGCAAACCTCTTCGAGAATCCACACCAAAGAAAACGGTGCGAAAACTTCACTGAGGAGTTTGGACATTCGCGCTCCCAAATCCCACCAACGCACGGAAAGCGACGCCCTCATTTGGACTGCGCCGCCTCTTACTCATTCGGTGTCTCTCGCATGCGCGGCGGCGCTTTTGTAGTGTGGGCGCAATACCTCCGGTCTTTTGCTGTTTTCGCACACTACAAAAGCGCCGCCACTCATGCGTAAGCTGTCCAATGCCGATAGCGGCGCAGTCCAAATAAGGCCGTCGCTTTCCAGCGGGCAATGGAAAAAATCGAGCGCCTGGTCTAATGTGCAGCCTGTAGCCTTGTAAGCAACTGTCATATGGATCCGTCCGCGAGACGACTAATAGATTCTAAGAGGAATTGTTGAAGCGGCGTTGATGGAGAGCGACGAGCTAAAAACTGTGCTTGAGCAGCATCACGCGTTCGGGTTCGGCTGGGCGATGGCCTGCTGCCGGCGCGACCCCGCTGAAGCCGAGGAAGTGCTTCAAATTGTGTATCTAAAGGTGCTTGAAGGGAAGGCTCGCTATAACGGCGCCTCCTCTTTCAAGACCTGGTTGTTCGCGGTGATTCGCAAGACTGCTTTGGATCAGCGCCGCCGAAGTCTGTTGCGAACTTTGACGGCGTTAAAGATAGCTGACCGTCGCACAGCCAGATCCGAACATCCGGATGAGTCAGCTTACCGCTCGGAGATTCAAGTAATGTTTCGGCGTGCGCTTGCCCTGCTTCCACGCCGCCAGCGAGAAGCGTTGGAGCTGGTCTTTTATCACGAGTTGAATATCCAGGAGGCAGCAGCGGTGATGGGTGTCTCACTCGGTTCAGCTCGCACGCATTATGAACGCGGCAAGAAACGCCTGCGGCAATTGTTAGAGGAGTCAGAAGGGCTTTATGAATCTGAATGGAGACGAAAAGAGAATCCAGCAACTGTTCCGTGAGATGAGCCGCGACGAACTGCGCCGAGCGCCACAGTTTGCGGAGCTCCTGGCGGCGGCCAACTCCGGAATTGCGCGATCGAGAAACCGCGTCGGTTCCTTTAGGTTCGCGATGGCAGCGGTTGTCTGCGCGGTCTTGTTAATCGCGATCGCTCTGACGATGAGTGCTTTTAGATCGCAACGCGGGGAGTCTCCTGTTCAGCAGTCCTCAGTTCCTGCCGAAGACTCGGAAGCGCCCCGAACCGCCGACCCCTCCAAGTCGAACCCGGAGACTTCAAACCCAGCTCCGCGTAGGGTCGTTCCGAATCGCGCTCGACATCGTCGAGCTTCTGATAAGACGGCGATTGCGATGAAATCACTTTTTGCGTGGCGGTCTCCAACTTCATCATTGCTGAAGATTCAAGAAGACGAACTGTTGAAATCTCTACCGAGTCTTGGAGAATCGTTGCGAACGATAAAGACATACACCCCAGACCAATTCAACTAAACGGAGGCAGATAATGAAATCGCGAATCATATGGTTAAGTGCAATTCTCTCAATTGCAACGGTAGTTGCGTTAGCGCAGCAGTTGCCCCCGCGACCCGGGCAGGCGCCGCCAGCTGGGCAGCCAGGACAACATCCGCCAGGAACTGAAGGTCAACCTCACCAGTTCGGACAGCCTCATCAACCGCCGCAGCCGCACGACCCACTTGCCGGAAACCTGTTTCCGCCCGAGTTGGTGATGCAGCACAGACGCGAACTCGGACTCACCGACGAACAGAGGGCCGCAATCAAAGATGAGTCGATAAAAGCGTCAACCCGATTCAACGAGCTTCAGTGGCAGATGCAGGACGAAATGGAGACGATGGCCAATCTTATGAAAAGCGCCGTCGTCGACGAGTCACAAGCGCTCGCGCAGTTGGACAAGATCTTGAACATCGAACGTGAAGTCAAACGAACTCAGTTGGGGCTTTCGATCCGAATCAAGAATAAGCTGACTTCGGAACAACAAATGAAACTGCACGACATGCGAGCTCCCCATCCACCACGATAGAAAATGAGGTGACGTCGCAATCCGCGGCGTCACCTCATACCGCGCTTACTGAATCCCGCCTGAACCAACTCTGAGACCCGTTCTAACCCGGTAAGAAGAGTGATGCCGAGTTTTGTTTTTGGACTTTAGTTGTCGGATACGGGAGAATTGCACAGCGAGAGAATCAACTATCAAGTCGCTCGTTCTCGCCGAAGACGATGAGTTCATTTAGCGCCGAGTCACTAGCCGCCGCGCTCGCCAT
>DASRIZ010000434.1:0-5434 GCA_035649735.1 Blastocatellia bacterium | reverse complement strand
GACATCTGGAAAACCGACTTTGTCGGCATTGGCAAGATGCGCGGCGTGGGTTGGGCGATCTGTTACCAGGATCCCAGCAGCGGCCGGCTGTCGAATCACTGGATTACGCTCCATGAAATTGGCAACGTCGCGGGCTTCAAGCCCGTGCTGGTCATGGATGTCTGGGAACACGCCTTCTTGCTCGATTACAAACCCGCCGAGCGCTCAAAGTATATTGACGCGTTCTTCGCGAATATTGATTGGAACGCAGTGGAAGAGCGAATGATCTCTCAGAGATAGATTACCGTTCAAGACGTTCAAATCGTTGAAACGGAGCGCAGCGGTTGAACAGCTTGAACATTTTGAACTTTAAACTGGCTCTAGAGGTTTCCCGTGCTTGATTTCAGCACTCGATTTGGGCGTCACGTAAACCGTCGCCTGCGCCAGGAGAAGATCATCTGGTTGACCACCGTCGATTCTAACAACACGCCTCAACCGAGGCCGGTCTGGTTTCATTGGGACGGCGAAACTGTTTTGATCTTCAGCGAAAGGCACAAGGCCAAGCTGCGCCATATCACCGGTAATCCGAGAGTCGCGTTGAACTTCAATACCGACGAGGACGGCGGCGATGTAGCCGTCCTTACGGGTGACGCCCGTATCCTGGATGGGCCGCCGGACCCAAATCGGGTCAAGACCTACCTCAGCAAGTACCGCGCGAGCATAAAAGACTTGGGGATGACGATTAACGAGTTTACCGACGCCTACGCTGTCCCGATTCTTGTCACTCCGCAAGCCATGCGCGGGTTCGTTGATTGATCACACGAAGGCCGCCGCAGCCAAAATTGATGTGATCGCCATATGTGGCTTTATCGAACGCCTGCCCTCTTAAATAATTCCAGGCTAAACTGACGCTCCAAGCGTCCCGGCATAAAAGTCAATAAGCTTCGCCTTCAGGCGCGACCTTGTCGAAGAGGCGATAGACGAACGTCACGTAGCCGAGGGCGAGGATGATGCCAATCGTCCACCACACCAAGCCGATTCTCAAACCGTAGGCCCCCGCTGCCGTAGTCGAAATCGTCAGGCTGAAGTTGGAATTCGTGCTGGAGGGCAGCACGTAAGGGTAGAGCGCAAAGGCGGCTCCCGCCAGCATGCCGATGATGGGCGAACATAGATAGTCGCAGCCAGCGAAACGCCGCCGGCCTTATTGCTTGAGCTTGATGGTCAGCCCGCTGGGCCCAAGCTGCAGCTTGGCCCCCTGGGACACGGAACGAATATGCATCACCACACCATCCGCATTCCGAAGCACCATCCCGCCCATGCCTCCGGCCAGCGCAAATCCCGCCTCTGCCGCCACATAGATTCCCGGGAATTTCGATACGTCCGTCAAATTATACACATCCCCTACTGCGTTGACCTTGCTGAAGCCAAAATCCACCAAGGTCAGACCGTCCACGGTAAACGGATACTCTTTCCCCTTGAAACTTAGTTTTCCGTCGCCCCAGGTTACGCCGATGCCCGCTGCAACGGACTTGGTCTCGATGGATACCGTCCCCGAAGGCGCCATCTTCTCTGCGGGCACCGCATCGCTTGTAAAGCCTAGAATTAGAAAGAATAAAGCGAATCGCGAAATTGTTTGAAGCTTAGACATTGCACATCCTCCTTATGTAACAAGTTTTTGCAGCACGATTCTTTCGCTCACATAGCCGAATTTCGCCGGCAGACGTGCAGTAGATTTTCGGCACTCGCAGGAGCGGCAAGGTCTTCAGCAATACCTTCGACCTGCGACTCGTAGATTTCGTGGCGAATGTTGACGATGGCGGCCTGCACCCGGGCCTGGGTGCGGCCATTGACAAAAACCCACGCGCCCCCCTCCCGCGCCAGCTCAAGAGCGATAGCGAAGCCAATCCCGGCGGTCGAGGCGCTCACAAGCGCTGTCTTGTTCTCAAACTTTAGGTTCAACTTACCCCGCTCGCCCGCCGGCGCGAACAAGCGGCTCATCAACCACATGTTCCGAGAGAAACCACACCTGGAGCTCGTTCGTGCGGATCACATCGCTTACCAGGAGATCATTGGTCCCATCATCACCAGCGTCGTCGGCTTGTTTGGCCATAGTTCGGGCTTCCTGCAGAATGCTTTCATGGGCATGCAGGAGCCAAGAGATCTGCACAGGCACCTCCTGCCGGCCACGTGGGAGCCGAGGAATCCGTGTCGTCTCTGCGACATCGTGCGCCATTGCGATGCTAATGCCGCCCAGCGTTTGGATCCGCTCCGCGACTAGATCCACCAGCTCACTCTGTTCCTTGTAATGCTTGTCATAGAGCAGATGCAGTTGATAGAAGGTCGGGCCTACGACCTGCCAGTGGTGCTTCTTATACATGTCTCGTAGGGTCATCGTGTCGGCGAGCACCTGGTTGAGATTCTCCACGCTCGCCTTGCAGACATTTTCAGCCAGGGCGATGGGCAGTTTCGCTATTGCTCCATAGGGCTGGATCTCTCTCGAGTCCTGATGCACAACCGGCCGCACGCGATCGATATTGCGAGCTTTCGCAGCATGATTCTTCATGTCATTCCTCCTTCATAATTTCAGTTTTCATCCATAAGTTGGATTTCTCTGATTTGCTTGCAGCACTGCCATACACTCCGCCTTGCCCGAACGTTGTACTTTTTGATCATTTGAATTTGTTTCGAATTTCGTATTTCGAGTTTTTTCTGGCTTCACGCCGGAACGACTATTGACTTTTCCGGTTTTTGTTTCTAGTCGAACGAGCAACGCAACGGTAACCATGTTTACATCCCTTTCGATACGGGCTCTAGCTTATGCGACGGTCCTCTGAGCCCGGGTTCCAGCCTACCCGCTCCGCCAATGCCTGGGTCAGAATCGCCGTGTCGGTGAAGAAAAGCAGTTGTTCGAGACGGTCGTCCCGGACTGTCCAGACGTGGACGAAGGGCACGTCGATTGGCGCAGTACTTCCTACGGTTTCTCCTTTGATATGACCGATCGCGACGACGCGCTCGTCCATCGTGATAAACTCCTCCGCCACAAAGCAGATACCAAACGCCGCGCAGAACTCGTGAAAAAAATCCTCGATGCCGTCGCCCCCGGTGAAAATCTCTTCGGGCACCTTGTACATGACGTGTACCGATTGGAGACCAGACAGCGACTCGCGATGGCCGGGAACGGTGGCCTCGTAGAAGGCGCGGACGAGCCGCTCATTGTCTTCGGTCATTCTCTCGTCCTCCGTCCGAGTCTCCAACGTGCCGATCCTTCGCCACCCCTCTGCGAGTTGGCGTTCGCAGCAGGGCGTTTATCGCTCAGACCGTTCGCCGAAAACATTTTTCCACTGATAAAGGATCGGGATCGTCGGGATCGTACGATGTCAGTGAGCAAGTCGAGGGCCAACGGAAACGATTGAAAGACAAGGGCAAAGCACAAAAAGGAACCGCGAGTTTTCGTAAATTTACGGATTCTCGCAATTACTCAAAAACTAGCCCTCTCCTTCACCCAAAACGAGGGGGCGGAAAACCTATCTTCACACGTTGTTCAAAGAAATCTCAGACGCGAGGGTCGCGGTTTGAACCTTTTGAACGGCTTGAACGCTTTGAACTGTTTCTATGGCCGGCTACACCGCTTTGAATTGATTTTTATTGATCTTGAGCAGCTTGATTTTGGACTCCAATGTGGACGAGGGGATTCCCAGCTTGGCTGCCGCCCCGCAGCGGCCCGCGACTCTTCCGTTGCTTTCAGCCAATGAAGCCTCAATGATTTTCTGTTCCTGATCATGCAGCTTTTCAGCAAGAGTCGATGAGCTTCCCTTGGACTGGACCGGCGCTGTTGATAACCAGCTCGGGTCAACCGAAAACACTTCGCTCTCGCCGACGATCATAGATCTCTCGATGACATTCTGTAGCTCGCGGATGTTTCCTAGCCAAGAATAGGACTTGAACATTTCTACCGTTTTCTTATCGATGCTCCGTATCGTTTTGCCTGCCTTCTCGGCGTAGCGCTTAATGAAGTAATCGAGCAGTATCGGAATGTCTTCCTTCCGCTCGCGGAGAGTAGGAACCTCTATGGGGAAAACGTTAAGCCGATGGAACAGATCGAGGCGGAATGTGCCCGCGGCAATGGCATCCTGCAAGTTTCGGTTGCTGGCAGTGATGACACGGACATCGATGGAAATCGGCTGGCTCCCGCCGACTCGCTCAAATTCCCGTTCCTGGAGGACTCGCAGTAAGGCGATCTGCGTTTCGGCGGGAAGCTCGCCGATTTCGTCCAGAAAAATTGTTCCTCCCGCGGCCAATTCGAATCGACCCAGGCGCCGCTGCTGCGCGCCGGTGAAGGCTCCCTTCTCATGACCAAAAAGCTCCGAAGCAATCAGGGTAGGCGGGATACCGGCGCAGTTAAAGGCGACGAAAGCCCGATTTGCGCGTTTTGAGCACTTGTGGATGGCACGGGCGATCAGCTCTTTGCCTGTGCCCGTCTCCCCCGTGATGAGAACCGTGGAGTCCATTGGAGCCACCTTGGCGACGCGCGAAAGCACGGCCCGCACTGCCGGCGATGAGCCGACAATTTCTTCGAACATCGATGTCCGTTCGATTTCTTCTCTCAGGGCCACATTTTCGTGGTGGAGCCGTTCTTTCAGCGTGTCGATCTCTTCGAAGGCTTGCTCCAGCGCAGCCCTGGCTTGGTTGCGCTCGATCAGTTCCGCAGCATGCACAACATACAGATCAGTCAAACGAAGCTCCCGCTCCGACGGACGGTGCGGTTGACGGAATTGCGTCGAGATCATGCCTAGCAGTTCGCCGCTGCGACTGAATAAAGGCGTGGACTGCGCCGCGCGAAAGCCGGCAGAGGCGGCAATTTGTCGGTGCGGCTCAAAGGCGGTATCCGTCTCAACATCCTCGATGATGACGCGCTCTCGCCGCTGCAAGGACCGGCCACAGGCGGAACCATCTTCGTGCACGCTGCTAAAATAATCTAAAAAGTCCTGTTGAAAGCCGCGCTGCGCAACGATCTCTAATGCTTGGGTCTGCGGCTTATAGAGCTGAACGTTGCCGAAGTCGGCATTTTGCAGCTCGATCGTGGCATTGAGAACTTCCTCCAGCATCGGCTCGAGTTCTGTGCTGGCCAGCAGTCGTGTGCTGACCTCGTGGAGGCGGGTCATGGCCGTCAGTTCAGCGGACAATTCGTCCTTGAGAGCCAGCAATTCCGCCTCTTCGTGTTTGCGCTGGTTTATATCTTCCACAAGTACCGCTTGTGCCCGTTGCAGTTCTTTTTGATGGGCGCGCAGCTCGGACTCAACCCGTTCACGTTCACGGATATTGGTCAAAATCCGTTCCACCTCACGCTCCGCATGGTTGGCGCCCAAAAATTCGTCCGGTGGGACATAATACAAATTCCGGCAAACCGCGCCATGGTAAACCACAATCGGATGCGTCCGAATAATCTCGAGAATCA
>DASRIZ010000433.1:0-17049 GCA_035649735.1 Blastocatellia bacterium | reverse complement strand
AGCAGTCCGTAGTCAGTAGTCCGTGGTCAGTAGTCCGTGGTCCGTGGTCCGTGGTCCGTAGTCCGTAGTCCGTGGTCAGTAGTCCGTGGTTCGTAGTCCGTCTATAGTCAATTATTAATCGTCGGTTGTAACCGCTCGGCAGAACTACGAACTACGAACTACGGACTACGGACTACGGACTACTGACTACTGACTTACTTTGCCGCATCGTGCCAGTGACCATGCTCGGTCGACCACACCTTGCCCGCGGGGACGGGACCCGGAGGTTGCGGACCGGGCGTAAATTGCGGCTGAGCCCCTGGTTGCACCGCACCTGGTTGGCCCACGGCTCCAGCGGCTGCGGGCGAACCTGGCGCATCGTGCCAATGGCCGTGTTCGACATTCCAGACCTTTCCTGCTGGAACTGGACCTTCCGGCTGTGGTGCGCCTGGAACGCCGGCCGCCGGGTTGGTGCCCGCAGCTGTTGGAGCTACGGGCGCACTCGCCGGCGCCGCCGGTTGCTGGTTGTTGCTGCTTGAGACAAATATCGCCCCCGCTATAATCACGCCACCGACTAAGAGAGCGCCAATAAGCAGGACCGGCGATGTCTTGCCTTCCTTCTGTCCGCAACACTGTTTGTATTTTATCCCGCTGCCGCAAGTGCATGGGCTGTTTCTATTGGTCTTCATAATAACAATTTCCTTCTTATCCAAAATTATCGAGCGTTAGCAGTATTGCGGTGATCGAACGTCCGCGTCAAAAGCGTTTCAATCGTAGCTTTTCACAATCCTATAAAGCGTCGTCCGCTCCGCCGGAATCCTACCAAGCTCGCGTATTCGTTCCTGAAATTCTTCAGGCGAGATGTACTCGCCCGACTGGGATCCCGCAAGACGCGAGATGTTTTCGTTCATCAGCGTCCCGCCGTAGTCGTTCGCACCGGCTCTCAGACACGCCTGTGTAATCTCGCGTGACATCTTTACCCAGGAAACCTGAATGTTGTCGATCCAGCCCTGCAGCATCAGCCGCGCCAACGCGTGAACCTTCAAATGCTCATCAATCGTAGGACCGGGACGCGCATCGCCCGATTTGAAGAGCTGAGTTAATTCGTGCACGAACCCAAGCGGCACGAACTCTGTAAACCCGCCTGTCTCTTTCTGCACATCCCGCAGCAGTATCAGATGACGAACCCAGTGCTCTTCAGATTCGGTGTGACCGTACATCATCGTCGATGTGCTGCGTATTCCGAGCCGGTGCGCAGTCTTGATCACATCGAGCCACTCTGAAACCTTTAGCTTTATTCGTTCTATCTGATGGCGAACATCGTCGTCGAGTATCTCGGCAGCCGTTCCCGGCAAAGTGCCCAATCCAGCTTCTCTCAACATTGCCAGGTAATCTCGAAGCGGCATACCGGTAAGCTCAACCCCGTAGACGATCTCCATCGGAGAGAACGCGTGAATATGCATCTCGGGAGTAGCTTGTTTGATCGCCCGAAGCAGATCGCGATAGTAATGCGGATCCAGATCGCGCGGCAACCCGCCCTGTACGCAAACCTCGCGTGCTCCAAGCTCCCACGCTTCAAGCGACCGCCGCTGAATCTCTTCGAACGAATGAAAATAGGAATCCTTCTCGCGAGGCGCGCGGCTAAATGCGCAAAAGCGGCATCCGATAAAACAGATATTCGTGAAATTGATGTTGCGATTGACGACATAGGTGATCACGTCACCGACGCGTTCCCGGCGCAACACATCAGCCGCAAGGACGAGCGCTTCCAACTCGTGCCCTCGGGTACGAGCAAGCGTGAGACCCTCATTGAAATCGAGTTCGCCGCCGTTTAGCGATTTGCTTAGAACCAGAGCAACGGCCGGATCGATCTTCGAGAGCAGCGCATCGAGTCTCCCGGGGTCATCCCAATGAATGTCATTAACGGCGCTCATCAGTACTCCCATCCGAAACCATCCTCCGATTTCAGACGCATAAAAACCGCTGACAGATCATCTACCTCACCCCAGACCTCTATGTGTTTCGGATGTGTAGCCGAACCATAATATTTCTCGCCAAGCGCCCGGTAGATCCTGGCTCGCAGCTTTTGATCGGTGACTTCTTCGGCCACGCCGTACATCGAAACGCCCTTGTATTTGTTCTGCTTGCCGCCGTCTATCACCCACCCGATCTGCGGTTTGCGCCTAATCGCCTTCCACTTTGGGCTATTACCATAAGTACCCACGTAGTATTTCTTCCCGATGACTACGAACCATACCGGCACTACGCGAGGGTAACCCTTATCGATATATGACAAGCGCAGCAGTTCCTGTTTTTGGCAGAACTCTTTGAGCGAAGGGGTTAGTTTTTTCATTGGCGACGTCAAAGTAATCACGAAGACTTTGCGTGGAATTAGAAATTTAACACGCCGCTCCGTGCATCGCCATTAGGCTAGGGCATGGGCGGTTCGTTAGTCGTAGCCTATGATGAAACCTAGGGGAGAACCTCGTCAAAGCTATGGATAACCCGGTGGGATACTAACTGAGGCTGGGGATGGTTTCCTGGCCGCACGCAGAGCGTCGTCTGGAGCCCCGCCGCTGCAGCCGCGTCCAGCTCCTCCGTTATATCGGAGACAAACAACAACGAGTGTGGCTCCGACCCAAGGCTGGCGGTTATGCGCGCGTAACTCGCCGAATCTTTTTTGCCTCCGATATTCGTGTCAAAGTACTCGCTAATAAACGGCGTCAAATCCCCGGCTTCTGTATTTGCAAATAGCAACTTCTGAGCAAGCACGCTGCCCGACGAATAAATGCAAATCATCTTTCCCTGTTCACGCCAGCGATTGAACGCGGGTGGAACATCCGCAAAAAGCGTGCTTTGCAACGCGCCTTTGCGATAGCCCTCTTCCCAGATTTTGCCTTGAAGCGATTTCAACGCGGTACTCTTTCTGTCCTGATCCATCAGCCATCGCACGTACGCAGCTACCGCATCGACCGAAACCCGTGGATATCCTTCGAGCGCCGGCGGATCGAGACCACGCTGTACGTCGTTTGCATTTTCATCGACCAAACCGGCTATGTCCTCGTCGGACCGGTGTGATGCAAGAAAATCCTCAACGTGGTTTCTGGCGTAAGGAAACAGAACGTTGTAAACGAAGTCGATCGGTGTAGTTGTGCCCTCGATATCGAGAATGAGAGCTGTGATGGACGGTGTGAGTGGCTGAGAGGTCACAGTAGGTTGTCGAGTTGGCGAGCTTCAAAGAGGGCTGCTCCGGGTGGCCGCCCTTGTGTCGATTCTGCTCGTCCACCCCGGAAGAACGCCCCAGAGCGATTCTATAGACTCTGCGCCGGAAGGTAAGAGCCCCCAAAACAGACAGGCTGATAATTGCTATCCACTCCCGTGTCGGTGTAATTCGGGGCCCAGCCTGCCGGGTCTTGAAACAGCCGGATGGCCCTTATCTCTCGAGACTCGCAAAGATTGAACCAGTGCCACGTGCCTCGCGGGACGCGAATAAGATCGCCCGCTTCAACTTCGATGGCGACTACTGCACCATCTCGAGGCCGGATATGAAACACGCCGCGCCCGTGAATAATGAAGCGCACTTCGTCTTCGTCGTGCCAGTGCTCACGATTGAACTTCGCCAACATTGCTTCCAGACCAGGAGTCTGCGGATTCACATCGATCACATCCGCGGTGACGTAGCCGCCCTGCTGTTTGAGCGCGTCGATTTCACCAGAATACGCATCGAGGACTTGTTCCGCCGGCGCGTTTGGAGCGATCAGACGCGATGAATCCCATCGCTCGTAGTCTATACCGATGCCGGCAAGATACCCGGCAATGGAGTCATGATCCTCAATCGTTCGATTTTCATCGGGTATTGTTACGATAGCCATTACTTCCTCCTTCTAACAGCGTTAACGCGAACCGGAATGCACCCGGCCCCGGACTTCCAACAGGAATTCAAGAATCTCCACGTGCCGCTTAGCATCCGCAATGCTCTTGCCCCAGGTATATAGCCCGTGCCGGCGCAACAGAAATCCGTGGCTGCTGGGATGTTGCTTTAGAGCTTCTTCAACTGCCAGCGCAAGCCCGATCATGTCCTGCGAATTCTCGATTATCGGGAGCCACTCAACATGTTCGTGAGTAGAGATGCCTTCAAGCCCTTTTAGCATCTCGTATCCCTCAATTCTCAAGCCGCCGTCCGCCGCGTACGCATCGGAAAGAATATTGCTCCAAACCGAATGGGTGTGCAATACAGCACCGGCCTCACGGAGCCTCACAACGGCGAGATGCAGCAATGTCTCAGCCGAAGGCCGGCCGCTGCCGTCTAACACTTTGGCGTGGTCATCGATCTGCAAAATGTGTTCGGCCCGGAGCTGCCCCTTGTCGACGCTGCTCGAAGTGATAGCGAGGCGCAACGGCTCGCGCTTTACAACTGCGCTGAAGTTACCGCTGGTTCCGAGAACCCAGCCGCGCGCGTAGAATGCGCGTCCGATTTCGGCGAGTTCCTCGGCGGTTGCGGAGAAGAGTTCAGAGCCGCGCGATTCGATCATTTCACCGTTCTTGCCTTTGTCAGTGTGTTCCGCCGCTCAGGTTTAACCCGACGACACCTAGGATAATCAAACCGAGCGAGACAAGCTTCATTGCCGTGGCCGGTTCCTTGAACCAGAGCACCCCGATGGTAGCAATCAACGCGGTCCCCACGCCGGACCACACAGCATAAGCTATGCTGACGTCAAGTTTTTTTAGAGCGAGAGTGAGCATACCAAAGCTCAAAGTATAAAACACAAATAGCAGAATCGAAGGCACGGTCTTTGTGAAGCCCTCGGACAGCTTCATGCAAGTCGTGCCGGACACCTCGAGCAAGATTGCGAGACCCAGGTATACCCACGTCATATGTCGCTCCAATCGCGATGGTTTCGCGTTGCACGGCTAAGCTGCAAATCCTTCTCGATCCGCCTTCGCCCGCACGCAGGCCCGCAATTCTCTGTCGATGAACTCATCCCGCTCGACATACTCGGGATAAACGCTCAATCTCTCGGCTAGCTTAAAGCCTTCGGCGGCGGTTTTTTCCGCAAGATGCGCGATGTGAGGCCAGGGCTTTTCGGGGTTGATGAAATCCGGCGTCAACGGCGAGATGCCACCCCAATCATTCAAACCCGCTTTGAGCAGAAACGGATAATTCTGGTCCGACAGGTTCGGGGGTGCCTGCACATTCATCTCTCTAAGCACCAGCCGGCCCACAGCTATGGTCCGGGCGTGATCGGTCCGGCTGGGCTCCGGATGGTTCCGCATCGGGATCTCCGGCTTCGCGCGAAAGTTCTGGATGATCACTTCCTGAATGTGCCCGTAACGTTCATGAAGCTCGCGTATCGCAAACAGCGAATCGATTCGCTCCTCAAGCGTTTCGCCGATGCCGATCAGGATTCCGGTCGTGAACGGAATCTTCAACCGGCCCGCTTCTTCGATCGTCTTCAAACGAAGCGAAGGCGGTTTATCAGGGGCGTTGTCGTGAGCCATTCCGGGGAGCGTCAGCCGCTCGCTTGTGCTTTCAAGCATTAACCCCATGCTCGGATTAAACTGTCGAAGGGTCTCCAGGTCTCTTTTTCCCATCAATCCCGGATTCGAGTGTGGCAGCAAACCTGTTTCATTCAACACTCGCTCAGACATCTCGGCCAGATATCCGAGAGTTGTTCGATGGCCGAGGCGCGAAAGGGTCTCACGCATTTCGGGAAAGATCGCTTCGGGACGATCACCAAGGCTAAATAGCGCTTCTTTGCATCCAAGACGCGCGCCGGCTTCGGCGACTGCGATTACTTCATCCGGTGTCATCGTCTTCGCCCCAGGCTCGCCTGGGTCTCTGCGAAAGGTGCAGTATCCGCAGTAGTCTCGGCACAGATTCGTGAGAGGGATGAAGACCTTTTTGGAAAAGGTGATGCGTCGATCTTTGAAACGATCGCGGACATCGACGGCGGCCCCAAGCAGTGAATCGAGTTCCTCACCGTCCGCGGCGCGAATCAGCCTTGCAGCGCTCTCGCGGGTGATCACGCCCTCACGCGCTGCGGCCAGGTCTTCGTAAAGAGCTTGAGTTGTTGTCGCGCGCGCTTGCATTATGAGTTCAGTCGGCTACTGCGCTCGAAGCTTGTCGGCCGGGGCCCACCGCTTGATTCGCTCAGGTTTGATCTTGATGATTGGTCTTTCCTCGAGTTCCATCGATCGATACTGCGGGTACTTTTCACGGAGCAACGCAACAGCCCTCGCGTGCTCGACGGCATCACCAACGGGTGAGACGATCTCGGCAGTGCCCCTGACGAGAACATAAACCAGCTGATTCCAATCCTCCGAATAGTCGTCGATTACAAGAGCGACCGTTGGATTGACTTCGATATTTCTTACGCGCTGAAGCAAGCTCGGTTGAACGCTCTTGGGCTTTTCATCAATAGGCGTGTAAACGTTCGCGCTGTCAAAGACGTAGCAGACAGGCACAACAGTCGGCTGGCCTTCGGCATTTGCGGTGGCAAGCCGCGCCACGCGATGAATGCGAATGAATTCGATCGTTGTTGAGTCAATTTCCTGGGTCATCAGATCAGCTGTTCCATCAGCGTGAGCATCTGATCGGTGGTCGCCGAAGGATCGAATCCGATCGCCGGCGGCGATTGAATTAGATGAGTCACGCCTATATCACGCAGCCGCGCAGTGTCTTCGCGTATTTGGTCCGCGGAGCCAGTCATTGGGCTCCGGTTGCTTCCGCCCGGCTCCTTAAACAGCATCGTGAACGTTCGCAGGACAACCTCCATGTTGTCTCGGCCGGCGCGCTCCGCCGTCTGGCGAAATTGCTTTATCATTCCCTCCAGTGCTTCGAAGCTCATAATGCCCGCCGGGTTCCAACCGTTTCCGAACTTCGCCGCCCGGTCAAACGTGTACTGGCCAAATCCGGCAAGATAGATGGGCGGGTAAGGCTTTTGAACAGGTTTTGGCCCAACCATGGATTCCGGAATGTGATAAAACTCTCCGTCAAACTTCACCGGATCTTTTGTCCAAATCTCGATCATCGCCCGAAGGAACTCGTCGCAGCGAGCTCCTCGCCGCTCGAACGGGGTGCCGGCTGCTTCAAACTCATCGCGCGACCATCCGGCGCCCACTCCCGCAAGCACTCTTCCTTTCGACAAAACATCGAGCGAGGCGAGCCGCCGCGCAAGCTCTATTGGCGAATGATACGGCAAAACCAATACGCTGGTGCCCAGTTGCACCTTAGTCGTGTGGGCAGCCACGAATGTAAGCGTCTCGATTGGATCGAGGACTGATTGGTATGTCTCCGGCAGACGACCATCCGGCGCGGCTGGATAGGGCTCCTTTGGAGCGATCGGCCACAGCAGGCGCTCGAGCACCCAAACCGAGTCGTAACCGAGTTCTTCGGCGCGGCGAGCGATCTTTACCAGATTATCAGGCAGCGCCTGCGGCCCCAATTGCGGAAGCGAAATGCCGACTCTCATCTCCGGTCCCTCCAGGATTGGATTTCACACCTGCGCTGACTCTTACGTCCACGGTATAAAGTTTCACTATGGAAGTCAACGCGGGCACCCCCCGGGGTGAGCGCCAACATTTTTGTGCATACCCAGCTCGTTTGAGGTGGTTATGTGATGCTATAGCTGCAGGTGACTGCTGACAGGATATTCTGTGATTGAGTTTGAGTTGCGGAATGTGTTAAAAAAGAACAGCTGATCCCCCCCAGGAGAGGAAGTATGTTTGCCAGATTTTTGTTTCTCGCGATCTTCGTTCTTCTGGTCGCTTCCGCCGCCCTGGCTCAAGCCGCCCGACCACCGATTAAACCCGCTGAGAGCAGAGAACCCGACAAGTACCCCGACGACTTTCAGGAAGGGTCACGCCTTCCGGACGATATGCGTATCAAAATGGCAATCGCCCGCGCTGAGGAAGATCACAAAAAGGTTCTTGAAGACGTGGTGAAACTAAGCGATCTCTCCGGTGAAATCGTACGCGGGTATGGTGAACGGAAGCGGCTTTCATCGGACGATTTGAAGAAGTTGGGGACGATGGAAAAACTCGCCAAACGAATTCTAACTCACGCCGGCGGCGAAGAGGTCGACTCGGCGCCCGAGTCAACCGAAAACATAGTGTTAGCACAAGCCATCGATACGCTCAGCACAACGGTTGACAACATCAAGAAAGAGATGACCGCCGAAACTCGCTTTGTCGTTTCGGCAACCGTTATTGCAAACTCGAACGAAGTAATCAGATTATCTCGCTTCATACGCTCTAAGAAGACCGACTAATGTCAAGCACCAACGCCAGGGCCGCAACAAGCGGACTTTCCAGCCCGCGGAATTGGGTGACATTTTACATCGCGATCCTTGTCGCGCTTTTAGTTGTCACGCCTGTTCTCTCCGGAAACATAAGCCAGGACAAAAAACCCAAGCAGGATCCCCAGCGCGAGGATGAACCGGTTCAGCTCCACTCGGATCTGGTTGTCGTGAACTTGATCGTCACCGATGAGAAGGGTCAGTATGCACACGGGCTGTCGGCCGCTGAATTCAAAGTAAAGGAAGACGACGCCCCACAGCCGATTGACTCTTTGCTCGCCGAAGAAGCTTCGTTCGCCGCGGCGATTTTGATCGATACCAGCGGGAGCATGGATTACAAGTTTGGTCTGGTCAGGGCCGCGGCGGCATCGTTTATCGATCACATTCGAGAAAACGACCAGGTGGCTGTTTACGGATTCAACGACAAGATCAGGCAGTTTCAGGATTTTTCCGATTTGCACGACATCTCAGAATATGTTTGGGATGCCAAAGCCGAAAACGACACTCGTTTGTACGACTGCGCAGATGAAGCGATCACCGCCCTTGAAAAGCGGCCCGAAAAGCGGAAGGCTATCCTGGTCATCTCAGACGGCTGGGACACCACCAGCCGGAAAGCGTCGTTTGATTCGGTTATGAAGAAGAGTCTCGCCCGCGGGATAACCATCTATTCGATTGATCTTGTGGACGACAGCGTGAGGATGGGAAGTGGCTCCGCGGTTTTGGGGCTGAGACGCGGTCAAAGCGAAATGAAGGAATTCGCAAGTCAGACCGGCGGGCGATATCTTCATACGCCCCAGGGCGACAAGCTCGAGGAGGCGTTCAAGGGCATCGTGGACGAGCTTCGAAATCAGTACACACTCACCTACTACTCAACCAACAAGAAAAGAGACGGTCGCTGGCGCAAGCTCAACATCGCAATCACGCGTTCAGGGCTTTCAGCACGCACTCGTAAGGGCTACTGGGCCCCGAAATCTTGATTTCCTCCCAGCGAATCCCGGATTGATTCCCCTCTTTTACTCATCGCGTAGTAACGAATTTATTCGTTGTCCGGCTAGTCGCCCTTCTTACTCATCACGTAGTAACGAATTTATTCGTTGTCCCGCTATTCAACGTCGAACTCCTTCACCAGCCGTTTTGGCGCCCGGTTTCGCCACGCAAAAACTACAGCAGCGCGCAGAGTAGTCTTCTTCGCCGAACGCAAATGCACCTTCGTGGCCCCGTCGCGGCCCCACGCCCCATTAAAAGCCGCGAAGACTTTGGGTTCGCTCTGAACAAAGGACGCTTGCTGTTCGGGCGTTAGTTTGACCATGGCCCATCCCTGTCCCGGCGGGCTAAGTGTGGCGAAGATCTTTCCGCCGACGCGAAAATCAGGGTGTCCCATATGAGCGGCTTCCACCGTAGCCGGTAGACTCAAAGCAATTTTTCTAAACTCGTCAGCTGTCATTATCGGCTTCATCCTTTTTCTTGTCTCTTTATTCTTCATTGCCTTTCTTTAGTCTCCATTGGGTTTCGGTGATAAGCCGCGCGCCTCGTTTGGAGAACAGGTAGCTCCACGCCCATTGAGCCATCACCGCTATTCGATTCTTGAATCCGATCAGATAAAAGACGTGAACGAAGAGCCACGCAAGCCACGCCAGCCGTCCGGTCATTTTCAGGCGGCCTGACTCCATCACTGCCCGATACTTGCCGATCGTCGCCAGCTGACCCTTGTCAACATATCGAAACGCTGTTCTCTCCTTACCGCGAATGGATGCCAGGATTACCTTAGCTGCGTGACGTCCCTCCTGCATTGCAGCCGGAGCAACACCGGGGACCATCTTCCCAGGCGCCAATTCAAGCGAAGCCATGTCGCCAACTACGAAAACATTGTCGTGGCCTGGAACCGACAAATCGCCGTTCACCTTGACTCTCCCGGCCCGATCCATCTCAACCGGGGGTTGAACCTCAAGTCTTGCGGCCTGAACGCCCGCCGCCCAAAACACGCTCTTCGATGGAATGAAATTACTCCCGATTTGCACGCCTTCAGCATCGATTCTTTCCACTCGCGCCGAGGTGCGCACCTCGACGCCAAGCTCGGTCAGATCCTGATTCGCCTTTTGCGCGAGTTCCTGGTCAAAAGTAGAAAGCAACCGAGGGAGCATTTCAACCAAAATGACTTTTGCCTGCGAGGGGTCGATCCGCCGGAAATCGTTAACAAGAACCGTTCGACTGATGTCGGCGATGGCGCCTGCGAGTTCTACACCGGTGGGTCCGCCTCCGACAACTATGAAATTAAGAAGAGCCTTTTGCTTTACGGGATCGGGTTCGTTTTCGGCGTTTTCAAATGCAGAAAGAATGCGGCGCCTGATCTCGAGTGCCTGTTCGAGCGTTTTCAACCCCGGGGCAAACTCTTCCCATTCGGGGTGTCCGAAGTAGCTGTGTTGGGCGCCGCAAGCAAGGACGAGATAGTCATATTCAATTTCCAGATCTGGTGCTGACGATTTAACAATACGCTGTTTGAGATCGACGGCGGTTACTTGGCCCCAATGAACCTCGACATTCGAGACACGAGCAAACTGGCTTCGGATTGGAACCGCGATATCACCCGGGCTGAGTCCCGCGGTCGCGACCTGATAGAGGAGCGGTTGGAAGAGGTGATGATTTCTTTGATCGATGAGTATGACAAAAACTTCCGGCCTATTGGCAAGTTGCTTGGCCGTATTAAGCCCGGCAAAACCGCCTCCTAAAATCACGACGATCTTCTGACCGAGTTTCTTTGCCGGATGTTTGATCTTCATGTTTTCTATTGTAACTTGACTAAACTGCGCATGCGGACAACAATGTCTGCGAAAGGACAGGTTCCCCGAAGTTAACCCCTAACAGTCGCGCTCCCGCAGGACCAGCAGTCCCTTATCTCAGGAGTTTGCCATGCCTTCAAACAAGAGGATGATCGTGCGCATCGTCGCGCTTCTCGGAGCTTTGCTCACTTTTGGAATCGCCCTGCAAGCCGAGCAGCAATCGCTTGAAACTCTCCTTGCTTATCTTAAAAGTCCGAATCCAGATACTCGACGCGATGCAGCCGAAAAACTGGGAGAACGCCGGGTACGCAATCAGCTTGCTGTAGAAGCGCTCGCGGTTACCGCTCGCAAGGATGAAGAGCCAGATGTGCGAGCCGAAGCTTTGAAGTCGCTCGGAATGATTAAGGACTTCGCCGCGCTGCCCGAGATGATCGACGCGCTCAAAGATCCAAAACCGGATGTGCGCAGCGTGGCAATCAGGTCTCTGGTAGCCCTTTACACCGAACACGACATCGATTTCATCACCAACCGCCGCTCAGGCTGGAATCTGTTTAATCCATTCCTCGATACCAGCGATCACGAGATCGTTGAGCCCTATATTACAGTAGACCCGTCAGTTGTGTCGGCTATCGGCGAATCGGTACGCGGAGACCGTGAACGCGATGTTCGCATTTCCGCGGTTCGAGCGATCGGGGTGCTCCGAGGTTCTGCCGCGATCCCACACCTCGCCGATGCGCTTAACGCGGATCAGGATCTGCGGATCGAAGTCCTTCGCGCGTTCATAAAGATCGGCGATCAATCCGCCGGTCCTCACCTCATACCCTTCTTCCGGGACTCGGATCACAAAGTCAGAACGCAGGCGATGGTCGCCGCTGGCATGCTCAAATACAAACCAGCCGTCGAACCTCTATTATCGGTTTACGGCCTGGGTCCGGAGAAGAAAGGAACCTTGAAGAGGGTAGGCGACAAGGTCAAGGGGCGACTCACTTATTTGCCGTCGCGCGACGAAGCAGCTCTGTGGGCGCTGTCGCTGATAGGCGACGAGAAGTCCGAGCAGACCTTCGTGGAGAATATGACCGACAACGATGCCGACCGGCGTCAGTATGCGATCGAGGGTCTCGCCCGAATAGCCGAGCCTCGATACCTCGATCAAATCTCACGGCTGGTGCTTACCGAGAAGAACAACGACGTTAAGCTTGCCGAGTATTGGGCTCTCTATAAAATGGGCAGCACTGCCAACATTCAGTATATTGTTCGCAAACTGGAGACCGATCAGGAGCACCAGGCACGCGCTTATTTGCTGGAGTCCAATCCTGCGGATTTGTATCCGCACATTCAATCTAGCAGCAGGGAAGTCCGTCAGAAGGTAATTGAGATCCTCGGACGCATCGGCGATCAAGACACGATCAAGGAGTTGGAGCCCATCGTGCGTACGTCGGGCGCTTCGACATCGGATACTGCGACGGTGGCGATCAAGCGAATCGAGTGGCGAATCGCGGGCCGTCCGCGCGCGAGTGACAGCGTGCTGCAACGCGAACGCCCGCGTCGCGCCTCGAATCCTTAGTAGTCCGTAGTCCGTAGTCCGTAGCCCGTAGTCAGAAGTCAGTAGTCCGTTGTGATGTGACTACTGACCTCTGACCTCTGACCTCTGACCTCTGACCTCTGACTTCTGAATTCTGACTACGGACTACGGACTACGGACTACGGACTTCCTGGACTAGTTTTGCTATCCCTCTCCGCATACCTCTAAAATACCCCTCATCATCGAAATCATCTTAAACTCGGAGAACCTGATGAAAAGGACGATCGTAGCGCTTGCCTTCGCAGCGCTGCTGCCTGGCTCAAATGTGATTGCGCAAGATCTGACTGCAGAAGCGCGCCAAACCATGGATCGCCCGGAGGTTAAACGCGCATTCGATTATGTCGATACTCACAAAGAGCAAATACTCGCGGAGTGGATCGCGCTGACCGAGATCAACGCACCGTCCGGCAAAGAGCGCGAACGCGCCGAAGCCGTACGAAAGCTGCTTGCGCCCCTCAAACTCGACAAAGTTTATTACGACGCCAAAGGGAATCTGATCGCCATTCGCAAAGGCTCGGGCGGCGGGAAGGCGGTGGTTTTCGATGCGCACCTCGACACCGTTTTTCAGGAAGGCCTTAAGATCAAGGCGCAGATCCGTGATGGCAAAGTCTACGCGCCGGGAGTCGGCGACGATACTCGCAACGTCGAAGCCATACTCGCCTCTATGAGAGCGCTCGATGAAGCCGGCATCAAAACAAAGGCGGATCTGATCTTTGTGTTCACCGTTGAAGAGGAGACTTCGTTCGGCGGAGTTAAGCACTTCGTCGCCGAAAACAAGGACCGTATCGGACAATATGTGGCGCTTGACGGTGGATACGAAGGATTTAATTATGGTGGCATCGGCATAAACTGGTACAAGCATCACTTCATCGGGCCTGGCGGACACACCACTTCCAGAACGCCGCCGTTCTCGGCCACGATTCCCGTGGCGCGCGCGATTACCCGCATCTACTCGCTCGATTTGCCAAAGGACCCTGTCGTACATTTGAACATCGGAATGCTTGGCGGTGCCGACGTCGTAAACGCAAAGGCAGCCGATGCGTGGTTCACGCTGGATCTCAGATCCACCGATCAGAAACAGATTGATGATGCGGAACAGCGAATCGCCCAGGTACTCCGCGAGGAAGCCGACCGCGTGGGTATGACGGTCAAGACCGAGTTGCCTGAGGAAAAAGTGCCGGCAGCTCAAATTCCGGGCAGTCGCGAGTCGTTCACTGTGCGGATGGCTGAAGCCGTACATCGGGCCATTGGTTTTGAAAACGTGCCGATCGGCAACAGCGCGTCAAACAATTCGAACGTTGCCTTACTTGCAGGCTTGCCGGCAATCTCGACCGGCTGCGGGCCTTGTGGCGGCGATCACTCAATGGGGGAGTGGTGCCAGATCGAGCCGCTCTATCGAGGAATAAAGAAGCTCGTACTGCTCGAGATAATGCTGTCGGGAAAATAGTCCGTGGTCCGTAGTCAGTAGTCCGTGGTCCGTAGCCCGTAGTCCGCAGCCCGTAGCCCGTTGTCCGTAGTCAACGTTGGTAATTGATAATCGCTTGCTAGTATTACGGACTACGAACTACGGACTACGGACCACGGACCACGGACTACGGACCATGGACTACGGACTACTGACAACTTGGAGGCCCAATGAGAAGCTCAAACCTGTTATTCATTTCAAGCTGGGTGATCTTGCTGGTGGTTGCGGGAGCGATAGTACTGTTATCGGCGAATTCGATTTGGATCGCGTACACCGGCGCACCGGACACGTTATCCGGAGCGTACTCGCTGACTCAAATCGCGGAACAGGGTGGGGAGGAGGCCGTCAAAGCGTTCCGCGGACGCCGGGCGACCGCGGCTACCTGGGCGCTTGGTTATGCGCTGCTGGCGATCACGGTTATTTGGATCCCGTATCGACGCGCCGAAAAGTGGGCGTGGTGGGCTGTGTTCCTGTCAGTTGCAATATCGCAGCTATTGTCGATGGCTCGGGCAGTCATGTTAGGCACAACCGTAGGAACAGGGGCTGCGTCGATGGTGTTTGCGTTTGTCTTGCTTGGGCTTCTTGCGGGCGCTCCCCGCGTGTTCTCCCAGCGCGAGCCGAAGCTGTAGGCTCAGCTTTTCCGTTGCACCGGCGCGGCCGCTGCCGACGTTTCCTTTTTGCTTAACGTTAAAAGTTTCCCCGGCGATCGTAATCGTGCCGTGGCGGCCCGCGGTGTTCGGATTAGCGTCCACGTGGTACGACACGACTCCAATCCCAATGCCGGTCTCATTTGAAGTGACCGTTATCCAGCTTACATTGCTGGCCGCCTCCCAAATGCACTCTTCGTTTGCGATCACATTGATGCTGGAGTTCCCACCGCCCGAAGGGAATAAACCAAAAGTGGGAGAAATCGCGTTTGAGCACTCGACGCTTGCCAACCCCTCCTGAAGCACCGTATACGTCTGCCCTCCGATCGCCAGGGTGCCGATGCGAAATTTCTCTTCGAAGTTCTCTCGCACTTCGAACGAGATCGTTGTGCCCCCGGTTCCGGTGTCGGCTGAGTTGAGGAGTATCCAACTATCGCTGGTGACCACGGTCCAGGGGCACCCGAGGGCTGTTGTCAGGTCGAAATTGCCGCTCCCGCCTGCCGGGGGGAACGCTTTGGCTGTTTTTGATAGCGAGTAAGCGCACGGAGACCCGATTTTAGAGACGAATGCGTCACTGGTACCGCCACCGTTATTGACTTGGAACGCCCCGGGTGTAGTTGGGAAATCAAGGGCGAATGTTTGGCCTACCACATACGCGCTTCCGGAGGCGTCCATCGCCAGCCCGCGCCCAAAAGTGCCTGGCGCGGAAGGCGCGCCGCCAAGATATGTCGAGTAAGACAAAGAGGTTCCCGAAGAATTGAACCTGGAGACGAAGCCTTGAGTGCACGTTCCTGCCGCGCAAGGACTGCCGATTGCTAACGCATCCGGCGTTGTCGGGAAGTTAGCCGATCGCGTCTCGCCGGCCAGCCATAAATCTCCGGATGAGTCAGTCGATACCGATCTCGCGACGTCTGATTGGCTGCCGCCAAGATAGCTGAAGAAACTCATAACGCTGCCGTCGGGAGTCAATCTGGCAATCATGGCATCACCGAGTCCAGCGAAAGGCCTCAACGAATTTGCTGAAGGAATATCCAGCGAATTTGCCGAGCCGGCAATGTAGATGGCATTTGATGAATCGACCGTGATAGCAGTGCCATTCTCCGCGCCGGAGCCGCCTAGAAACGAAGAGTAAAGATAGGCTGTGCCTGACGGATTCAACTTGGTGATGAATGCGTCGCCGCCGACAAATGAACCTATGTAAAGCGTTGAAGGGTTCGCCGGATCAATTACGATCTCGCTTACGGTGATTGTTGGAGATTGAGGATTGATGATTAGCGGGCTCCAGCTATCCCCGCCGTCAGTGCTCTTGTAGCAAACGCTTTGCGTGGATGCATATACATTCATCGGATTGACTGGATCGACGGCGATGGCACGCATAATCAATTCCGCGAGACCGGTGTTGGTCGGTTTCCAGGTCAACGCCGCATCTGTTGTCTTATATACGCCGGCACCCGTTGCGAGAAAAACCGTCGAGGGAGAAGAGGGAGAAACGCTGATTCCGAACACTCGCGTGCCGATTGGAGATATGTTCGGACACCCTACAGGATACCTGTGGATCCCAAAGAGCTCCGTGCCGACATAAAACGAAGCTGGATGCACAGGATCGATCGCCAGACAACTAACGCGCGCGCTAGCGGTTGGAAAGTCGGTGTTTTCCCACGTCCCTCCACCATCGGTCGTTACCAACACGCCTTGAGCAACGTTGCCTAGATACACAGATGTAGGACTAGCGGGGTTAATTGCAAGTGATGTGTTTACAAAATTACTGAGAACGCTGCTCCAACTTGTCCCTCCGTTAGTACTCTTATGTACCCCGGCAGACCAGGTTGCTTCATAGACATTTGACGGAGTAAGCGGATCAACTGCAATGTCGAGTTGAATATCAGCATCGGGGAGCCCCTGACTCGCCGGGGCCCAGTGGCCGCCGGCATCAGTGGTCTTATAGGTGCCTGCGGTAGCGGTGCCGGCATAAAGTATAGCGGAGTTCGTCGGGTCGTTGGACAGCGCAAGTATGCTCTCGCTACCAGACACCCCGTTGTTGATCGGCGTCCAGCTCGCCCCGCTATCAGTGCTTTTGAAAAGACTTTTATCGCCGTGGCTCGACTGCAACGAATTTACCAATGGAAAGTCGGACGATCTGGTACTGCCTGTCAAATACGTGTTGCCGCTCGAATCGACGGCCACTGCCGACGCCGCGTCTTCGCCCTTGCCACCGAGGAAAGTTGAATAAACCAGTGCAGTTCCGGCCGCATTGATTTTGGATACGAACGCGTCTGTTCCAGCGATCGTGGTTCGCAGCGCA
>DASRIZ010000432.1:0-16767 GCA_035649735.1 Blastocatellia bacterium | reverse complement strand
GATTGGCACAATCAGCCGGACGCTCAGATTCTCCAACCAGGCCCGCTCCTCATCCGGCAACGCATTGCAGTCGGATGGAAAGTCGCGTATCGCCTTGGAGCCATCGAGCATTCGGAGCAACATTTGTTGCTGTGATAGGTGCTGTTGAGTCGGGGCGTCATCCATACCATCGGGCACCCGCGCCAGTGTCTGCTGTTCCGACAAGACTTGCTGAGTCGGAGGCTGGGAAGCAGAGCTACCCGAGACGAAGTCGCGATCACCGTTCGCGCGATAGAAGATGTGCAGCGCCGTCGGGTGCAGCACCGAATCGATGCGCGCTGTCACGAGCTGCGCGATCTCAGCGATCGAGTCCCGCTGCCGGATTTCATCGATGAGGTGCACGAGCACCTGTTCGTGCTGATAGTCCTCGCGGAAAAAGCGACGGTCGAGCCAGGTCTGAACCCGCGGCCTCCAGTAGAGTGCCGCTGCAGCAGCGACGATCCAGACCACGTTCAGCCAACCCGATCCCTGCGTGAGAGTCTCAGCGATGGTGCGGTTGGGATTCAGTAAGATCGAGAAAACGAGCAACGCAACCGGAAGCGCGAGAAGCGTGCGGAGCGCGACCTTCGCAAACAAATACTGAAGCCCGCGGCGGACGAGCACTCGGATATCGAACAGTTGCTCCTTCCAGACCGCAGCCGCGATCGAACCCGGAATGCAAAGCATCCCCACAAAGCTGAGCGAAGCGTAGAGGTCGTACGTCCGCGCACTCCCCCACTGGGCAACGCTAAAAAAGAAGTGTATTGCCACGAACGGGATTAGTGCGATCATCGCTCCCGCGATAATCCACTTGATTCGCCGCCGGCTGTCGGGATCGGACAGACGTCGGTAGTTGCGCGCGATCACGACCAACGAGAGTACAAAGCAGACAACTATGTAAACGGCAATCGGACCAGACAAAAGCTGGTTGGCGGTCAGGTAGAGCGAGGGATGGTCGACCATAAATCGCGTGGCGCCGTCCGAAACCCCGAGCCCTAGATAGATAATCATCCAGGTCGGCCAGATCACCAGCACGAACATTGCGTAAAGCAGCCACAGTATAAGACGCCACGCTGGACCCGGGCTTCTCCAGACCGGGAAGCGGCTGAAGAAGTGATAAGACAGCGGCCACGTCCACATTGATAGCGGCACGACAAGATAATGGACTTTTCGCTCCCACCCGACGAGGAAGGTAAAGGTGGACTGCAGAGTCATCAGAAGTGTGAGGAACCCGACCGACATCAGGAATGCGCCGGCCAACCGGACCTGAGGATCCGATGGCCGCAGTATCGCCAGGGTCGCCCCGCAGATAAAGAAGGCCAGGCCGACCAGCGCAAAGATGGGAGTGAGCCGCTGGCCAGGGACTACGGGCATCGGCAACGTAAGCGACACTCGTTCACCGCTGCGGTCTAGGTCCACACGGTAGGTTTTGCCGCCGTCCACAAAAACCCATTGGAACGAACCGAACACCGCGCGCCGCTCGTCGCCGTTGATTGCCAGCAAGCGGTCCCCGAGCTGGATGAGACCGTCGGCCGGGCCCCCGGCGGCGACGTCTGTAACAAACCAAGCGGTTCCGTCGTTTCGGGTTGCGCTCCAACCAGGAGCTTTCTCGACACCGTAGTAGCGAACGACGGCGTAAACTGTGAACGCGAAGAAGGCTGCGTACACCACACAGATCAGGAGCACGAGCCAGAAGAAAACCGGCCGATGATGTGGCTGATCACTCATTTGAGCTCACCTGCTGACTGACCGATGTTTCGAGACTGAGCGTTGCTGATCACCAATCGTTCTTCTCGACCATCGGCGATGGTATAAGCAACGACCGCGAAACGTTTTTTATCCTCGTTTGCCGATCCTTTCGATCCGTGACAGTCATAAGGCCGCGCGTTGCCAGCGGTCTCCCTCAGAACCGCGATTAGTTTATTACTCAACGCTATAGATGGCTACGAGATACGGCGACTGCGTGTAGGATTTCGACGATTGTTGAAGCACCGGCCGGAACCCGGAGTCTTCTGGCGGCGGCGTAGGTATGCTAATTCTGATCTGTCGTGGGAGCCCACGAAGAACTTTGGCGATTGTTTTTCCCCGTGCCTACCAAAACGAGGTTAGCGTCGGTTGACGCAATAATGACCCCCCAACTGAAGTTGGGCGTGTTACAAAAGCTTTCACACGGTCAGCACATTAGGAGAGTTTATTGCACGCCTGACCCTCGCCCGAGCTGCTGATCAGTCGCACTTAACGAAAGTTCTCAACGAGTTTGATGTCAGTACCGTCTGGCTTGTCCGCCCACTGAGAA
Source organism: Blastocatellia bacterium (assembly GCA_035649735.1). GTDB lineage: Bacteria > Acidobacteriota > Blastocatellia > UBA7656 > UBA7656 > Onstottus_A. Next base: position 14,453 of record DASRIZ010000432.1, on the reverse strand, counting down.
TAAAGAATCCAACGTCGGTCAGGTGATACACCAAGACCCATAAGATGAATCTTGGCGTTTCCCAGCCTGGCAATTGTTTCTGTTTGATGTCTTGTAAAGCTAAGAAATTCAATTGCCGTCGCAGGGTTAGGGTTCAGACTAAGGTCAATGTAATAAATTCCATCGCTCACTACCGCCCAATGCCTTCCGTAGTCTCCTTTGAGGATCTTAGTTTCATCACTGCCGTTTAATGCAGCGCGCCAAATGCCGTGTTCGGAGGGCTTGTTGTAATAGAGAAATTTCCCGTCGAATTGCAGAATTGCAGGCCCGGCACTATCTTCGGTCTCTGACCTTTGAGACTAAAGTCCGATTGTTTCGGTCGAATTGCAAAACCGCAGGCCCGGCAGCATCGGGGCCCTTCCTTATACAATGCATCACTCAGCCTGACGCAATCATCATCGCGCCTCCGCGCGTGCCGTCATTTCAATCCCTCCACCAGGTAGAGGTCGGAAAGAAAACGCTGCAATTTGTAGACATACCATTTTCCGTCGGGCGTAATTCTGATCTCATTAGGCCAAAAAATCCCAGCCGGATCGGCAGGTGTGATTTCCTTCAATAGTTCTTTGCGTCCGGTTACCGGGTCTAGCCGATGGACTTTCATTGGCAGCTCTTCGGTGCGGGCCACGAGCAGTGTGCGCCCGTCAGCACTCCACCGGATGACGGTGTCTTCAGGCTCAAGACCGAGAATCGGACGCGGGCTCTCGCTTCCCTCCACCGGATACATAAAAGCCTTCTGCTCCGCATAGGCAACGACGAACTTGCCATCCGGCGAGAGAATTATTGGGTAGACTGCCCCGCTCGATGTTCCCTCGGGCGTAATTGGGCGCGGAGCACCGCCATCAACTTCCTGAATGTAATAGCGCCAGCCGCGCCCTGGTTCCCGACCCTGGACGACGATGCGCTTCCCGTCGGGAAACCAGCTTCCTCCGGCATGCTGCTCGATAGGGCCGAGATCCAAGCGCTTTGCCTCGCCTGCGCCGACCGGCAGCAGGATGATTTGTGAAGGTGTGAGAAGAGTTGAAAGGACCCACTTGCCATTTGGGGATATTCCGTATGGCGTGCCCTCACCTATCGGGACCGCGGGCGAGCCATCCGTCTTGCGCAAATAGGTGGTGTAATTGATTCCGGCTCCCTCTCCGGCGTAACTGAATACAAACGATCGCCCGTCGGCTGAGAGGTAGATATCCATCCCCTCATCGAGCCAGGAGAGATCGCGCTCCTTCGTCTCGCCGGGAGGCAGACCGGTGAAGCTGGTTGACCAATTGAAGCGAGTCAGCAGCACCCGACCGTCCCGGGAAATGTCATGGAGCATGAGCGCGATGGGCACGTGCGCGACCAACCGCTCTTGCCCGGAGAGGGTCACCGCATACAGAGCGGCAGAGCCAGACCCTCCACCCTTCACCGCGGTGAACCAGACCTCGTCTCCCGCCGGAGACCAGGCTAGCCCTTCCTCATACGACCACTCGCCTGAGAGGACGGTCTTCTTGCCAGTGCGATCCACTACTGATACCCATCCGCGATTGTCTCTCAGCAGTTGATGATCCATGAACGCGACCCGATCCCCTCGCGGCGAGATACGCGGGTGGCTGATCCAACCGTCCGTCTTGTACAAGACCTGGCCAATGGGATATTCGAGCTGGTTCTTTCCGGCTACATAACGCACGACTGCGAGCTCAGTTCCGTCCGGCGACCAGTCAGCCTCTTGCACATCGTCCAGGATTTCACGCGGTGCCCCGCCAAGCAGCGGCATGCGAGCGAGCGTGCCTCTACCGACGAACCAGGTCTGCTGTTTACGATTGAGCAAAACCGCCATCTCGCCGGAGGAAGAAACCGCCAGGACATCAGCGTTGGCCATTCCGAAGGGACGCGATTCGCTGCTCTCTGTACGCAACGAGAAGAGATCAATCGGATTCCCATTCCAAGTCGCGCTGTAGACTATCGTATGACCATCAGGCGCAAACCTCGCCTTCCAGATCGAGCCGCGACGGAAGGTTAGTTGACGATATGAAGGCGGCGGCGTCTTACCCAACTGCCTGTTAATGAGGATTCCGGCGACAACTCCCAAGGTTAGAAATGCGAGACTAAGACCGATGAGCAACGGCGAGCGAATCCGCTTGAGTGATCGGTACCCGCCTGGTGCGGATACAACTCTCGCCGTTGTCTGACTCGCGCCGGAGGGCAGTGAAAGCGACTCAAGCGCGAAGCGGAGATCGCTCGCCGTCTGAAATCGTCGCTCCGGCTTCTTCTCCAGGCATCGATAAACGATCCTTTCCAGCGCTGGATTTATCTTACTGTTCGTACCGCTCAACTCTTCCGGTTCTTCCTTGAGGATTGCGTTCATCACTTCAATTGAGGACTCGCCGGTGAAAGTCTTCCGCCCGGTCAGCATCTCATGCAGGATCGCTCCGAAGGAGAAGATGTCCGAGCGGTGATCGGTAACCTGTCCGCGCACTTGCTCGGGGGACATATAGCCTACCGTGCCCATCACCGTGCCCGGATCAGTAATGACTCGTTGAGTAGGGACCTCAGAACTGGCTCCAGCAGCTAGTTGTGGCTGAGTCAACTTCGCAAGACCGAAATCCAGGATCTTTACCGGTCCATCTGTTGTAATGAAGATGTTCTCAGGCTTGAGGTCACGATGAACGATTGCCTTGAAATGTGCGGCCGCGAGTCCGCTAGCTATCTGCTGCGCGAAATCAATCGCGTTCCGAGGAGCAATCGCGCCGTCATTCAAGTGGGCGCGGAGTTCTTCCCCTTCAAGTAGTTCGGCGACAATGTAGGGTGAGCCCTCGTACGTGCCGAACTCGTAGATGGTAAGAATGTTTGGGTGATTGAGTGCCGAAGTCGCGCGCGCTTCCTGCTCGAAGCGCCGTAACCGATCAGCGTCCTTGGCAAAATCAGCGGGCAGGACTTTGATCGCGACCTCACGATCCAGTCTGGCGTCGCGGGCGCGATAGACCTCTCCCATCCCGCCAGCGCCTATACGCGCCAGAATCTCGTAGTGATCGAGCCGCGCGCCCGTCGTGATCCCCATTGCATCCTCTGCATGAAAGTCTGATAACCGTCAGCTTGTATCGTGCGTCAGAGTGCGCCGTCGGCGAGAGCGACAAACGAATGTGCACTTGCCAATGGTCAATTCTTCGAGTCTCCGGTCACGGTCGGTTGCGTTGCAATCAATGGCTGCGGGCTCCTGTTGAAAAAAGAACCGCAGGCCAAACCTAAGCGTTGCCGTTGGCGACCGCTTAGTGGATCGTCCATCGCGTCAGTAGCTTTCGAGTAAGTGACACACGTCTGTCGATCGAATTAAACAACCCTATTAAGCTTAGAGGCTGGTCACACTCTAGTTCGAGTTGCGGGGATTTTCAAACCGGCCCGACCATCGCGCGTCGAGCCCCCGTTGTGGACGGCGGTTGTGTAACTGACCCAACATCGGGGTCAGGCGGCGTGCAGTTTGCAGTTTAGCAATCTGTCGCGAGCGGGCGCATGCTATGCAAACGCTCTCGGATACGAGCTGGAAATACGTCTGGTAAAGAAAAGCTCGACAACCCGATCCACGAAACGAGCCCCGAAGACTTCCGCGCGCCGCTCAGTTTAGACTTTCGTCAGTGATCACCGTTACCGCACCGAAGCTGAGTTCGACTGGACGACAGGGACGTACGCGGTCGTGGTCATCGGTCTTCGAAGTTGGCTCACTCCGATAGATTCAGGCGTTTCAATTGGGCAGCAGGATATGTCGCGGCGACGAACACGCCGCCGCGATGGAGTCGAAACATCATTCGCTGGCGAATCGATTAAGGACAGGAATCGATTATATCGAAGACTATTACGTGGCCGCCGCCGCCGCCGCCCGCTCTGGGACCGCCTTTGACTTCTGCTGCAAGGTCTTCGCTGACGGTCAAATCTGCGATCTGGGTTAGCTTGATGTTGTCTTCACGATTGTCTTTTGTGTTCATAACGTCTGCCTCCTTATGTCTAGTCGTTTTCCAGAGCACATAACTCGCGCTCATTTGGTGAAGGCGTAAGCGAGCGGCAAAAACTATCCTGGACTGATCAGATTTAATTGTTCGCTGCCGATTGTTCGACACAGCTTTTCATAGTCGGCCCGACACGCGAGCAGACGGGGATGTGTCGTTGGAGTACGCGCTCGAATATGATTGCTGCTCGGTACCTCAGCAGGTTCAACGCAAGGGTGGCTTGCCCCCGCTCCTTAAGGTTTGTCAGCGAGCGAGCGGGGGAGCCTTCCCGACCTTGAACCTATTGAGATGGATGCCAATTTCGCGCCGGCGCACAGCACCCTCAGCTTGGCTTATCAGTTGAAAGGCAACTATGCCGAGAGCGTGGAAAAACTGGCCAAATATGAAGAACTAACCGGCAATCAACAATCTGCCGCGCTAGCGCGCGAAAGTTTTGCCAGAGGCGGCTGGCAGGGATTCTTGCGGGCGATGACTGGTGAACGCCAGCCTTCTAACTGGAAGCCGTATAAGGTTGCAACATTTCACGCCGTACTGGGCGAGAAGGACAAGGCATGTGCTGAACTGAACAAGTCCTATCAAGAACACGAAACCATTCTTGGACTGGTCAAAGTTGACCCGCGTTTTGATTCCCTGCGCGCCGACCCGCGTTTCGCAGAAGTGCTGCGACGCATCGGACTTGCACCGTAAACTGGCAGAATGAGTCTAGTCCTCTCGTTGCTGCCGAGCTACGCTCGGGCCGCCAGAAGCTCCCTGACCTTCACCGTGGCCGCAGGCTCGATCTGCAGCAACCGCTCGTAGACGGTTATCTGCCCTCGATGGTACATCTCGTGGGTGATGTAAAGATACAAAATGTCGAGCTTCGACATCGGCTTCCCGTACTGCACCTTTTCTCTGAGCGCCTCTTCTCCGAACGCGCGTAGGGCTGCTTCAACCGACTCCATAGATGATCTCAGCGACCCGATCAACTCCTCTTTGTCCCCGCCCGTATGGGCCACTGCGGCGTGCCTTTCGACCATTTCACGAATCGGCACTCGATTGAAATCAGTATCCGGTCGGCACAGTTCGCCCGTCGAAAACTTTTGCACTTCTACGATGTGACGGATGATGCCCGCGACGCTGCGAGACTCCGGCGCCGGTTGAAACCCGAACTGCTCGGCCGGTATCTGCGCAAGTTCGTCGATGACTCCCGCCCTCACTTCCTTCCAAAAATCCAACAGTTCTTCAAGAGACATTTTGGTTCTCCCCATTTAGTTTTCGTTCTTCGTAGGTGAACCAGCGCGATTTGCTGAAACCTCTTCTTTCTATCCACATAGGTCGCCGATCTTGCACCGGGACTGCTGGTATCGCTTCGTCGCCAGTTTTGATTTTGTCCGCGGAGACTGGCTTCAATAAGCGGCTGTTTTCTTGAGATTGCTTATCGTCGCGATTGTCTCGCAGGTTCCGCCGCGAGAGTCAACGCCAACGTTGCCCAGGCAGTTCCTGCGGTAGAGATGAACTGATCCCGCCCGTAGGGGAACCCGCTTTCCAGGTACGGCTGCAACCAGATGGATCGTGACTTGACATGCCACGACCCGTCACCAGCCTGGGTGCTCAAGAGATACTCGACGCCCTTGCGGAAGACAGGATCGCTGATGGCCATCCTGCCAGCCGAGCCGAGTGCAAACAACGCTTCTCCTGTGGCATAAGCGTCGGAAGCCATCGCGGGCAATTGACTCCATCCGCCGTCCGCACGCTGAAGCGCGGCAAGGGATTTCGCCTCCTCGCTGATCGCCGGCGCCGGCGCCCCTCCCCAGGCAAGCCCCAGTAGCCTGAAAGCATGGTCCTGGTTCGTCACCGCTGTAGCCTTTTCCAGCCAGGCCACAGAACGGGCGATGGCTTTTTCGCAATTCAGCTTCTCCGCTTCCGGGGCATAGTTCTTAATAGCGTAGATGGCCAGCGCCGCTGTCTGAATCTCGCCCGAGTTCATTGGCGGGCGACGACTCTCAGGGATGCGCCAGCCGCCATCGGCGGTTTGCGAGGCCATGAGATAGCGGACGATGGCGTCCGTCAGCTGGGTCCGCGGCTCGTGATTCATCCCCGCATCGAATAATTCCCAGGCGATGCTGGGGCTGACGATAATGAAGTCCATCAGCTGCTCGGCAGGCGGCGTCATCGTCGCCGGCAGTTGCGGAAACGTCTTCATAGACGTGAGCCCGTAATCCCGGGCCAGGCCCAAGACTGCCGACGGCAGGCTCTGCGAGTGACAGGAGTTGCACCCCGCCGTCCGAATGAAGGTGTTGCTTTGCTTTTCGAGCAACGCGAGAGAGTTCCTCACCGCGCCCGGGATGGGCCGGTCGCTGACACCGACCGGTATAACCTTTACCGTAGCGTTGTCCGCCCGCGATGGAGGTTCTGCGCCGAGCAATCGGGCCGCTTCCGTGTGGCCGCGTTTGGCGGCGAGAACGCTGGCTGGCTCGTCGTAATCGCCGGTGAAGCTGGCGTCTGCGCCTTTGTCCAACAGCAGCCTGATGATTCCCGCCGGCATGGTGTCCGAGCTGGCGGCGAACATCAGGGGCGAGTAGCCCCGGAAGTTGCGGACGTTCACCTCCGCGCCTTTGGCGAGCAACAACTCGACCGAGGCCTGCACGCCCGACGTCGCTGCAAAGCCGAGCGCCGTTTCGTTGCGCTTCGATTTGATTTTGACGTCCGCACCCTTCTCGATCAGCAATCGTACGGCGCCGGCATTCCCACTGCTGCCTGCGAACATCAGGGCGGTTTCGCCGGCGCCGTCCCTGGCGTTTACACCGGCCCCCTTCTCGATCAGCAACCGCATTCCTTCGACATTGCCGCGCGCCGCCATCATCAGCGGCGTCTGCCCGTTGGCGCTCGCCAGGTTGGGATCCGCCCCTCTGGCAAGCAACAAACGCATGGTCGGGACGCCGTCACCCAGCACGGCTGCCAAAAAAAGCGGCGTGCGTCCTTGTGCCTGCTTAGCGTTGACGTTTGCGCCTTTCGAGAGCAGCAGACGTACCTTGGCCTCATCATGGATGGCCCAGTGCAGCGGCGTCGAACCGCGGCCGTTTTTGGCGTTCACCTCGGCGCCCTTGTCGATCAGCAGTTCTACGTTGGCGAGCGGCCCGTAGCCGGCGGCGTGATGGAGGGCCGTCGAACCACCGCCATCCTTGCCCCGAACCGCTTCTGGACTGGCGGCGATCTGGCGCTCGATCTCAGGGCGATTCCCGGCGCGAACTGCGGCAATCAGCGCTGTGACTTTGGGGTCTACCGTCCTGCGCGGCGCTTCGGCGACGATGTCTGTGCGAAACTCGGCGCCCTGATCGATCCAGGCGCGCAGCAGCCCAATTTCATCGTCCGAGAGCGCCCCGGTAGGAGGCATCTGCAGACCGCCGTCGCCGTCCACCAGACGGCGGATCAGCTTGCTGGCGGCGCTGTCTCCGATTTTGATGACCGGGCCGTAATCGCCGCCGCGCAGTGCGTTCTGACGCAGGTCAAGCCGCAGGCCGGCCTGCTGAACCTCAGGCCCGTGACAGGAGTAACATTTCTGAGCGAGCAGTGGCTGGATGTCCTGCTGATAATCAACTTTTTTTGAGGCGGCTGGGGGCAGCTTGATTTGCGCCGGCGGCACATCGCCGGAAAGCTCGTCATAGCCGGAAACTTGCTGTGATGGCGTTATGTTTAATACCAATGCCGCTACAAACGCGACAAGGACGAAGTGTTTTAACATTTTGGATGGTATCAAATACATCGTCAGACCTCCTATTTTTATAGAGCCGGGCAGAGCCGGATGTCGTCACAGATATCGCGCGGTAATTTCCAAAACTCCTACGAGTACCCAGATTTTTGGTTGACGTGCGCAGCCTACATCCAGCGCGATCCGGGTAGTAGAGCGCTTTCCGCAAATGTTCGGGATGCGACCCGCAGGTCAAAATGTGGGATCCCGCAGTTCGAATCGCAGCTAGGTGTCCATTGTCGGTCAAGGCTCATAAGTAAACCAACTGACGGAAGTCAACCACGAAGGTTCCTAGTTATAAGGCATCAGATACCAACGGCGTGGCGTTCAGTTTCAACCTGCGAACCGCGGCCGCGCCCTAAGACACCTGCGGTCACAAAACGGTGCAACCAAAATGATGTGCCTTTCTTTGCTTCATCATTCATGTTGCTACACGATTTCCCTGTACTCACCTTAGCAGAAAGCGAACGCGAAGATAACTACCCACATGTGTAGGTCGCGGAGAATTCTCGTAGAAGTTTTTAGACCAGTTTTTCGCGCAATGCTTTGGCAGCCGCTTCGGTTTTGGAATGAACCTGGAGTTTGTCGTAGATGTTTTTCAGGTGAAAGGAGACGGTATGAAACGAGATGCCGAGCGCGTGGGCGGCAGTTTTTTTGTAATGTCCTTCGACTAACAATTTCAACAGTTCGGCTTCCTGCGCGGTGAGGTAGTAGTTAACCGTTTCGGGCGGGCGAAATTCACGGAACAGACGAACAACACGTGCGGCAATCGCCGGTGACATCGGCGAACCACCTTCAACCGCCTCTTTTAGGGCCTCCAAAAGACGGGCAGGCGGCGTGTTCTTCAGTAAATAACCATTTGCGCCATTGCAGAGAGCGTTAAAAATCTGTTCGTCATTGTCATAAATCGTGAGAGCCAGAATGGGCGTTTCGGGGAACATCGCCCGCAATCTCTCAATGCCCTCAATGCCCGACATTCCAGGTAAGCCTAAATCGGTAAGAACTAGATCGGGGCTGTCTTTTTCGATGCGCGCCAGCGCCGTTTCCATCAGCGAATAAGCCGCGACACATTTATAGCCTGCGGTGCGGTTAATCAGCGCTGCCAGACCTTCGCGCACCTCGCGTAGGTCTTCGATTAAAACGACACGCATCACGACGTCAGACGACGGAACGGGATTGAGACTCGACATGATAGATACGTACCGTACTGCGAATTCGCTGATTTGTCGCCTGCTCATTTGTGCGGGTCAGGATTTCCCATTGAGCTGGCAGATTAATGCTATCGGCAGAGATCGCTAGAGGTGAGAGGCAGAGCCCTTGCGTAAGGGTAAGGCAAATTCGACCGTTGTGCCGGCGCTGGACTGAATGGTCAGTGCGCCGCCGAGTGCTGCCGCCCGCCGCTGCATACTCCGCAACCCATGCCCGCTGCTGTTCAGGACTTCCGGATTGAAACCTTGACCATCGTCTCTGATTTTCAAGCGCAGACCCGAATGGTCGCAGCGAAACACAATATCAATTTTTGTGCAGAGCGAATGACGCGCCGCATTGTTGACCGCTTCCTTAAAAATCAACAACAAATCGTGCCGCGCCCCGACGCTCAACTTCAAGTCGCTATCAGCGGTCGGCGCGGTAAAGTCCAAATCAATATCGCGGAACGCGAACACTTCTTCGGCGTGTCGGCGCATCCGCCGCGTCAGATCCACGAGGCTGTTGTGATCCGGCGATATTGCCCAAACAATGTCGTTCATCGAAGCGACCGATTCGCGGGCAATATCCGCAATCGAGGGCAACAGCGTTTTGACCTTATCGTTGCCCGGCTGCTGATTAGCCACTTCGCTGAGCAAAGCGATGCGGGTTAAATTGGCGCCGATGTCGTCATGCAGATCGGTGGCAATGCGTGTGCGGGTACGCTCCATTTCCAAAAGTCGCGCGATCCGAGCGCGGTACAATGAATAAATCGCCAAACCCGCCGCCAGTAAACTTGCCGCGATGAACCACCAACGCAAATAGATCGGCGGCAGGATGCGAAACTCGAAGACGGCTGGCTGAGGACTGGTGACGCCATTTTCCCCAACGGCGCGAACCAGGAAGCGATACTTGCCCGCCGCCAAACTTCCAAAGGTAACGGAACGCTCGAGCGTCGGCGCGCTCCACTTCTCGCTCACGCCTTCGAGCTGGTACTGATACATCAACTCATTCACATCCTGATAAGTAGGCGCGACGAAGGCAATGGTCAGGTTATTTTGCGTCGAGGCAAGCTCGCGCGGCGCGATGCTTTCGACGCCGTTTTCCGCCAGCCGCACCTCCTCGCCCGCCACTTGCAGGCGGCTGAAATAAATGGGTGAAGGATTGTTTGCCTCCTTCTCCTTGCGCGGGTCGAAGCGCGAGATGCCCCCTTCGCTGGCAACCCAAATGAAGCCGTTGTGATCTCCGAGTACCCTATGAATGAAATTCCCCGCCAAGCCGTCCTGTGTGGTGAAATGCGTCCATTGGTTGGTGTTCGGGTCGAAGCGGTCCAGCCCGCGGTCGGTTCCAAAATAGATTCTGCCCGCCCGGTCTTCCGCTATTGAGCGCACCACGTTGCTCGACAGGTGCCCCTGTTCGTGCGAGTAATTGAGAAACGTCGGATGGTCTGCCGCCGGCTCCTGGGTTACCGATACTCCTTTGTAGCGCAAGCCCACCCACAACCAGCCGCGGCTGTCCAGAAAAAACGCGCGCGGGTCAGTTTCCGGCAACCCTTCGGAACGCTCGACCAATGTATATCGGCCGCCTCGTAGCCGACCTATTTCTTCAACGGTGCCGAGCCACAAGCCGCCCGCGCCGTCGCCGATCATGTGCGTATAGGGCAAAAAATTGGCATCGGTCGGGAAACTCTCGACCGTAAGGTCGCCGTCCCCGTTGAGGTCAACGCGATAGATGTTGCGGTCCGTTTTGGAAATCCATAACACGCCACGCTCGTCTTTGTACAAGCGCGCGTCGGTTGATACATAGCGGGCAAGATCAATTTCCTGCCCGTTTCCTAAGCGCGTGCGCGGCATGTCAATTTTCACACCGGATCCATAATTCCAGCGATACCAAATCTTGTTGCTATACATCAAGCCGACGGATGGCGTTGCAATGATCGGCGACGCGAGTCGTTCGCGAAATACAATTTTGCCGCCGCCAATTTCGGCTACTGAACCATCGGCCAGCACGCCCCAGATTCTTCCCCTATCATCTTCATAAACACTGTTTGTGCTAGTAGGCAATCCTTCACTGCGGGTGTAGCTGATGATGGCCTCGCTGATCAGCCGGCACCCGCCGCCCGCCGTGCCAATCCACAAATTACCAACACGGTCTGTTGCCAATGCCCTCACGTGGTCACTCGGTAAGCCATTTGCGACTGTGTAGTGAGATGACTTCCCGTCCGCATATTTCATTAGCCCTTGGCCAGTTCCCAGCCAGAGCGCCCCGGCACCATCAACCAGCAATGTCTTTATCGGGCTGATTTGCCGGGTTGGCAGCCCGAGCGGTTTACGCCATTCGCCGCGTGGTTTGCCAGCCCTCGGCGGTACAAACTCACGTACCCGGTGGTCGTCCGCGACCAGCAAATGCCCGTCGCCGTGGCGGGCAAGGCCGGTGATGCCGGTTGAATTGGATGCGCCGTCAATTGAACCATGATGGAGAATCTCTGTGCCGCGGATTTCCACCAGTTCATCCGCGATGCCAAACCACAACGTGCCGTCGGCATCTTCGAGTGCGGCGTATGAATCGGCGCTGTTCTTTTCAATAATGGTTTCAAATTGTAGTTGGGAGGACTCTACAATAGCGCGATACAATCCATAATCGGTCAAACACCACAAGTACCCGCGCGCATCGAAGACCATTCGGTTGACATTATTTGCATTTTTTACGCGCCGATCATTCGTTTCGCGAAGGTTGAGACTGACAAATTTCGCGCTGCCCTGTTCCGACGAATGCTCAACCAGCTGCGCCACACCGCCGCCGTTGGTCGCCACCCACAACCGTCCTTGCCGGTCTTCCGTGATGTGATTGATAAAGTCATGCGGCAAGCCGTCACGGCGGTCGTAATTGACGAAGCCATAGCCGTCAAAGCGGCTCAACCCTTCGAAGGTGCCAAACCAGAGAAAGCCTTTATGGTCTTGATAAATGGATGTGATGGAACCGTGCACCAGACCATCGGCAATGGTATAGGTTTTGAGAGGCAGTTGCTCGGCTTGTGCAGCGACAGCCAGAAGAACAGCCAGGCTGCCAATCGTGATGTAGAAACCTGCCAGCCTTTTTGACTCAAGCACGACAATGGACTTTGTGAACGCGTGGAGCATATACGCATTCCCCTTCGGCAGCGTTGATGCTATGTTGAGTCTTCAAACAGGTCAAGATGCTATCGAGCAGATGCTATCGAGCCGATATGTTCAATCCTTCAACTCTCGCAATTTCGGCATTCCAAATGGCGCAATAAATTCAGGAGCCAATTTCTTAATCAATGGGCGACTAACGGCGGTAACCGGCGAATTGTTTTAGGGGCGAGGTTGGCGTTAGCGTTAGGGAGATTTCACGTATTCCAGCAATCACTTGATCTGAGGGGATCGATTGACGAGCAACGGCCGGCGCTGGAGAAATCCAACACTGGCCGTTGCGATCATCAATTCCGTCAACGCGGAAGTCGACACGTTCACGTTTAGGCAAGCAGCATGGTGCCAGGCCTGCGATTTGCGATTCTCGGACTCAAAATGAGAGAAACGAGCGTCGAGGTCCGTTGCAAAAAGCGAGAATCGCAAATCGCAAGCCTGGCACCGAGGCTACATGTCCTAGGAACCGGTGAAGATGAACTCCTCGGAGAGAGTGCCGTCGGGGTTTCTTACCTGAAGACGGTCGCCCGGCCTGATCTTCTTGCCTGCCTTCTTGCCGATCAGAGTAGGCTGCGGGTTCTGGTCATCATTCCTGGTCTTCTGTTCCTCTCCGTTAATCATTATCACCGCGTCTGGGTTGAAGTTTTCACCTGCCACGATCAGCTTCTTGCCCGCGACCGATGCCATAGTTATTTTGGGCGGCATGACTGCGGCGAAGGTGTTACCGAGCTCCACGCTGGCGAGTACACGAGACCTGGTAGAACCGTCCCCAGGGAACCAATTTCCGCCTACAAGCAGCGGTTTTCCGTCAGGCAGAAGAGTTGCCGTATGATTACCGCGTGCGGTGTTGAAATCACCGGCAAAACTCCAAGTCTCCGTGTCGGGGTCGTACAACTCCGAGCTGCGTAGAGTAAAGTTGTAACCGAACTCGTTCGCAACGAGGCTCCAACCGCCCGCAACGAGTACCTTTCCACTGGGCAGGAGAGTCGCCGTGTGAGAGTAGCGCGGTCTATTAAGATGCCCTGTGCTGCTCCATTCACCCGTGTCCGGGTCGTACAACTCCGCGGAGCTTCCCGCCAGGACCAAAACTTTGCCGTTTTGAAGCAGCGTCGCTGTGTGAGAGTCAAGAGCAGTGTTGAGGTTGCCAGTGAAACTCCACACGCCTGTATCTGGGTCATACAACTCCGCAGTATCGAGCGGATCGGCTTCGCCGCCAAAGAATGCGTCGGCCGGTCCTACGACCAGCACCTTGCCGTTTTTAAGCAGAGTTGCCGTGTGATAAAGGCGGGGCGTGTTGAGGCCGCCCGTGACGCTCCATCTTTCATTCTGCGGGTCGTACAACTCCGCGCCCAGGTCAGAGCCGTACCCTCCTACGATCACTGGCTTCTTGCTCGAAGCGATGCAGTCGTTGCTCATCGTCGGAGAGTGCAGATGGCAGCACTTTGACAGCGACATCACGACCGAGACGAGTATCGCGCGCGCGATAGACTTCACCCATCCCGCCCGCGCCAAGGGGCGAGATGATTTCGTAAGGCCCGAAGCGTGTGCCCGTCGCAAGACTCATCGTTTCAAATCCGCCGTCCAGTTCAGCACCACCGTGGTCGGCGGCGCGGTCGCCTCTTCGAGATTTGTGTTGACGAGGAAACGGCCATCTTTGGAGACGGCATACCAATTCCTCGGGCCGGCAAGGTTGCCGGGGACTCGCAGCTCGAACAGCGTTTTGGGGACATCTGGCTCAAAGGTTGCGCCATCCGCCTTCACGGCCACCGCCATCAGCTTCTTGTCCGCCGAGATGTAGAATAACTCCTTCCCATCGCGACGCCACTTGGGTTGCACCCCGCCGTTCGTGGAGACCGGCCACTTCCCGCCCCGATCGGGAAAGCTCCGCACGTAGACCTCCCACCTCCCCGACTCGATCGAGGCGTAGGCGATCCATTTCCCGTCCGGAGAGAACTGACCCTGCAGCTCGGAGAAATCCGTCCGCAAGAAAGGCTCCCGCTTTTGCTCCCCCGAAAGCGCCAAGACCCACAAATCGAGACCGGTCTTCGGGTCCTGCTCAGAGTAGAGGATGAACCTCCCGTCCACAGACCAGTCATTGGGACTTTTCCCGTTGTCAGATTTAAGGAGCGGTTCGTCGCCGCCCGTGGCGCTCACCGCCCTTTGATAAAGGTTCAGAGGGCCGTCACGATCCGAGCTGAAGACGATGCGGCTGCCGTCGGGCGACCAGAGTGGATCGATATCTTGAGCCGGGTCGGAGGTGAAGCGATCCATGGCGCCGCGCGGGCCGGTCTCGAACAGCCAGATGTCGGAGCTTCCGCCCTGACCCTGCAGCTCGCCGCGTTCGACCGCGACTCGCTTTTC
>DASRIZ010000431.1:0-2928 GCA_035649735.1 Blastocatellia bacterium | reverse complement strand
TGACCCAAGGCTTAGTACTGTTGGTTTCCCGTGGAGAATGAACGTGGTCGCGGAGACGCGGATAAAGGGAGAGCCTATCGAGGAGCCGCAAATCTCGAGGAGTGGCCCAGAACCTTTGCTTCCAAGTTTGAGGAGCGTCAGGCCCGTCCAAGTCTTTCAAGAGATCACTTACAAAGATTTCTGACCTGTCCGTCGGGGAGACAGCGATGACCTCGGCCTGAGTGGCCGTCCAATCGGCTTTAGGTGCCCAGTATTCGATTCTGTGGCGTTCGTTTTCGGGCCTCTCTTTTCCATAGCTGACAACAATCGCCGGATGGACTGCCTTATCAAAAAGGAACCAGCGAAAATCAGCAAGATTCAATACACGCCGAATCGTGTGTTGACGTAGCCAAGCCTTCTGAAACTCCACCGCCGTAGTGCTATGATTGAACAAAGTGCCATGTGGCAATACAAGGCATATGGTGCCCTTCGCTCGGACGTGTTCCGCCGCCTTCCATATAAAGGCTACGGCAATCTGTTTATCGGGTAGCAGTTTTTGATTTTCGATGCACCATTGGCCTGCGGGCGTATCATCGGCGGCGATGCTCCCCCACGGAGGATTCCCCACCACAACATTAACAACTGGGAGGTCCTGTGCCTTTGCAAAGAAATCAACACATCGGATATTGCCGGCTGAGTCAGGCGCACTGTCGGGTAGCAATGAGACGAGATGGGGAAGTGCCTGCCCTTTTTTCTGTAGTTCCTGTATGTCTCTGGGTGCTAGTTGATCGAGATAAGCGAGATAGAGACTGAACGCCGTAATCCAGCAAGCTGTAGGGCTTACGTCTACGCCAAATAAGCTATCCTGCAACAGACGCATTAGCTCCGTAGCGCGTCTCTCATTTGGCGCATTTGGATTAGCGTACTTCCACTCTTCTGCTATCCGGTTAAAGAGTCCAACGAGAAAGATTCCCGATCCGCAGGCCGGGTCGAGAAATGTCTTACCGATAAGATTGTTGAACCCCTCAAGGGCGGTATCCAGGACTATTTCGGCAAGAAATCGGGGCGTGTAGAATGTTCCCGCCTGATGATCCGTCGCCTTTAGAAAATGCTCGTAGATGGCGCTGATTGTTTCAATCGGAATTGCGCCAAAATCATAAGGCCAGAAAGACGTCTGGCCACTTCGAACCAGGGTCCCGTGAAAAAATTCGTTGAGAGTCTGAATGTGCTTATTAGTAATGTGCCTTGCTTCGGCTTCGAGATCATCGTTGAAAAGATCGCCGTTAAAATCCGTTCCGAGCTGCTGAAAAAGCTGGTACAGCGCAATCTTAGCATCTCTGACAGGCTGAATGTTTAGGACATCCCGCAGATGTGAAACGTTTTTAAGTTCTAGTGCTTCGAGATAATTCTGGCCTATGACCTCACGATCAAAAAGATAGCAGGTAAACACCAGACGACAGAGCAACGCATCAAGAATATGAGGTGCAATGGCACGATGTGTAATTTCATCAAGAGCATCGCGAGTGTCCCTCAAGTTGTCTAGAAGGTCGCGGTCAATGCGATGTTCTGGATTGAAATAACGGCATTCTGCTGAAAAAAATCGCCGGACTCGACGGAAGTAAGAAACTCCCGGAGCCCTTCCGAAACACGATCAATGGTTTTGACAAGACTTGGCGGTCGGTCCCTAACCTCGCTGTCCGGCACCGGGCGCGACATTCCCGAATAGACGTGAACTTGGTCCCTGGAGATCAATACAAGGATTGGCGCGCCGCCATGATTCCAGAATTGACGATGCAACTTAAGCACGGACGCCATAGTGATCTTGGTAACTTGCTTGAAATAGATCAACGGTGAATTTTCAGCGCAAAAGATCCCGTCCAAATGCAATAGATCAAAAGCTCGCCGGAGAACATGCGCTTGTGGGGTCGAAGGAGTGAGTTCCTCTTTGCTCGTAAAGAAGCTGGGAGGGCGCCGTTCATGGACGCCCAACTCCTCGCGCCAATCGTTAGCCACGGCTTGAATCATTTGCGTCGCTCTACTTTGCGCTAACGATTGTTCGTGGCTTTCAATGAAAGTCGGTTGGCGACGGTAGCAACAGGCTGAGCCTTTGTCTGCCGCTCTAGAAAGTCCGATTGGACTTCAACGCCATATTCCCGGGTCATGCATCTAGACCAATTCAAGCCGAAGCGTACGGCCGACGATTTTGGCGGCACGCTGCAGCGTCGCGATCGTCACGTTACCGTCCTTGGGGTCGAGCAGCCGGCTGATCTGGCTGCGGCTGGTTTTCATGCGCTCGGCAAGCCGCTTGCGCGAGAGGTTTTGCGCCTTCATCGCCGCGGCGATCTGCCATGCCAGCACTTCCTTGATGGCCACGGCCTCGAACTCGTCGAGCTTTCCTTGTTCCTTCAGGATCTCGTCGAGGGTCGTCAGCTTGGAGGTGGATCGAGCAGTCCTCTTATTCATGTCGGCGCCTTCACCGCTCGAATGCATGTTTGCGGGAAGCGGCCGGTGCTTTGCGCGCGGCCGGTCGTCGTCCTGCTGCCCGATATATGGTTCATGTCCCATATAATGTCCATCACTAGATTTTTATCCTAGGCCCTCTTGCCAAAAGTCCTATCGGCGAGTATAGAACATATCGTGAACAATCGCAACCAGCGGAGCCCGCTCATGCTCGACCGACCCGACCTCCCCACCATCCCCGCCGCCGCCTCCCAGCCGCTCGCCACCCTGGCCTTCCTCGGGCCGCCGCCGCTGCTCGAGGGCGAGCGCGAGGAGGCCTACAGCGAGCTGCTGGCGCGGATCTCCGGCGCCCTGCATCCCGGCGACATCCTCGAGGACATCTGGATCCGCGACATCGTCGATCTCACCTGGGACGTGTTTCGCCTGCGCCGGCTCAAGGCCACGCTGATCGCGTCCTGCACCGGCGAGGGGGTCAAGAACGCGCTCGAC
>DASRIZ010000430.1:0-9000 GCA_035649735.1 Blastocatellia bacterium | reverse complement strand
CTGGGCCGCGTAGCGGTTACCTATTTGACGATAGATCGATTTTGACGCACACAGGGAACGCGGCCCAGTGGTACCGCCAACCCACGCAAGCTACCGATAGGACACCGCTACGCGGTTATCCTCGGCTGTGTCGTTGAAATTAGCGCAATGTCCAAACTCCCCTGCCCCAACTAAAAGCGCGTGGTGTCTGGCGTCGTGTTACTCAACTAAAAATCACCGATAATCGCTAACAAACTGGAAACAATCGCGGTTTGATGATAGAACTCAGCGCACGTTGGCGCGCACTGGAATGCGGCTAACCTCGATAGGAGATTCACAAGATGAATGCAAGCTCAACTCACTCGCGCTGGGTTTCGATCGCAACCGTTCTTGTTGTGCTGGTTTCGGGTGTATCTGCTCAAAAAGCTAAATCCCAACAACAGGACGAGGACTTCGCCCGTTCGGTAAAGGAATGGACCACCAAGCCCGAGTTCATCAGCCCGCTGGTTGATCATCTTCCCAGGGTTCCTGGAATCCCCTCGCCAAAGGATGTGCTCGGTCATCACATCGGCGCGCCCGGCAAGCTCACTTATCACGCGGAAGCTGTCGGTTACTACCGGGCGCTTGCCGCGAAAACACCGCGGGTCAAAGTCTTTTCGATCGGGAAGACCGATGAGGGACGCGAGTGTGTTGTAGTAGCCGTCGGATCCGAGGAATCGATCAGAAACCTCGATCAGTATCGCGCCTATCTCGCCCAGCTTGCAGACCCGCGCAGAGTCACCGAAGAGCAGGCTCGGGAAGTCATCGCCAAAGCAAAACCGATCTATCACGTTATGGGAGGGCTTCACAGCGGAGAAACCGGCCCACCCGAGATGCTCATGGAGCTTGCATATCGACTCGCCGTCGAAGACTCGCCGGTGATCAATCAGATTCGCGACAACGTAATCGTTACCATTACCCCGGTAGCCGAACCCGACGGCCGCGACCGCTATGTCGATTGGTACTATCGTTACAAAATCGACGAGAAGAGCGAAGAGGAGAGTTTTGGCGGACCGCCATACTGGGGCAAGTACATCTTTCACGATAACAACCGCGATATTAATTACTCGCAGGTGACCATGCGAACGCTGCTCGACTGGTACCTGCAGTGGCACCCGCCGATCATGCACGAGCTGCACGAGTCGGTGCCGTTTATGTACACCTTTAGCGGGCAGGCGCCGCAGAACCCGACGCTCGATCCGATCCTCTACGGTGAGCTTCCATGGTTTTCAAACTTTGAGATGACTCAGATGATCAAGTACGGCATGCCGGGAGTGTGGACCCACGCGTTTGTTGATATGTGGTCGCCGGGCTATCTCGGGTTCATGGCATCGAATCACAACGGAATGCTTCGTATGTACGAGACGTTCGGCAACGGCGGCGCGAACACGATGAAACGCAAGGTTGACACCGGCGAGGCAACTGGCGGAGGCCGTGTCAGCCCAACCAGCCGTGAATGGTACCGCCCGCTGCCTCCTTACAAGGAAGTTGTCTGGTCGATGCGCAACAACACCAATTACATGCAGACCGGTGTGCTTTCGGCGCTTCAGCTTACTTCATCGTTTCCAAAAGTGATCCTCGAGAATTTCTATCTCAAGAGCCGCAACTCAATCGAGGCGGGCAAAAAAGAGGCGCCCTTCGGCTATGTGATCCCGGCTGGACAGCGGGACATGACCCGGGTTGCGCGGCTAGTCAACATCCTTCGCCTGCAAGGCATTGAGGTCGGTCGCGCGGCCGCCGAGATCAAAGTGAAAGAAGGAACCTTCCCAGCCGGATCGCTGGTGATCAAACGCGATCAGCCTTACGGCCGGCTGGCGAAAATCCTTCTTGAAAAACAGGACTTCCCCGATCAGAACCTTCGCACGTATGACGACACCGGTTGGACGATGGGCCTGATGAATCACGCCGAAGTTAAAGAAATCGCAGACAAATCGATTCTCGATATAGCCGTTCAACCCGTAGAGTCGCTCGACATCAAAGGAACCGTTTCGGGTGGCCAGGCGCCAGCCGCGTACGCAATTGCGCATTACGGTTCTAACAACATGATCACGCTCCGGTATCGGCTCAAGGATCTCAAGGTTGAGGCTGTCGAACAGTCATTCAAAGACGGAGCAACGGAGTTCCCGGCGGGGTCTTTTATTGTGTCCGGCAATCAGGGCGGCAAAGATACCGGCGCGCGAGTGAGGGCTGCAATTGAGCCTCTTGGACTGACTGCAGCCGGGCTCGCGAAACGACCTGACGTTCCGATGCACGAATTGGATTTGCCGCGGCTGGCGGTCTACAGCACCTGGGGCAACACCCAGGAAGTCGGTTGGCTACGTTACGCACTGGACAAGTTCGAGGTGCCCTTCGATTTGATTTACAAAGAGCGAGTCAAAAAAGGAGATTTGCGAAGTTCGTACGACGTTATTGTAGTGCCAAACCAGGGGCGTGGCGGAAAGGGACTCGTTTATGACATCGAGCCAAAGAGCAAACCCATCGCTTACACCAGGACTGATCGATTCAAAAGTCTTGGAATGTACGGCGAGTCAGACGACATAACCGGAGGGATGGGGATCGCCGGTGTTGCGGAGTTCGAGAAGTTTATCGGAGCCGGAGGTGTTGTGGTTACTCTTGGCAGCGCGAGTTTCTTCCCCGCGGAGTTTGGGCTCACGCGCACGATTGACGCCGGCCGGACCTCAGCGCAGTTTTACGGACCGGGGCCAATCGTCGAAGCAGAGATCCTTCAAGCATCGCATCCGGTGTTTTATGGCTACTCGCAGAAAACGATTTCGGTGCGGTATGCGAACGGGCCTTTGCTGCAAGTTCCGGAGCGTGATCGAGGCAGTCAGGTATTGATGCGCTTTCCCGGTGGCGACAGATCGGTGATGAGCGGATTGATGAGAGGCGCCAACGAGATACGCAACAGACCGGCGATCGTCGACGTGCCGGTAGGCCGCGGCCGCGTGCTGATGTTCTCTACGAATCCGTGTTATCGATGGCAGAACTTCGGTGAGTTCAACATGCTGTTCAACTCGGTGCTGAACTTCAACGACATCAAGAGCGCACCAAAGACGGATCAAGCGGCCGCTGGTCAAGATAAGTAGTCTTTGCGTTCTTGGCGGTCCTTGGCGTCTTTGCGCTGTACTGTCGCTTTTGAATTGTTTGATTAGCGCAAAGACGCAAAGGACCGCCAAGACGCAAAGAAGAGGATGCAAAGAAGAAGACGCAAAGAAGAAATCCTTCGCAAGAGACTTTTAACCTGCCGTTCTCTTATCGCGGTTTAGTAATTGCCGAGCAGCCCGTAAACAGCAGTCCCCAATAAAGAGCGTCACAAGAAACGTGCGCCGGCGGTGTGCCGAGACGCACAAAAGACAAGGTCGTGCCGGAGGTGTGCCCAATGAGATTCCTAAGAGATAAGTGCTGGTCGAGAACTGCCCTCGTTCTGATGTGTGTAGCTGTTGCTACCTTCTTGCTGTCATTCTCACCAAGCAATGAAGTTTTCGCCGATGACAATGAGCTCGCAGCCGTCTATCGCAACGGCTCGCTCGAAGTCAGTGTGCCATTCGAGCCAACTGCGCCTAACAGCCGCACCCTGAATCTCGAAATTCTTGACCCAAACGATAAGCTTGTCGCGAGAGTCGCAAGATCGACATCCTCAGACAATCGTGCCTCAAGAGTCATTATCCCACTCGATAAGAGCCTGTCACTGGAGGACCTCGTCTGGAATCGATTGAGGGTCAGCATCGGCGATTCATCGAAGATCGTTTCTATTTCCGAGATACTCCGGGTACCGGTTGTCCGCTTATTCGCGCAGCGCGCGTATGCGGCCGGCTCGCCAGCTTCGGTCCGAATCATCACCGCTGATTCAAAGGGCGGCAATCCATTACGCGACAGCCGCGTAAAGCTCGAGCTTGTAAACGGAGACAGCGCGACAACTCTGTTCTCCGGTCGAACCGACTCGCTTGGCACCGCGCAGGTCGCTTTTACGATGCCCGCTGACAGCTACGGTTCCCGCCAGTTGCGTGTCAGCGCGGATACTTCCATAGGCTCGGTCACCGCTAACCAACCGATCCAACTCGAGCGTCGCGACAGGATCCTGCTAACGACCGACAAGCCGCTCTATCAACCGGGTCAAACTATTCATCTGCGGGCGCTCGCGCTCGATGGGCCGAGTCGCGAAGCGATTGCCGACAAACCGATAGTCTTGGAAGTGGAGGACGGTAAGGGTAACAAGGTATTTAAGAAGCGCGATCGCACCGATCGCTTTGGAATCGCGTCGGCGGATTTCGAACTCGCCGATGAAGTCAACTTCGGGCCTTATCACATTCGCGCGATTCTGGGCGACGCGGACTCGCCGTCCACCCAGGAGAAGACCGTCACTGTTGACCGATACGTGCTTCCGAAGTTCAAAGTCGAAGTTGAATTGTCGGGTGACGCCGGTAAACAACAGGCGAGTTACTATTCGCCGGGCGAAACCGTTTCCGGCAAGATCACCGCGCGTTATTTGTTTGGCAAACCGCTTACCAATGCCGAAGTAACGATCGTGTTGACAACGTTCGATGTGCAATCTGTCGAGCTTGGCCGGGTAACCGGTAAGACCGACGCCGAAGGTCGTTTCCCGTTTTCATCTAAACTGCCCGATTTTTTTGCCGGGCGATCGACCCAACAAGGCAGCGCTCCAGTTTCGATTGGCGTTGAAGTCAAAGATACCGCTCAACACACCGAAACAAAGTCGCGTAACGTGCTGGTCTCGAAAACTCCGATATTGATCATGGCTGTCCCGGAAAGCGGGCGGCTTCTGCCGGGCCTCGAGAACCGTGTTTACATTTTGACTTCGTACCCCGATGGAACCCCGGCCGAGACAACGATCACCGGCAACATCACCCCCGAGCGTATCAAGACCGACGCGAGCGGAGTCGCCACCGTTTCACTGCGCCCGGGGACTGGTCCGGCGGTGTTGAATCTCAAAGCCGCCGATGCAAAAGGCCGCGCCGCCCAGGCAGAGGTAAAGCTCGACAGCGACGCCGGGACGCAGAGCTTGATGCTTCGAACCAATCAGGCGGTCTATAAAGTCGGGAACACGCTTCGACTCGAGACGATATCGACTAAGCAACGCGGCGCCGTGTACATCGATGTGGTCAAAGACGGCCAGACGCTTATTACCCGAGCGATTGAAATATCAAACGGGCGGGGCGCGTTGTCGCTCGATCTTGGACCGTCGATGTTCGGGACTCTCGAAGTTCGCGCCTATCAGATCACTTCGAACGCCGATCCAATCTCCGATCGGCGGCTTGTATATGTTGATCCAGCGGACGATTTGAAAGTCGAAGTGTCAGCCGAGCAGGAGAGCTACAAACCCGGCGACGACGCGTGCATACACTTCCGCGTGACGGACCGGATGGGGCGTCCGGTATCGGCTGCTCTCGGCGTTGAGATCGTCGACGAAGCCGTATTCGCGCTATCGGAGAAACAGCCGGGCTTCGAAAAAGTTTTCATGTATCTCGAAAAGGAACTGCTGACGCCTCGTTATGAAGTACATCAGTTCTCGTTCGAGAAGGTATTGCTTGACGACTTCGAAGGTGAGAGACCTGTTGCCCAACGGGAGCGGGCCGCTCGAGTGCTGCTTGCTGCCGCAGGCGCGGTGCGCGACAAGGACGTGCGCGCGGAGTTTGGGCGCGAGGCAATAGGAGCGAAGCGCGGCCAGTATCTCGCGGTCTATGCCGCGCGTCTCAACGAGAAGGCGCAGGCCGTAGCTCGCGCGATGACCGATTACTACGAGCATCACGAGGCGGCGTCGGCGGGCTTCGGACGCGATCTGGAATTATTTGCCGCTGAAGGTACCGAACAGACCAGGATTCTCGAGGACCCGTGGGGCAATTCGTTGACTGGTGATGGGAAAATGACAGCCGGCGAATACTCTTATCTAACCCTCCGCTCAAAGGGGCCCGATCGACAATCGGATACGCCCGATGACATCGGCTTCCAGGTCTATGCTCAACGCAGGCCGCAACCAAAAACGAATCGCTACGCGCCGTTCAAGGGCAATGCGAATGTACAAGACAACGCGATTGCAGGCGGACGGGTTGCGATTGAAGGCACGGTGAAGGACAAAGACGGGAGCTCGCTGGGCAGCATAAAGGTTTCGGCGAGACGAGTCGCAAACGGCATGACCACGACCGTATACACGGATGCGAGCGGACGCTATACGATGCCAAACCTCGCGCCGGGAAGCTATCACCTGGTGTTTGAAGGCGAATCGTATCAACCGACGGTGTATCGTACATTGGCGCTCAACGCCGGCGCGCGAGGAGTGGTTGAGGCAGTGTTTGGGTCGCCAGGGATCAGGCCTGTTACGTTGACTGCTCGTTTGAATTACAGCGGTGAGTTTGATCAGCGAGACGGCTTCCGAAGAAAACAAGAGATGCAGGAATTTGCGGTGCGAAAAGATCTCGCGCGCGCCGCTAATATGCCGGCTGGCGCCGCTTCTCCGCCGGAAGCCGAAAAGGCTGTTCTCGCCCGGCCTGCCGATGATCGGCAGGAGAAGGAGGAGGCCGGCGGTGGGCCTCGCGTCCGGAGTTTCTTCCCCGAAACCTTGTACACAAATCCGTCGCTAATCACCGACGGGCAGGGACGCGCGACGATTCACGTTCCGATGGCGGATTCGATCACGACCTGGCGAGTGACGTCGCTTGCGTCGACAACTCGAGGGGCGCTCGGATCATCGACAGCTCCCATACGCGTGTTTCAAGATTTCTTTGTCGATCTGGATCTCCCGGTTTCGCTTACGGAAGGCGATGTAGTCTCCGTACCGGTTGCGGTCTACAACTATCTGCCGAAGGCGCAGACCGTTTCACTCGAGTTGAGACAGGATCCGTGGTTTGCACTCGACAACGACAATGCGGTCAAGCAGGTTGAGGTCAAGGCGGGCGAGGTGACATCTGCGTCGTTCCGGGTCAAAGCCTCGAAGATCGGCGAACAGCAATTCCAGGTAACCGCGCGGCTGCTCGGCGCTCCCGCCAATCAGCCGGGCGATGCCGTTGCGCGCTCGATCAACATACTGCCAAACGGCGAAGAACACGCGGTTGTCGTGAACGAGCGGCTCGAAGGCTCGGTCACCAAAGACGTGGTGATTCCCGCGGGTGCGATAGCCGATGCGTCGAAGATTTTCGTCAAGCTCTATCCCGGAGCGTTGTCGCAAGTAGTCGAAGGGCTGGACTCGATTCTGCAGATGCCCGGCGGGTGCTTCGAACAGACATCGTCTTCGACTTATCCGAATATCCTGGTGATGGACTATCTGAAAACCAGCAAGAAGATCACGCCGGAGACTCAGGCAAAGGCTGAAGGATTTATCTCGCTCGGTTATCAACGGCTGGTAACGTTTGAAGTACAGGGTGGCGGGTTCTCGTGGTTCGGACAGGCGCCGGCGAACAAGATCCTGACTGCTTACGGCTTGATGGAGTTCTCCGACATGTCGCGAGTTCACGAAGTCGACCAACGTTTGATTGACCGTACGCAGAACTGGCTTGCGTCGCAGCAGCAGGCGGACGGCAGCTTCAAACCGGACACCTACTTCATCAACGAAGGCGCGACGAATCGTTACAATACGGACGTCGTAAGGATCACTGCGTACATCGGGTGGGCGCTTGCGTCGACGGGTTACAAAGGTGATGCGGTCGAAAAAGCGAAACAGTATGTCGCTTCGCACGTTACCGGCAAGGAAGACGTGTACACGCTGGCGGTGATAGCGAACTTCGCGGCGGACTACGGCAAGGACAAAGGATGGACCGAGGCGGCGATCAACACCCTTGCGGGGCGGGCAACCGAAGGACCCAAGACCGCATTCTGGAAACAGGAAGGCGAGACCCCGACGTCGGCTCGCAACGACTCGGCTGATCTCGAGACAACCGCGCTGGCCGCTCAGGCTCTGTTAAAGAGCGGACAAAAGGGCGGATTGGCTAAGAAGGCTCTCGACTACCTGACCGAAAAGAAGGACGCTTTCGGCAACTGGCAGACGACCCAGGCCACGATCCTCTCACTAAAGGCGTTTCTGTTGTCCTTCACAAAAGGGACGAACGCAGACACCACCGGCACTGTCGAAGTATCGGTGGACGGCAAGGCGGTCGATCGAGTGCAGATCACCAGAGACAATAACGACCTGCTGCACATGATTGATCTGAAGGCTTACACACACGAAGGGGCGCATCGAGTGAGTCTTTCATTTGCCGGGAAGGGAAGCATGCAGTATCAGATCATCGGGCGTTACTACGTTCCGTGGGGCCGGCGAGTGGACGCTGGTCCTCAGGAACCGCTGACGATCGATGTGAGCTATGACCGCACGCGGCTGTCGCAAGACGAAACGGCGACCGCGAAGGTTCGAGTCCAGAACAATACCCCGGCAAAAGCCAAGATGATTATGGTTGATCTGGGAATACCTCCCGGGTTCGAACCGTCGGGAGAAGACTTCGCTGAATTAGTCGATTCGTCTCGTGGTAAGAATGGAGGAAGACTCGAAAAATATACGATCACGGCAAAGCAGGTGATTCTGTATTTCGATGGGTTGAATTCGAGACAGCGAATCGAGTTCTCGTACAAGCTGCGAGCCAAATTCCCGGTGCGCGCGCAGACGTTTTCATCGCGCGTGTATGAATACTACAACCCGACGGTTGAGGATAAGACAAAGCCGGTTGCAATGACGGTTGTGGCGAAGTAGAGAGGAGCAGCAATCGAGAGAATTGGGCGGCGCATTTGGAGTGCGCCGCCTTTTCGCATTCGCGACTATCGCACGCGTGGCGGCGCTTTTGCAGTGTGGTCCGAAGGCAATTGAACCCTACTCGAGTGCCGCGGCTCGAGTCGCTGAATGTGGAAGGGCCTCGGCCTTCTCGCACCGGTCGCTCATTACGTTATGTGGCTTACACCTTACAACAAAAGCGCCGCAGCCATGACTTTCCATGGCCTTCGGACCACTACAAAAGCGCCGCCACGCATGCGATAGTCTTTGAA
>DASRIZ010000429.1:0-24638 GCA_035649735.1 Blastocatellia bacterium | reverse complement strand
GGCAGAAGGCAGAAAACCAGTCAAAGTTCTTGTTACGCGCCTTTTTGCCTACTGCCTTCTGCCTACTGCCTACTGCCTACTGCCTTCTGCCTTCTGCTTTCTGCCTACTTGTGGGCGACGCTGTCGCTGAGTGGGCCCGACTCTCGAAGCAAGCTCGCGGTTTGCCGAATCCTGTGTTTATCCAACAGATGTCGCAAGCTCCGGACCGACATCTTGAGGATTTCGGCAGCCCTTGTCTGGTTACCGTTGGTTCGGTGAAGCGCGCGGATTATGTAATCCTTTTCAAGCTGCGCCAGATAACCCTCCAGATCAATACCATCCTCGGGCAAGTCGAGATCGGTTACCGTTCGCGGTTTGTACTTCAGGATTCGCTCGGGCAGCCATTCGGAACTGATCCGGCGATCGGGTTGACCGGGAGGCGGTCCGCTGTCCTCTCGTCTACGGTCGAGTCCCGCGATCCTCCCGTGCTCGAGCGCCACTGCACGTTCGATCGTGTTTTCGAGTTCGCGGACATTGCCGGGCCAATCGTAAGACTCGAGATAGCGCATCGCTTCTTCCGATATCTCGAGCGTGGGACGGTTGGCTGCGGCGCTGTACTTTTCCATGAAATGACGGACAAGCTCGGGGATGTCGCTTCTTCGCGCTCTGAGCGGCGGCATCTCGATCGGGATAACGCTAATTCGATAGTAGAGATCATTACGAAACGTTCCGTCCTCGACCATTTGCGAGAGATCGCGATTGGTCGCTGCGACTACCCTAACGTCGACTGCGATCTCTTCCAGTCCGCCGACTCGCCGGATCCCTCGCTCTTGAAGAACCCGGAGCAGCTTTACCTGCATAGCCGGCGTTGTTTCGCCAATCTCGTCGAGAAAGATCGTGCCGCCCTCGGCAGCCTCAAACAGACCTTTGCGATTTGAGTTCGCTCCAGTGAACGATCCCTTCATATAGCCGAACAATTCCGATTCGAGAAGCGTTTCAGTGAACGCCCCGCAGTTGATCGAAACGAATGGCGCGGCGGAGCGATCCGAGTTGCTGTGTATGGCGCGCGCGACCAGCTCTTTGCCTGTTCCGGACTCGCCGGTTATCAATACAGTCGAAGTCGTAACAGCCACCGTCTCAATCATCTGGTAGATCGCCTGCATCTGCGGTGACCGGCCAATGATGTTGTCGAGCGAGTTGCGCTGGCGCAGCTCGCGCTTGAGCAGAACGTTTTCCTGGCGCAGGTGTTTCTTTTCGAGGACCTTCCCAACCGACACCTTCAACTCTTCGACGTCAAACCCGGCATCTTTGATCACCAGGTCCTCGGCCCCAAGCTTGAAGGCTTTTCGCGCGGTATCAACGGTCGCGAACGCGGTGATCATGATGACCATCGTTTCGGGCGAGATCTCGCGGACACGTGCGAGGAGATCGATCCCGTTTATGTCGGGCATCTTTACATCAGAGATGATCAGGTCGTAGACGTTCTGGCGGATGAGCTCGAGCGCGCGCGTCCCGTTCTCGGCGGTATGAACGGCGTAGCCTTCCCGCTTCAATACAAGCTCGAGCAGCTCTCGCATGCTGCGCTCGTCGTCGACAACTAACAGCTTTTCCATTACTGACTCTCCCACTCACTTCTTTCAGACATTGGCTACCACCGCCGGCGGGACTGAATCCGCGCGGCTGGCGTCGTTAGAACGCAAGGGCTGAGGTGATACACGGCTTCCGGCAGGCAACCTGATAGCGATGCGCGTGCCCTTACCCGCTTCGCTGTCGACAAGAATGTTGCCGTTGTGATCTCGCACTAATTGATAGACGATCGCCATTCCCAGACCGGTGCCCCCGCTCGAAGAGTTGAACGGTTCGAATAACCTGTCCTTCTGTTCGCGGCTCATGCCGCGGCCGGTATCGGTGAACGCTATGGTCACATCGCGATTGGGGATGGCATCGAGCGTCACGCACAACTCGCCGCCCTGAGGCATCGCCTGAATAGCGTTACGCGCCAGATTCCAAAAGATTTGGCGCATCTGGTTTGGGTCGCCCTGGTAGAGCAGTGGCTCATCCGGATACTCTTCGCTGATCAAATGGTCCGAACGAAGCTCCGGGCTGTTTCGCAGAAGCGCGATCGTCTCAGCCAATAAACTCGAAAGCTCGATAACCGTACGTTCAATCTTGGGTGGCCGCGCGTAGGTAAGGAAATCCGATACGATGCGATTGAGGCGGTCCGACTCGCGCAGGACTATTTGCATCAACTGTGACTGGTCCTGCGAAAAGCTCAACTCGCTGGCGAGCACCTGGACCGACCCGCGCATTGAAGCAAGCGGGTTCCGGATTTCGTGGGCCAGCCCCGCAGCCATTTTTCCAAGAGCCGCGAGCCGTTCCTGGCGGCGTACTTCTCGTTCGAGCTCCATCACTTCCGTTAGATCCTGGAAGGTAAGCACGTAGCCCCGGGAGTTGTCAGCTTCGTCAACCAGCGGCGCAACTGAGAATCCCAGGTGGATCTCCCGGCCGTCCGCGGTTCGGCACCCGATGTCGAAGCGCGGAAGCCGCGTTCGAGTGCGAATCGATTCCAGACCCGCTTCGATCTGTTTTTCGATGTCCCCAAAGATCGTGAATATGTTCGTGCCTCGAACGTCAGTCGCGCGATATCCGGTGATCTCTTCCGCGGCGCGGTTGAAGGTGATGATGTTCCCGAGCAGATCGGTGGTAACCAGCCCGCTGCGCATGCTCTCGATGATGCGATCGTTGAATAGCCGGTAGTCCGCGAGGTCCCGTGTCGCACTGGCAAGCTGAACTTCACTTCGCCGGATTCGCTCGGCAAGCTGGCTTGATAAGATTGCGACGGCAAAGATCGCGACCAGGTTTAGCGAGAACATGAACTGCGTCCACGACAGCTCGGATCCTTCGTACGCTAACCAGCCCGGCGCGCGCGGCAGCAATTTGCTTATGGTGAGCACGCCGACGCACACGTACGACACACCGGCTAGTGCTCCGACTAGTGAGACTCCGGTCCGACCCAGCAACGCGCAGGCGGCGAAAATAATGACCAGATAAAGCGCGAGGAATGGAGACTCGACATCGCCCGTGCTGTAAACCACCCAGGTAACGATGCAAATATCGATTGAGAATTGGATGTACCCTTGCGCCCGGTGCGGGAGACGGGTTCGGAGCCCGGCTAGATAGACTGCCGAGAGTATTACAGTAACGAAGGCCACCTTAGCGAGGACGGGGATGAAGGATTTTGGTGTGTTTTCGCGTTCAGTTAGACCGACGATGGCAAGCAGGGCCGCCGCCATGGCGAGCCGTGAGACCAATAACCAATGAAGCTTTCTGCGCATTTGATGATCACCTGACGCCGAGTTGTACCTGCCAGGTGAGGATTCGATTCCGAGTTTGCTTGTCAATACTGACCGCTCGTTCCGGTTCTAGTCGGGTGTTGCTCCGGAGATATCAGTGGTCCTGGGGTATGCTCACTGATGATATTCAAATATACGTGTACGATTAAGTCGGTATAGAGGCACTGGAGGCGTGTCGGAATATATCACGCACGGGAGTCACGCTCAAGGGTATCTTTGTGTGGTCTTTGTTGGGGAAGAACGGGCATAAGGAAGTGAAAAGTGAAACAATGATAATCGGTTCAGGGGAGTGATTTGCGATTTAGTTCGCGAGCATCAAAAGGCGATAGGCACGAATTGCATGAAGCCTAACGCAAGTTGAAGACAGAGAGAGTTTCATCTCAATAGTCTTACCGCATAAGGCCCGGTTGACGGGCCGTAATCTCATCCCCACCATCGATCTTGGAGCGCCAGACCGCTTAGTCGAAGCAGCTAACAACAGCCCCGCTAGATAGCGATTCCAGATGCAGCTCGGTTGTCAAACCCGAGATCAGATAGAACAAATCTCAATCCCCCGGGGCTGCTAATCATGAACGCTGCCGCACCTCTGTAAAAAGTCTTGTCGTGCAACGTACAGAGCCCAATAACCAATGCCCCACTCGCCTTATCATTGAAGCCGAAAAACGTGGGGATCGTGAGAACGACAGGAAAGAACGCTCCGCTGAAATCAGGGTTCAACAGCGACCCGGAAACCTTGTCGAAGAGTAGCGTCGAGCCAAGCAACGGGGGCTCGAGCACCGATCTTGGAACGTGCGTCTGCATCAGAAACTCAGTGGTTCCCATCGCCAGGCCTGTCTCCTTACTCAATTCTTCCAATTCTCCTTGAAGTCGCTTCTGGTTGGCCTCCGCCCGCTTAACCGCTCTGTCACCGATGTCGGTGCCTTCGAGTTGTTGACCCAGTTTTATCGTCCCAATGGCACGCGCGAAATCCGCCGCGTGCCTCGTACCGGCCGCCCATCGACAAAACAAATCTTCCTGGCTGAATCCATAGGCCGTTCCTTCCTCCGGGAGCCCCGCCCCCGCGACAATGAACGGCTGACCTGCGAACTCACCTTTGCTACTCTGCTTGCCGTTGACCAGATAACGCCGAATTTGAACAAGTTCCGACGGTCTCTCCGTAGCTCGATTGACTGACCGCGCAGCATTGCCTGCACCCCGTTTCTTGATACCTGGAGCTTTGACGCTGGAAACTCTTTTGCTCATCATGCACCTCGCTTCTTTTAGAGTGTGTTATCGGATTTCGGTACGCTTGATTACCCTGCCCGGATTGACCGAACGCAGTCGCTCGGTCACCGCTGCCGGTTTACAACCTAATCAGGGCGCAGGGACCAACCTGCCGCTAGAAAGCCGCGGCCGGCGTGGGAGCGCAGGCGGGTCGCCTGCCCGGTCGCGAGCTCGCCAAGTCGAACTTGGGCAGGCGAGCCGCCTGCGCTCCCAGCGAGGTGATTGTTACACAAGCGATGTAAGGTTAACAACGAACTTGTTGGATATTTGTCCGCAAAATTCCTGAATTGTGCGGATGTCGTAGCCGTCCTCGAGCGTGAGTCTCTCAGGACCGCCTGATAGCACGAACTCGCGCGGCTCCGGTGCGCGGAGTTAGCCGGCGGTTGGCTCGCAGCAACGACCGTAGCCTTCTACGAGCGGATTACTGCTTCTTGAGGTGAATCGGCTTCGGGGTCGGTATGCCGTCCGCCGCGAACTCCTCAAGATCCTCGTCGTCAAACAGGAACCGGAGCTCGGCGTCACCGCCGTCCAGCAGCCGTACCTCGAACCGATTGGTGCTATCGCCGTCCTTTCGGGAAAACGTCAAGAGCGACGCGCGAAGCTTCACGTCGAAAATGGCTGTGAGAGCGCGCGGGGACTCGTCCGCCCGGCGTACCGCGCCTTGGCTATCGACCTCAAAGTTACCCATACTGATGCCGCCGGTGATCGTTCCATTCGCTGTCTTGAGTTCCAGCGTGACGAACGTCCGGCCGTCGAACCGCGCAGTCCAGGAGCCTGCGATCGACGTACTGTCGGATTGAACTGACGAAACGGCCGCGATCGCAACAACCAGAGCCAGAGTCTTCATGGATCCTCCCTTGTGGACGTTTAGACCACGCCGAAGCCAATTGGCTGTGAGCGCCAAGTGACGGTCACTGGGCGACTCACTGTTACAACTTCCTTCCGCTAGAATAATCCCTTAATGAACGAACGCTTTCGATTGTCCTTGCGATCCTTTCAGCCAAAAGCAATCTAACGCCAAGGGGTCAGCGGGCGCGCGCCTCGAGACCGATTCATTTAAAGACCCTGCGAGCGCTCCGCTGCATCGAGGGTTAGGGCGAGATGTGGGAGACGCTGCCTCTGATCATCTTTAGGAGCCATGGAGGCGCTCAGTCTTTCCGTTTTTTATCATGAAGCTTGTGCCCAAGCACCCGCCATTTCCGTTTTGTTCGCACCAGACGAAGTAATGTCCGCCTTCAACTAGTGGCGTTGGCGGGGTTCCCTCAATCATGCCTTTAGGCGCGCTTCCGTAGCTGATAGAAGTATCTGGAGGAATTAGTCGCCCGCTAATTTCCCATACAACATTCTTCCGGTTAATGACTGCCTCGCCGTATCCGTAATCTCCTTCGTGATCTTTAGGAATGCGGAATATCACCAACTCCGAAATTCTGTCGGGATCGTTGAAACTAAACTTAGGCGGGTTTTCCTCGATGAGGAGAGTCCGAACTGGAGATTCGCATCCAGCCAAGAATAATGCTGTAGCCAAGAGTAACTTTATCCAAAGAATGTTCTGTTTACGTTCCACCGTCTCCATCCTCCGGTTAACAGAGACGCCTACCTAACGCCAGGTTCAGTGGGCAAGCACCGCCGTTGGATACAACGAAGCCCGCTGCGCGCGCTCCGCTGGAAGCGCTAGTTCGGCGGCTGCGCCACGCCTCCCTTGCCTCTCGTCGCAGCGAAGGCAGCCAGCAGATCTCCTCGCTTGATGTAGAGCACGGTCTCGGCACTCGGGATGCCCCACGACGTCAAGTACCGAAGCTCGTACCGATCCGTCGCTGCGTCGTAGGTGATCTTCTCGGGAAAGGCGATTGAGCCGCTCGTCCTCAGCGGCTGCTCGGCATAGGCACGCGCTGCCAAGCCCCGGAAATCCCAGCCGACCGGCGCGTACCGAAGCTTCTTCCGCGCTTCCGGATCATCCGAGTTCGACGTTCCGAATCGTCCGCCCGTCGTCGAGATCTGGGTCACTTGAATCCACGACCCGTACTGCTTCGAGTGCACGAACAGGCCGGGCTCAGTATTCCCACCCGGATCGTCCGCGCTGCCGTAGTGCCTCGCGGCGAACAGGAACGAGTTGTCATAAGTGATGATGTAGAAGTTACGGCGGGGCGGCTCGGACCACTCTGCGACAAGAGAGGGTTGAGGCTCAGGCGCCGCTTGGCACAGGACTGTGAGAAGGATAATCGCAGCAGTCATATTGACCCTCGACTTCCCGGTTGGCCTGGTGCTTACTCTCAGCCGCCGAACGCTGCGTCACCGGGCGCTCTTTGCGTCGGCTCCATCGCTTTGTTAGCGGGCCCAGCATCGTCTACCAGACGCGCGGAATCAGACGCTTCGTCCGTGCAGTGTACGCGGCGTATTCGTTGCCAAATTGCTGGGCCATCATTCTCTCTTCCGCGCCGACACGAAGCGCAAGGAGGACCGCGAACGCGACCAAGTTCGAGAGACCTGCCACCCAGTTCGGGATAACGAGGGCCTGGCCGACGGAATAGAGGGCCAACGCCGTGTACATCGGGTGGCGGATCTCGCGATAAACGCCTTGCGTGATAAGTCGATGCCCCTCGCGTACCTCCAAAGTGACCGACCAATTCGTACCGAGATCAGCGTGTGACCGATAGAAAAGCCAGAGGCCGATCAGTAAGCACATTGCGCCAGCAACGAGCGGGCCGGTGCGCAGCGGGTACTCAGCGAACCGGAACGCCGGTGAAGCGACCCAGATCAGAGGGACGAAGAATCCCACCCACGCGACAACCAAGAGGCTGGTCTCTAGCGGGGTCTTGTGACTCTTGACAACCTTGACACTTCGACTTCGGTGGCCATGCGGCCCACGAATGGCCATCATCACCACTGTGGCTGCGAGTACGACCGCCTTCGCGATCCACGGATTCATGGCAATCACCTTTTCTGTTTGTTGGGTTGCGTCCGCACTCAAGGATCTACTCTCGCGCTGCCAGCGTGTCCCGGGTAAAGAACGAAATCGAAGTAGCTGCGCGACCCACGCGACACGCGAGTTGATCTTTGTGTGGTGGTTTTGAATCCAGGCGCCGCAGCGACAACGTCGTACGTGTCAGGATCGAGATCGGCAACATACTGTCCTTTGGCGTTAGACTTTTTGACCACACTCGTATGTGAAGAGCGTCCAACAATCGTGATGATTGCGCCAACGACCAAAGCCCCATTGGGATCAGTAATTCGGCCAGAAATTGCGCGACGGACTTTCTGTGACACGCCGTGAGCGTTCGTCGCACTCACCGGATATGACCCAACGACGAGCAGCAATGAAAACGTTGGTGCAAGTAGGCGCTTCTTGGTTAAAGTAGCAACCCAACATGAAATCGCGAGAAAACTTAATAAGACTTTCATCCAGAAGATTCCTCCCGCTCAATCCGGCTGCGTTATCGACTCTTAAGCTACCATATTCTCAACTAGCTCAACAGGTTCCTCCGCCAAGCCTGATCTAAAGTCCTGGATGATAGGTGTATGACTCTCTCATTTCTTTTGTTTCAATCTTTCAACGATGCTTTTGAAAGCCGGGTCGTCTCGAATCGGATCAAGCTGAGCATTTCGCTCGAGCTCACCTGCGTTCGCAAATCCCTTTTGCACAGCCTTTTCCAACGCCTCGATCGCGCGCCGCCTGTCGCCTTTCAATGAGTATGCGCACGCAAGCCCGTAAAGTACCCTCCAGTTGTCAGGCATCAACTCGGTGTCGGTCACAAGGCTTGACGCAGCGAGATCATACTTCTTTGCCTGTATCAGCATCATTGATTGCTCGAACGACGCGGCGCTGTATTGGTTCAGCACTCTGCGAGCGAGCGCACGATCTGGAGTGTTCTCCTTTGCTTCAGACCGTCGTTTCAGCTCCGCCAACTTGCCCTTCAAATCTGTGAACGCCACTTGCCGTGCTTCCGCCTCGCCGGTAAGTCCCGGAGACTGTGCATTGCGTTCGGGACTGCCTTGTCCGCTCGCCTCGCTGAGGGCGGCGCTGACTGCCGGACTCATCAGCCTGGCTCTAAGACCGAATAACTCCGTGCCGCGTCGGATTTCTTCCTTCTCCTGATCCTGTGCTTTCCTCAGCTCTTGTTTGACGGCTTTGGAATCCCGTAGAGAGGCGGCTTTCTTTTCCGCTTCTCCGATATCTTTGAGGCCTTTGAAATCAGCGGCAATCTCCAGATAGCCGACATACGATTCGAGAGCGCGCCCGGCGGATTCGTGTCCTCCTGCGCTGTCAAGAGCGCTCTTGAACAGGCGATCGATGAACGAATCATCGCGCGTTCGCCGCCCGGATTTCATGGCTTGCAGTTCAATCCATTCAATAGCTCGAAGACAGATGTTCGCAGGCGCCCAGCTGTGGCCGCCGTCAAAGACATCGATGCGATGAGTCACGCCGGCATCTTGTAGTTTGCGATCGAGCTGTCTTAACTCGGGGTAGTTGAAATCTTCGTTGCCGACCGTCCCGTAAAAGATAAAAGACAAGGACGAAGACGGCTCGATCCCCACCGCGAATCCCGCCCCGCAACCGATCACCCCGGCGATCTGTTCTTTCAACCAAACCGCAATTGCCGTGGCTGCTCGCGCGCCACCGGAGAATCCCGTGAGGTACACCCGTTTGTCGTCAATCGAAAAGCGGGCAGCAATATCGCTGAGCATTGCTTTAGCGGCTTCTGCCGAGGGTTGCAAAGGCCCGTTTCTTGAATTGTTCGACCCGCAGACGATGTAGCCGTAGCGTTCGGCCGCTTCTTTGAACCGCTCGACAGGAATCATCCCTCGCGCGCCTGGATCAAACGCAGCAAGCAACGCCCACTTCCGGGCAGGCGAATAGTTTGTCGGTATGTACAAAGCGTAGCTCTGGTCGGGGTTGTTCTTACAGACCACCCGCTCGACGATCTGTCCTACCTGCGGGTCATCAACCAAACCGGGAGAGGGCAGAGCTAACCGCGGCTGGAGTGAGAACGCTATGGTCACAAGGATCGTGACGAGTGAGTAGACCGCGAGAGATCGGCTTGATGTAGCCATTGAAACCTCAACTTCCTCTACATGTGCGAATTCGCCTCCAATTGAATTCTAGCGTACTTCGATGTAATGCGCGGGTGCGCGCGGCGCGTCCAGCAAAATTTCCCTGCCACGTTCGCGGCTCGCGAGCCAATCGCTGCCCAGTACGCCGACAGCACCTCTATTGAGCCATATTTGTTTCCCAAGGCCGATGGAGAGTCGAATTTCTTCATCCAGGTTCGCTATGGTTTTCGAAGTCAACCTTTTCCAATCAGTTTTGTCATTGAAGTATTCGAAAGCAGTATCTGCTTCGTTGCGGTCCGCGAAGTAGATGATGGTGGTGTCGTTCCAGACTTGATTGGCCTGTCGCGCGGCGGCGACAAGCGGATTGGCGGTTGCTCGCATGTTTGGCAAGACATAGAAGCTGAGGTTGAAAAGAGCAATCGTACTTATCGCAAGCGCCGCGGTGGTTGTAACTGAAGCGCTCAGCCTCTCTCGCAGATTTGCCAGAATCAACGCGCACAACAGCGCCAGTGCCGGCAGGTAAAATGCGCGATAAAGCGTTTGCCACGGCTCCCAGAAAAGCAGAAAAACCAGATAGGCTACTAACCATATCGTCAGCATGGGCCCCCACAAGCGCCACTGGACCCTGGTCTCAAAGCCAAAGCGATAGAGCCCTTTGAGAAACACTGAAAGGCGTCGTTCGCGCGCTGCGCTTATGATAAATCCGCTAGCGGTGCAAATCGTGACAAGCGTGAAAAGATACTCGATCCATCCAGCCTCGCGACGATACAGAGCGAAAGAATGTCCGAGAAACAAATCGAGTTGGCCGCGTAGAAACAAGGCGGCTCCACTGAGGGGGCTGTTCGAGAGTGACACGCCGCTTGGATTTGACATCGCCCACCGGATAACACCCAGCGGATCTTTGATATCGTGTAGCATGCTGGCGCATACATAATAAGCGCACAGAACCGGCCCCCATACTACTGAACTCAGAGCGAGGGCATAGCTTCCTTTTTTTTCGAGATTCGGCCTCGCGAAAATCGCCGCCAGCGCAGCCAGGTAGAACAGTGCCGCAAGCTGATGAAACAGCATGGCTCCGGCCAGCGCTAAACCAGCTACCACCCATTTGGGCTTTTCCGCCGTCAGCGCACGAGCGGAGATCAGGATCAACAGAATGCTGATAACATAAGCGTTCGCATCCGTAGCCAGCTTCCACCAAACCGCGGAAAACGCCATTAGCGAGGCCGACAGAAGTGCAACCGAGCGAATTCGTGTGACCAGAAAGGTGAGCCGGAAAAACACGCCAACTGAGATTGCTCCGATAATCGCATTTGCGATTTGCAAAACCCGTATGGCGCGCACCGAAAAGCCAAGCGCCTGGGTGGCGCTATAGAGAACGTACCCGAAGGCGTCGTAGATAAGATGATTCTGATGAAATAACAGAGAAACTCCCCGCTCAGACTTCGCTACCTTCTCGATCTGGAGAGCGAACGTAATACCATCCCAGTAGTAATCAGCAGTCAAAGTAACCAGATACAACAGCGAAATCCCGGCGACGAGCAAACGGTCTGTTTGCAAAAACAGATCGGCTAGTGGTTTGGTGATCCGTGCTGGCAGCATAGTCGTTGCCGAAGGCTAGATTCAGAGCGTCACTTTAGCCGATTAGAGACTGGTGTCCAACGTCCTTGTGACGTCTACTTCGTGCCACGCGGCGCGTTAAGGATCGGGAGGTCTGTCTTGCACAGTCATTTCCGTTAAAAACAGACTACGTCAAGCAGTGGAGGAGATCGATCAAATGCGCTAATATGAAACAGCCTCGTTACAGCCTTGCCAGCCTTTTGGAGAACACATGAACGTTAAGAATTATCTAGCCTGCTTACTTGTTCTAATATCTGTGCTCGGATTTGTTCCGATCTCTGTTGCGCAAGATACTCAACCACAATCTTCCGATCAGGATAAAGACAAGCCGACGCCCGAGAAGAAGGCAATGATTTTGTTGGATCAGATCGTCGGCGAAGCTGGTGGGCTGAGGCTGCCCGAAAACCGCATCTATGTTCAGATTGCCGCGGGAGACTTGCTGTGGGTTCGAGATGAAGCGCGCGCTCGCATACTGTTCGGCGAAGCCGGCTCGAGCATTGCCGATATGATGCGTCGGAGTGACGCTCCGAATGATCCGAACAATCGCCGGGCGGCTAACGCTAATCGGATAGCATTGGAGCTGCGACAGGAATTGGTGTTGACCGTGGCGCGGCACAGCGGGGAATT
Organism: Blastocatellia bacterium; assembly: GCA_035649735.1. Lineage (GTDB taxonomy): Bacteria > Acidobacteriota > Blastocatellia > UBA7656 > UBA7656 > Onstottus_A. Next base: position 12,750 of record DASRIZ010000429.1, on the reverse strand, counting down.
CGCTTATCAGTTATTGCAGGCGATGCCTGCTCCGGCGCAAACCGCTCCAGCTGATCGAAGACAAAATCAAAACACTCTTGAGCAGAGCCTGGTTGCAGCGATTGCGGCTAACGATCCCAAGTCTGCGCTCAAGAACGCCCAGGGCTGGCTCGAAAAGGGCGAATATCCCTCGTCACTCTCGAAGGTGCTTTCCCAGCTTTACTCAAAAGATGCCGAGGCGGCGACGAAGCTTTCGGAACAGTTGGCGAAGAAACTGCAGCCCGAGGAAATCGTTTTAAAACTAGATGCGGTTCGGCTGTCGCTGAGTCTGTTGCGGCCGGGGCCGCGCCCGGAAAAAAAATCGGGAGACGCTACGCAGCCGATTGCCGGGTCGACCGATCAACTCCTTGCTGAGTCGGCGTATCGGGATGTGATGTCGGCGACAGTTACAGCGGCTCTCAGAGCCACGCCTCAGCCGCAAAACACTCAGCAACGCGGTGGCCCGGGCCAATTCCGTGGCAGGCCAAACAACGCGGGTGGCCCGGCGGCCGCGCAGCAGGCGCCGCAGCAGAATGAAGCCGAGATAGCGCAAGCAAACGCGCGAATGCTGCTTAACGGCTTACAGAATTTGCAGGCGCAGGTAGATAAGTATTTGCCCGAGCGTAGTCTCGCCCTGCGACAGAAGTTTACTCAAATGGGTATGGATCGCGATCCGCGCGCCGGGTTCGGACAAATGGCGGCTCTAATGGAGCAGGGAACCTCGGAAAGCTTGATCGCCGCCGCTGCGTCCGCGCCTCAGGGGATGCAAAATCGAATCTATCAACAGGCCGCCTTAAAAGCTCTCAATGAAGGCAATCCCGATCGCGCGCGTGATATTGCTAACCAGCATCTCGAGGGAACGGCGCGCACCAACTTGCTGCACACGCTCGAGCTCAAACAAGCAGTCAAATCGGCGCCGGATAAGATGGATGAGATTCGTCAGACGCTCAACCGCGCCCAGTCGGATGACGAGCGCGTTTCGCTGCTGTTGCAATTCGCGAGCAACCTGCAGACTGAAAACCCCAAGCTCGCGCTGCAGGTTCTCGATGAGGCGAGAGGGTTTGTAACGCGTCGCGCAACGAACTACGGTCAGTTTGAGGCTCAGGTGAACGTGGCTCGGGCGTATGAGACGCTAGATCCGTCCCGCAGTTTTGATACGTTGGAGCCGGGCATCAACCAGATAAACGAGCTTCTTTCAGCCGCGGCCATTTTGAGCGGGTTCGAAGTGAACATCTTCAAAGACGGTGAATTGCCGCTAAAGGGCGGCGGTTCACTGACGGGTCTTGTGACGCGTTATGGTGCAGCGCTGGCGTCTTTAGCACGGGTTGATTTCGAAAAGGCGCAATTATTGACCGAGAGGTTTCAACTGGCCGAGCCGAGGGTCCTTGCGAGACTCACAATGGTTAGAGGGGTGCTTGGGGTGACTCCGGTTGATTCGGCAAATCGTGGCTTTGGTCCTAACCCCGGGGGTCAATTCGGCCGCCGGCCATAGCGGGCACAATTGAGTGCTCAGTCCTACTTTTTTATTAATCATTCGAACAAGGAGGTTATTTTCCTATGCAAAGGAAATGGGAAACCTACGTATTCGCACTAATCCTGTTCTTCGTGGCGGTTGGATCTGCGTCAGCGGACATCAAGATGAAGACAAAAAACACCTCCGCGGGAGGTTCCAGCGAAGGTACGATCTACATCAAAGCGCCACGACAGCGTTCCACCCAGTCCTATGGCAGCTTCGAGATGGTCACCTTGACGCAATGTGATCTGAAGCGAACCGTTCAAATCAACGACAAAGCGCGAACCTACATGGTCATGCCGATGACGTCGACGCAACCGACTACTGCAACCGGCGCAAACCAGACTGCAACACCGAACCAGCCGTCGGCGTCGCGTCGCGGCGGAGTGGTGACTTACAACTCGGCTATAAACGACACCGGCGAGCGCAAGAAGATGTTCGGTTTTACGGCGCGACATATCAAGACATCGATGACCACTGAGTCAAGCCCGGACGCGTGCAATCCAACACGATTTCGAATGGAGACCGATGGCTGGTACATCGATCTCGACTTTAGTTTCAGTTGTGACAACGACGGAGCTCCGATGATGGCTGCGCCGCAGGTGAGGCCCGATTGCAAGGATGAAATCCGTTTTAAGAAGTCCGGCGCGGGGAAATTGGGATATCCGATTTTTCTGACCACGACTATCTATCTTGAGGGGGGGCTGACATCGACATCAACAATGGAAGTGTTGGAGCTGACGACCACTCCGCTCGAGGCATCTTTGTTCGAGGTTCCGAGCGGCTACACCGAAGCAAGGGACTATCAGGCACTGATGGGAATGCCCACGACACCATCGTTGCCTGGCGCGGCTGCCCAGTCGCAGGCACAACGCTCGAGCCCAATACAAACAACCAAGCGCGCGGGCACGGTTAGAGTGGGAGTAGTTTCGATTGCCAACAAAACAGATCGTACGCCGTCGCTGGATGTGCTCCGGAGCAGGCTGATCGGCGGAATAACCGAGGCGGCTATCGACGCCGTACCGCTCGACTCCGTGACCCCGGCTGACATCGAGGCGGAAGCGAAGCGGAAGGAGTGCGATTACATCCTCTACACGGACATCGCGCTGTTGAAGACCTCAGGTAAAGTTGGCGGCCTTTTGGGCAAAGCAGCCGGAGTTGGCGCGCTGAAGCAGAAGGTCGAATCGCGACTCGATTTCAGATTGTTCCCGACCGGAAATCCGTCGCCGCAGTTGGTCTCCTCCACAACGGCGAAAGAAGACAATTCTGAGGATGCGAGCTTGTCGACGGCAGCAGGTCTGGAAGCCAAAGCAGTCGTAGCCGAAGTACTAAAGAGAAAGTGATCGCGGATCGTGGGGTCAGGCCTGAAATACGAACATTTTGTTGCCGCGAATTTCATTATTTAGGCCTGGCCCTTCGTGATTCGTTCACTTGCTTGACTGTCCCGCCGCTCCGCCATAGGATGTCCCCGCATCCCCACCAAAAGGAGCAATGCGTTATGCCACTCAAGAAATCGCAATTGGTTGGTCTAAGTTTGTTTCTTATCAGTCTGGTGATACCAGTCACGACCGGCAGCGGAGCGAATTCCCACGCGATAACCGGCGTTGTGACCGATCAACAGAAGAAGCCGCTTACCGGTGTAATGATCACCGCTTTCGATTCAACCGAAGACAAGATGATCACCGCATTCACTAAAGAAGGCGGGCGCTTCAAGCTGCCCGGGCTTACCACTCGAGACTACAAGCTGCGAGCTCGCCTGCCGGGATTCGAGGATGAATTCACAAACGTTTCTTACAAAGCGAACAGCAGTTCGCCCGTAACGTTTCGGCTCAAGCCGGCCGCGGATTTGAAGATGCAGGCGACCAGCGTTGAGCGTATTCGTCTAATCAAGTGGCCGAATAACGAAGCTCGATTGAATTTCAGAATGGCTTGCGCTTATTGCCATCAGGTTGGGACCGAAGGTTTTCGCGCTCTTAAGGAAAAGGCGGAATGGGAAGTAATGGTCCGCGATGTTATGTCGACCCGCATCGGGCTCGGCGCGTTCCGCTCGCTACATAAGGAGACCCAACAAGCTCTGCCCGGTATGCTGTACGAGACCTATAAACGAGGCGCCGAGGCGAACTGGCCTGCCTATATGCCGCCTCCTGCGCCGTCGGGTGATGCGCTGAATGTCGTAATCACCGAGTGGCCCGTCGGGCACGCTAACCACGCGCTGATGCATGACCTCGAAATGGGCGATGACGGATTGATCTATCTGGTGGATATGATTCACGACGCCGTTCGCACCCTCGATCCCAAAACAGGCGAGAGAAGATCTTACTCGATTCCCGGAGGCGTAAAGGACGGCTCAGGTATTTATCCGCTTCAAGGGCCGCATTCGATTGAGAAGGCGCCAAACGGCGACATGTGGATCACGCTGGCGCTGGGCGGAAAAATGGCGCGCTTCGATCCAAAGACCAAAGAGTTTCTGTTGATCGAGAGCGGCGAAGGCGGAAAACGCGGCGGTTACCCGCATACGCTTCGCTTTGATCAGAAGGGCATCTGCTGGTACACCGACGCTGCGATGAACGCGATCTTCCGCCTCGATCCATCGACACTCAAGATCAAGCAGTATCAACTGCTCAAACCCGAGCAGGCATCGAATGTGCCGACTATGGGCGAGACCGGTGGGATCACCCCTTACGGCATCGACATCGGGCCTGACGGAAAGGTTTGGTACACCAAGCTCAACGGTCAGAGAGTCGGGGTGATCGACCCTGCGACGGACAAGATCACCGAATGGAAGCCTCCGGTGCAGGGCCCTCGGCGACTCGAGGTTGCCAACGACGGAGTTGTCTGGATACCAGGTTTTGGCAGCGGAGACTTCTGCAGCTACGATCCAAAAAAAGACAAGTGGAAGGTATATCCACTACCGGGCAAGGGTGATGACATTCCTTATGCGATAAACGTCGATCGTCGCACGGGTGAGATATGGATTTGCGGCGCGGGAAGCGACACGTTGATGAGGTTTGATCCGAAGACGGAAAAGTTGACGGTGATTCCGATGCCGACACGCGTGACTTATACGCGCGAGCTTGAGTTCGGTAAGGATGGCAGCATCTGGACGTGCAATTCGAATCATCCCGCACGCCATATCGAAGGTGGTCGACAATCGGTGATCAAGATTGAAATAGCGGGGAAGTCCGTAGTCAGTAGTCCGTAGTCAGAAGTCAGAGGTCGGAAGTAAGGAGTCAACTCGCCGACTATTTTGGAGGGCTCGATCCTTATCTGGAGTGCGCCGCCCTTTTACGAATTGAGTGACTTTGGCATGTGCGGCGGCGCTTTGTTCCTATTCGGCCGAGGCCTTCAAGCTTTTCTTATGGTGTTAGCACCACACTACGAAAGCGCCGCCACGCATGCCAAAGTCACGCAATTCGTAAAAGGGCGGCGCACTCCAAATAAGGATCGCGCCTCCAAATAAGGATCGCGCCCTCCAAATAAGTCGGCGACTTGACTCCTTACCTCCGGCTTCTGATTTAGTTCTTCGCCGCGTTTGCTCGAAGTTCGCTGATGGTCTTACCCATATCGCTGAAATGCGATAGCAGATTCCGCGCGAGCAGTGAACCTTCCTGTGCCGCTGCGGCTGCTCGTTGAACGTGAGCAATATGCCCGCGGGTCCGATCGTGCTTTGCCAGAGCCGCCGCCAGCTCCATCTCGGCGTCGGAGCCTCGCTGAGCGATCGCTTTTACGATCATCGCGTAACCGTCGACGCCACCAGCAAGCCTCACTCCTTGGGAGCGGTCCCCCGCCTGTTTGTAACTTTCGATCAGATATCCGTAGTCAAACAGCGCCAGGGCATTTTTCTTGTTGGATTTCACGCCGGCATCCTCAACCCGAGCCTTCAATCGCGATAACAATTCGACTGCGACCGAGGTATCTCTAGCCGGCGTCGTAACGGTTCGATCAAGAATCGGCATCAAGCCGTATACAGTCGCCCTGCGAAGCGTCTCCATTCTTACCAGCACCGGTGTGTCGGCGGTCAGCAGGCTCATCGTATCGTCCACCAATCGCCGAGTGTCGTAGTTCTTATCGATGTGACTCCAAGCGGGACCGCTCCAGGGCAGCGAGCGGGCGCCACCTATTTCGAAGGGATGACAAAGCAAAGGCGGCCCGGCGACAGCGGCTTGTTGAAAAGCCATTAGAGACAGAATTGAAGTTAAAGTTAACGAGAACGAACGAAGCATCTTTCGGCGCATATTGAACCTCCTGTTGAATTCAGGTGGCGACTCACAGCTTATTGTCGCGTCCGACCCTTAGACGGAGGCCGTTGATGCTTTCTTCCTTTTTGACGGGATTGTGATGTGACTCTTAGTGAGTGGTCCGTAGTCCGTAGTCCGTAGTCCGTAGTCCGTGGTACCTGGTTTCTGGTTCGTAGTTCCTGGTTCGTGGTTCGTCGTCTCATATAGGTCCTATATGTCCTATATTGAGACTACGGACTACGGACCCACAGACCACGCACTCCGAATTGTTGGTAACCGCTACCCAGCTTATCGGGTATTCTTAGCTAGAGGATCTTGAGCGCAGATGGGCCTCACAGATGGAGGTTCCTTATGCGCTTCTTTATCAACCTTCCGAACCTCACTTCGCGATACGAAATTCCGGCCCGCCGCAGGAGCTGCAACGCAGACCGCACTACAGCTCACTTGCTCAGGTCAAGAACTTATTGGTGGCTCGCCGCATCGTTGATTCTAGTGATTTGTACCTCGTCGCCGGCGTCTGTTTGCAAGTTTGAACATCGGGATTGGCACGCTACGACCCGGCAAGGTTCATCGGGTCGCAAAACGGTGATCGAAGTTCGAACTTCGCCAGGCGTGTATTTGCCGGGCCCGGCAATTCGCGTTGACGTTACCTCTGCCAAGCCAGTCACACCTCGAGTGCCCGAGTTTTTACAACAGACCATCGAGCAAACATTGCTGCGGTACGATCACAGACTAAGATTAGCTTCGGCGGCAGACACCTCGATTGTTATTGCGATCACCGATGTCAGCGCGACGCCGGGAGTTGAAACCAGAATTCGGCAGGAGTACCAGCAGCTGGGTTTGACGACCGTGACCGATCCCGCGACAGGCACGATACGCTACGATCCGCAGTACGTATATGTCGACGTGCCGTATCGTGCTCTGGTGCTTGAAGGCCGAATGAGTCTCAAATGCGATATCACCGATGTTGCGACCGGAATCCTTCTCTACTCTGACAGGTTCGACGCGGTCTATACGGATGCAAGGGAAGTCGGGTTCGGGCCAGGTGCTTATTCGGTTGACGATCTCAACCGCATCTACCTTAAACTCGCGGACACAGCGGCCGGTCTCATACTCGCTCAGCTTTGCCCTCGTGTTTCATCGGAGATCGTCGTGCTGGCGTCGGGAAAGCTAAGCGAAGCGAGCAATCTCTTTGAGTTGGGTCATTGGAGCGATGCCATCGCGCTGCTATCGAGCTTGCCTGCGTTCAAAAACTCGAAGGATGATGCCTATCGCTTGTATAGCATCGGTGTTGCGCACGAAGCTCTCGCCTACAAAACGCTCGTTCCATTAGAAAAGAAACGACAATTGGAACAAGCAGTTCGCAACTATCAACGAGCCGCCGAACTAAAGCCCGATGAGAACATGTTTTGGGGGCCGAAGTATCGCGCCGAATCTGTGCTGTTGCAGACTAATTGGCTTGTTGCTCAAGTTGAGCTCTTCGAAGAAACGAAAAGACGGGGTCCCAAACCCGCGGAGAGTCCGGATCGCGCGGGCTCCGGGAGCGATCTGTTCCGGCAGATCAGAAGTCGAATGCAAAACGATCAACTGGTGATCGACAACAACACCGTCGTCCAGTGGGTGAAATCAGGACGCTCGTCAGATTACATCACTGCGAGCATCAGGCACGCGCCGGCGACGCGCTTCGATCTTTCGGAAGCTGAAGTCTTGAAGATGCGGCGGGACGGAGTTAATAAACGCGTGCTAAAGGCTATGGCAAAATCGCAACCCGGATACTATCCCGGCTTCGGGCGTACGAGAGCGATTCTTATGGTTGTCTCGCTGGTGTGGTGGCTCCCATGGGTTTTTGCGCGGTGATTCTATTTCGCCGATCCGGGGGCGTAATAGCCCTGGCGGAATCGCAGCCGAAGTTCGTGGCGTTTTGGTGCGCGCACCGTGATCGGGCGGAACCCGCCGTCAGCCCGTTCGTCAGTTGAGTAATAACCCAAGAGATATTGAGCCTGGAGCTCATCGGCGATTTGGCGGAAAACCGCTTCGAGATCTCGAGACGTTTCGGGCACAAAAGCTTTCCCGCCGGTCTGCGCCGACATCGATTCCATACCGTTCTGCCCTCTGATGCTGACCGAATTCAAATTCAGCGCCTGGCCGCTCGGGTTGATCGAGTAGAAAAGGCAATCATTTTTCTGCAACTCCCGAAGCGCGTCGGGAAGCTTGTGTCGCACACTGTTAGTTTCTTCGCCGTCGGAGATCACAATAAGCACGCGTCGGCTGCCCGCTTCACCATTCTTTCCCAGATAAAGCGCGGCGTCGACGACTGCGTCGAAAAATGCGGTCGATTCCTTTACCGGTTCCAGCGCCATTACACCTGCGACTGCCTCGTCGCTGCTGACGGTGCGAGTTTTTACGATTCGCGGCGTCGTGCCAATCGAAAAGACCGACACCGCATCGGCAGGCTTTAGTACTTGTTTTATAAAGCGAACGGCGGCTTGTTGTTCAAACGCGAACTGTCCGTGAATGCTTGCTGAGATGTCGAAGAGAAGCGCGATTTCGGTTGGAACCTTTCCCGGTTCACCCAACGAGCTGATTGCTTGCGGCCGGCCCTGTTCTTCTACGACGAGATCATCGGTTGTCAGATTCAGGACGGGTCTGCCTGCAACGTCGGACGCCGACAGTGGGACAAGCACCAGGCGCGAAGTCAAACGAATGGCTTCGTCTTGTTCCTGGGGTGTATTTTGCGCGGGCTTGGTTGTTTGAGTCGGCGGGGGAGGTGGCGGGGGCGGGGACTGGAGCGCGAAGACCACATCGAGCACAGGTGGAGTCAACCCTCCCAAAAGCATCAGCAACATTGCTAGCGATGACAGACGCACTGGCCTCACTCCTTTCAATGCGATGCGATGCAACTACGGGTGAGTTGCAGCCGATGGTTCAGCACCTGGTTCGAAGATCCTATCGCGTATCTAACTCCAATCCCCGAATTTCAAGCCTTCACACCAATCGAGGCGTGACCATAAGTTTCGAGGGGGCTGGCTTGCAATCCGAGTGGTGGTACCCGGGTCGCCGCACTGCTTTCGAACTTACGATCACGCCTCGCCGCTAGCAGCCTGGTGAATCCTACGGCTGGGTTCGGCTAACTGAGCGATTGACGTTGACCGGGCTTGTGAGACCCTTGCTGACCAGAATCGAAACCTGGGCACGCCGATTCTGTTTGCGACCGTCGCGCGACGTGTTGTCGGCAATCGGCATCGCCTCTCCGTATCCGAACGGCAGTATGATTCGGCGCAGCGGAATGTCGTGATTCTCCGCAAGGTAGCGCATCACCATTTCGGCCCGACGCTGGCTGAGTGCGCGATTCGAATTCTCGGTTCCGTCGGATGATGCAAACCCGCGGACTTCGATCACGAATCCCTTCTCGGCCTTCGCCTGACTTGCTATAGAATCAAGCAATGACTTTGCCTCGGGGCTCAGCACCGCGCTGCCGACTTTGAAGTTAATCGTCTCACTGGTTTTCACTTCAAAGTCATCGAGGGATGAGATGCGATCATTGGTGAGGTTGACGCCGTCAACGGCCTGGTCGGCGGTTGCCTGCGCCGCCGCGGCGCCGCCTTTCGCAAGGTTGGCGACCTGGGCTAACTCGTCAAGCTGGCCCGAGAGTCGTTGAGCGTTCTGCTCTGTGCGGGTGACTCGGTCCTCGGCCTCGCCGAGCCGGTTTTCAACCGGGACAACCGTCGACTCGACAGCATGAGCGACTTTGAAGTCGTCATTCTCGAATTTGATCGTGTCTGCGAGTAGAGCGCCTGACGAGTCGCCGCGGCCTTCTACTTCGACATAGAGCCCGCGGACCAAATTAGACTCAGAGAACTTCTTGGAGCCGCGGAAAGGATTGCTCTTTTTCTCCTCGATCTTGGCGCCGCTGGCGATTCGGACAGTCAGGTCGGCACCGGTTTGATCCCGCACAATCAGGCTTCCCTGATCGTGTTTAATGATCATGCCTTTTGCCTTCATCTTTGCGCCGGAGGCCACAGTTGTCGTCCGGGAGCCGTTCTGTTGTGCGCTAGCCGGAACGATTATTGCCAGACTTAACACTACGAGGGCTAACATCGACAGTTTTTTCATAGCTTTCTCCTACAGCCTCGAGGGCTGAGATCCTTTTCAGATGGAATTGAAGACCGGAACCCTTCCACTGACGTGCGGAGCCAGGCCGGCCGGTTACTGAATGCTTTCGGATGCGGTTCGATGATTACGCCGGAGTCGCACGCTGGGCAGAGCGTGCGAGCAGCCGTCCCTGCACTGCGAAAACCTATTTGGATGGCAGAGAGAGTGTTCAGAGAACTCTGGGTGGCATGTAATCTGATCATCTTGATCATCCGGGGGAAAGCTGTGCAACAATCGTGCAAGAGACGATAAATCGCGTTAAGCCGCTTAGTTTGCTAAATTGGCGTGGTCTTGTTGTGAGGAAGGCGGGCCTACAGTGTAGTTTTTGCCCGGTTAGGGCTTGTTGCTATGAATTACTTCCATACGGAAGGGACGAAAGCGACGAAAGCGACGAAAGGGACGGAAGGGACGGAAGGGACGGAAGGACGGAAGGGACCAACGGACTGCAAGACTGAAAAGCAAGGCGGACGTCCTCTCCGTCTTTTCGCTTCTTTCCGTCCCAACCCTGGCTGTTTAGTCTTTTCTAATTGCTTCGAGTATACGTTTGAAAAACTCATCACCGTTTGTCTGATGCCAACGCCAAACCACCACAAGATCGTGCTCCGGATCAATCCAGATCGTGTTGCTGCCGTTGCCAAGCGCCGCAAAACTCGAAGCCGGCGCTGACGGCCACTGTTTCTTTTGAGTGTTGAGCCACCAGAGGAAGCCGTAGTCCGGTCCCAACGGTCCCGGGGTTGTCGCCATCTGAACCCACTTTTCGGAAAGAATCTGTTTGTTTCCCCATTTGCCGCGGCGCAGGAAAAGATAGCCAAAACGAGCCTCGTCTCGCGTATTGATCCAAAGCCCTCCGCCCCATCTGGTTCCGCCACTCACCGAAGTCATCTTCTTGCCGTCGATCACGACATCAGAATTCTTATAGCCGTGGTATTGCCACGTTGTTGAAGCACCAATCGGGTCCATCACATATTGCTTGATCACCTCGGGCAGCGGCCGCTTCCAGAGGGTCATCATCGAGAGCGAGAACCGGTTGATTCGCACGTCATTGTATTCGTAGAACTCGCCGGGTTGCTTCAACTCGCGAGGCTCTCGGCGTCCCCTGCCAAAGTTCTCCACGCCGATAAAGTCGTGTGACTTGCCAAACATCGATCCTTCCCATTCGCTGGTCTGGTTCGCGTGATGCCGCCAGGTGATCTTCGCGTTGTGGGGTGAGTCGTAGCCACCGTCTTTGATATAGTTGCGCACCGGATCATCGATGCTCTTGATCATTCCGCGCTCGAGCGTCAGCCCAAGCACGGTAGACAGAAAACTCTTGGCCACACTGTACGTGGGGTCAACGTGTGCGGTATCGCCCCATTCGGCGATGATGTAGCCGTGGCGAACGATGATTCCATTTGTCAGCGCTCGGTCCTTCGGCAACGGACCAAGCAATGAGCCGAAATTCTGTTCCTGGGTTGAGAAATCGCGCGGCTGTCTTGTTTCCTGAGTCTTTGCATATTCGACCGCCTGGTTGAGTAGCGCGGGGTCAAACCCCGCATCGGCCGGGGTCTTGCGTTGCCATTTGTCACCAGGCTCTGGATAGTATACCGAAGACCTGGCTGGCTTTTGGGCCAGTGCGCTTGCCAACACGGTAAGCAGGATTGCGGTTGTTACCAGGATTCGTCTCATAGTCGAGGACCTCGCGCGTTGAGAAAGTGAGCGGTTCAACAGAGGTGCGAACTTATCCCTATTCAAGAGGAGTTGTAAAGCCCGGGTTTTGGTGTTCGGATGGAAGAAACCATGAACGGGCTGCGTCTAACCGACAAATACTGCAAAGGAGACCTGCTTATGAAACTCAGACCGATCTTGATTGCGACGATTGTTGGCGGTTTTGCGCTATCGCTGCTGACGTATTCCACCGAGGCGTCCGACTGGACAGGCATCTATGCGCGAGTAGACAAGGTTGTTTTTGAGCCAAATGCTGCCGCGCCCGAAAGGATTCAGATTTGGGGCGCGTTCGCAGTGGCTACAGTAGGGAATCGCAACACCTACGAGCCCGCGCAGCGTGGTTATCTCTACTACTCACTAAAAGAAGGCAAGGAAGATGTCTGCAAGAAGGAATGGGCTGACCTCAAATCGGTGGCTGGGAGTGGTCAGATCATAGCATTTGCGGGCCGCAACCAGACGGGGCGTGTCCGCAAGTCCGCCGACAAACCCGCCGATCCGGATGTGTATCCGCTGGACCACGGTGTGACTAAGGTGCGAGAAACCCTGAGTGACTACGGGCCGGTTAAGGAGCTGATGTCGCTTCCCAAGGAGTAACTGCCATGGCCGCACGAGTGCTCGGGCGGACACGGCTGACAACATGGGATGCACTGCCGGTTGCGCTCGCGTTAACGCATGGCGCGTTGCTTGTCACGTGTCCTTCGGTTCCCCTGGTGGCGGTTGGCCTTTGGTGGAACGCAAACACGATTTCTCATCACTTTATCCACCGGCCGTTTTTTCGGACGAGGACATTGAACGCCGGCTTCTCGTGTTTGCTTTCATTGCTGCTTGGCTTCCCGCAATCTCTCTGGCGAGCGCGTCATCTACGGCATCACCTCGCGATGGAAGGGCGGCGGGAACGGACCGATCTGAAGCCGGCGCCTCTGGACATCGGAGTCGTGGTTGCGCTTTGGGCCGCGCTGTTGTTTTTTGCGCCGGGCTTCTTGTTGGCTGTATACCTACCGGGCTTTGTTCTGGGACTCGGCCTTTGTTATTTGCAGGGCCACTACGAACACGCGCAAGGAACAGTGAGTCACTACCGCTGGTTGTACAACTTGCTGTTTTTTAACGACGGGTATCACGTCGAGC
>DASRIZ010000428.1:0-3271 GCA_035649735.1 Blastocatellia bacterium | reverse complement strand
TGGCATAGCGCGGTCTATGTAGGATGCCGCTCCGGCATCAGTAGCAGGATGGGTCGCGAGGAAGCTGGCCGCTCATTTTGTTGCTGCATTGCTCGTGCTGCCGACCGATTGTTGCGCGTAATTCTGCGAGGCGGCGATCTTTTCAAAGGAAAGAGCAAGCTGGCGAGTACTGCTCGCAAGCAAAGAAGCTCCTCGTATTGAACAAGTAAATCATTATTCTTTTTAAGAAATAATTCTATGTCGCGGCTACGCTTTGACATAACTCAACCTTACGAACTGAAAATAAAGATGGAGAAATAGTGGAACTGCGGAAGTTTGGGCGTGGATTATTGGTAATTGGTTCCATTTCGGGAACCGGATCTGCTCGATTTTGGCCGCGATTTTACCTCACAAAGCCCTCACTCCGTTTTTACCTCACTCTGTGGGAAAAACAACATTGGTTTAATTAATTGACGGATAAATCACGCGAGCCAACATGAGAAATCATGGGGAGACAGTCATGAAACGAACCGAATTCGATCGAATGACTACCGACGACCTCTGGTCGCTGCACCTAGAGGTCTCTGAATTGTTGCAGCAACGAATCCAAACGGAAAAACTGCGGCTGGAAGAGCGTCTGAAGCTGCTGGAAGCCCCAGTGTCAGGGCGTCGCCCGTACCCGCCGGTACCCCCCAAATACCGCAATCCTGATCAGCCTTCAGAGACCTGGGCCGGACGTGGCAAGCAGCCGCGCTGGCTTGTTGCGAAGTTGGGCTCGGGCAAGCGGATCGACGATTTCAAAATTAAGAAGGCGGCCAATAGGCGATAAGCCGCCGTTCGCCGTAGCGGCTCAAGCCTGCCGCCGCGCGGCCGACGCCCTCAATATTCAAGCGCGGGCCTTAGCTGGTCCTCATAAGGATCTCCAGCCGTTGCATTCGAGCCGCGAGATCAGCGGTCCTCTTCTCGATCAGCCTCATCTCTCGGTGGTGCTGTAAGAGCGAGACGGTAATTCCGATGGCTACATAAATAGCAATAGGATCCTCAATCACCCAAGCGATGCTTTGCAACATGGTTCCCCCGAACCCTTAAAAAGCCGAAGCCTAGACTTTGTGTATTGGGGCGCAAGCGCATAGGTGGCTTTGAGGTTGCGACTTTCGTATCGCCGGCGCTCGCTGAAATGGAAGCTGCCGAAGTGGCAGGTTGACAGAGGCCTTGTATCGGACCCGCCGAGTTCCCTAAACCTCGTGGATTGCGGAGGTGGGCCAGCGGCTCATGTTGGCAATCGACCAAACCGCTAAGGCTGCGAAGCGACCTGTCGCCATTCTCATCGATGAACTCCAATATCTTTCAGAGGCGGAGTTCAGCGCCTTGATCATGTCAATTCACAAACTGAAACAAAACAGTCTTCCGGGCATCCTGATCGGAACTGGGGATACCTCAGATTCTGACCTCGCTGGCACTTCGAAATCATATGCGGAACGCCTGTTCAAATTTCCCGAGATGGGCGCGCTGGATGAGAAGGATGCCGTCAATGCAATCGTCAATCCCGCAAGAGAAGAAGGCGTTACGTTCGACAAGGCGGCTGTGCGTCAAATCCTGGGCCTGACAGAGCGTTGTCCCTATTTCCTCCAACAATGGGCGCAAATCCTTAATTCAGCGACCGAGATGCTGGAAGGCCACTAGGGCCAAAGCAAACAACGCTATGGCAAAGGATCCGATCAACAGCTCGCGAGTCGCACTATCGACTGCCTTCGGTCCGAACCACTGCTGATTAATTCTGGAAAACGGCCCGTCCGGGCTCGTCAGTACAGGCAGTAGAGCGACGCCTAGCATTATTCCTGCGCCGCCACCGACAATCTTCTCCAACGCATCACCGAACCGCGCGTGGCGATCTGGAAGGAACGCTTGGGAAAGCTCGAGCGCAACGGCGCTGCCTAAAATCACCAGAGCTACGGTGCGGGGCCGTTCCGGGTAACTGATAAAGAAAAGGAGTCCGAGCAAACCAAACGCGCCGACGTGTTCGATGACAACGATAAGGAAGGGTTCGGTCTCGGTCAGCTCCGGCCTGAGGGAGAAAGGTGAAAGCGTAGCGAACGCAATGAACGTCAGGAAAGCCCAAGCGGCAATCGGTAAGATTCGGTGCCATTGCATCAATATCGAGTATAGCCGGCTTCAGCCGGTGTGAAAGCTCCCGCAGGCTAAATTTGCGAGAGCGCCCGAGCAGCAACAGCGCGATTTGACGCTAAGCGACTCTCGTCTGGCCTAGTTTGGTGGGCCGCTTCAAGCGCACACGAAGCGCCCCCTCATGCAGATATTACTTCGCACCAAGCAGTTTTCTCACACGCCATCCAATAAGAGCTATAATCACGACAGTCACCAAGATCGATACAAGAGTAAACCCAAGTGGCTTATCTTCGAGTAGTGACGCCCGGCCTGTTGCTCCGAGGAATGCGAACAGGAAGACTTGCGGGCTGCTGAACACCAGGGTGGCCAGGATGAAAGTAGCCAAATTGATTCTGGTGAGCCCGTAGAGATAGTTCTGCAACGCGCTTGGCACTGGCGCACCTAGTCGCGTGAGTGCGATGATGCGCCAACCTTCCTTGTCTACCGCTTCGGCGATCGTCTCTAATCTCTGATGTTGTTTGAGCTTTCGACGAAACCAGTCAGCGGCGATGTATCGCGAAAGCAAGAACGCCAGCGTCCCTCCCGCGGTGCCGGCCACCAGGATAATAGGGGCCGCACCAATGCCGAACGACGCGCCGGCGGCAACTATGAGAATTGTGCGGGGAAAGACAACCAGCGCTGCCAGTATGAAAAATAATCCGAGGGCGGAGCCCGACGCTACGGAAAGGTGTCCCCATCTTTGAAATAGATCAAGGATGCAGTCGGTCATTGAGGGGGCAAGGCTCCAATGAATTAAGGATCAAAGAGACCCGATGGGCGCGGATGAATTTTTTCGTTTTCCCCCGCTGTCTAAGCCATGTCCGCGATGTGGGCTAACGAGCAATGCCATTGGATTTAGTGGTATTTCATTTGCAGAAACTGTTGACGAGGATGGTGTCCAGTTCTGGATCTTGGCCTTCGCCGGAAACGTATACTTGATTGTCCCCGATGAAAAATACGAACTTCTTTGGTCCGTTGTAATTACCGTCGGAGTTCTTGGCGTTCACGGTCCCGCAAACCGTGTCCATGGGTTCTCCTCGCGCGTTGAGACGATCAGCGCGCGTCATGTCAGCGAACACTGCTGACTGTGTATCTCTGAGGGTTCTCAAAACAGCGTCTTTGACTTGCG
>DASRIZ010000427.1:0-5923 GCA_035649735.1 Blastocatellia bacterium | reverse complement strand
CGTCTTTCCCGCCCACGACACATGCAGTATCACTGTCCCCTCATCCCTCCCCGGCACGCTCTCGTATTCATCCTTTAGTTGCTCCACCTTCGCCCGCTTAACCGCATCGACAACCGCCTTGTAGGCCTCGGCGCTGATCGTGTAAGTGCGCTTGCCGAGGACGCGAGTATGCTCCTTACCTTCATATTCGACCGAGCGGTCAGGTCGAATCGTCATCTCGTACGCAGGGCAGTTCTTCGGGCACGAGACTCGCCCGTAATAGATCGTGACCTTTTCTACAGAGTTATCTTCTGACAGGCTTTCTGCCCGTACAGCGTCAGAATAGTGGCTGACCGAGGCCATCGCGAGCAACAGGAACACAAGCATCAAAAACTTCATGGTATCTCCTTTTGTAAGAGGCAAGATCAATCTTTCGAAGTCGGTTCGTGGATGGACGGTTGCCGCCATTTCGTACCATCTCGAAATTCAAGTAATGGTTTAGAGGAAATTGGGTCACGTTCGTTTATCGCTGAGCCAGCGGTTTAGAAAGCACGTCCAACGGCGGAGTTGACGCGGCCTCGCGCTGGCGCCAACTTTGATTTACAAAAGCTTCTTACGACACACGCTGCCGCTCCGGTCCAATTTTTTAAGCGCGTCGACGCGGAACAGCGTTCTACCTGGCCGGGCCTCGGCCACGGACCTCGCCCCAATTCGGAAACGCGTTGAGACCCGGAGGAAAAGTAAGCTGTTTCTCGCCAGTGCCGTCCGCATTGATCAAAAACAGTTGGAATTGACCACGTTGTCCCACCCGCCTGTGGAAGACAATCTGCCTGCCATCGGGTGACCACGAGGGCGTCAAGTCGCCGATAGTGTTTTCGGTGAGCTGCACCTGTCCGGTACCATCTGCGTTCATGATGCAGATCTCCAAATCGGGGCCACCTCTTCTGCAACAGAAGACGATGCGCTTACCGTCTGGTGACCAGGATGGGGCTCGCTCCTCTTCGGTGTTGCTGGTCAGGCGCGTCGGCTTACGCTTCCCGTCCGCGTCAATCATGTAAATCTCAGCGGTGACGTGGTTGTCAGCATTGTCGGTGACGGCGTGGCTCGTGAAAAGGATCTGTTGTCCATGGGGAGACCAGTCCGGGTCGTCGTCGATCGCCGCCGGGTTGTTCGTGAGGTTCTTTGGTCGCACGCGGTTCCTGGAGAAGTCGACAACGTTCATGACGAAGATATCGCTATCCGTGGTCGCCGCTCCCGGCAGGAAATTGATCGGCTGCCCCGCGCCCGACGCAGAAGCATGGAAGGCGATCCTCTGGCCGTCCGGTGACCAGGTGGCCGAGCTGCCACGCACGAGCGACGTCTGTCCGGTACCGTCGGCATTCATCACGAATAAGTCTGAGATGTTTAAGGGCTCTCCCTCGGCCCGCAGCCGGTTGCTGTCGAACACGATACTTCTCCCGTCCGGGGACAAAGCTGGGAAGCCATCAGAATAGGTGTTCTCCGTGATGCGCCGTGGGTTTGTGCCGTCAACGTCCATCAGGTAGATCTCGGCGGCGAGCCAGGCGCGCTGTGGATCAATGGCGGGATCGGCGGCGGGGTCGTGGCGCGTACTCACAAACGCGATCGTCGAGCGCAATCCCGATTGTTTCTCGCCGCGTTTCTGAGTCGGCGCCCACGCCGCGAGCAGCGCTGCCCCCGAGATCCCAATCACCATCGACACGGACAGTGCCACTCTTGCGATGCCCTTGCGCATCTTCATGACTTATCCTCTTAAACGAGTAGAGAAATTGTCGCTAGCTTGTACGGTTTCCGCATACTCTCGCCGGACCACTCAGCGCCCAGCACCAGAGTTGACGCGGCCGCGCGGTAGCGCCAACTTTAGTCTACAAAAGCTTCATGCGAAACACGCTCCCGCCGCTCGCGTCCAACGATTTGGGCGCGTCATGAATCATTGAACAGTGCGAGCAAGATGATTGTAGTCTTTGATTGCATTAATTGTGTTTTCATTCAAAGCGAATTGGAAGTTTCCAATTTGTACTTCTACTTTGTGGGCATTCGATATTTTCGAAAGTTCATCTCCCGTCAGGGGAATGCCATAAGGTAGACCAGTAAGGCCATTTGCAGGCACCTTCCCGGCGAAGGTCATTTCTCCAACATCCATGAGTTCACCATCAAGGCGGAATATGAGTTTCGGTTCAGTAAAAGGTTCAAGCGTTTTCGTTACGATGGAAAGTCCAAAGAGGACGCGATCTATGGGCGTCTTGAGTTTAGCGCCAGAGAAAGACGAGTCTAAACTAATGAATATGCAACCGTCTCTTACGCAAGTAACAGGCATTAACCGAAGCGACAATTTCGACTGATCGTTGGTTCGGTCATAGTCGCTGGTTATCTTTCCACTGTGCTTGGGTCGTTTCCATTCGCTTTTCTCCGTTTGAGCGAATGTTGCGACGGAAGACAACAAGAAAAGCATGACGAATAGGACCATTCGTGAGTAGTTCATAATGTCATCTCCTTGACGGCGCAGAACTCGTGAAGCGCCCAACTCTGAGTTGACGCGGCCGCGCCGTAGCGCCAACTTTAATTTTACAAAAGCTTCATGCCCAAACACGCTCCGCCGATCGCGTCCCGCGATTTGAGTTCGACGGCGGTTACGTTAGATTGCGTCGACGCAAAGCGCGAGCAAAGAAAAATATCAAGGCCGCAAGAATGACCGATAGGCTCACGACTGCAACGTTAAGAGTGCGACGACTGATCGCAAAGACAAAATCCGTATGCGTCGGCCTGAGCGTTGGCGACAGAACGGCCAGCAAGATAATAGCGAAAATAAGAACGAGGAGACCAAGTGCGCTGACAGCAGCAAACTTCATGATTCCTTGTCGCCACATGATCAATGTCCAAGAGAGAGAGAGCCGTCACGCTACCCTGCGCTCCTGCAACAGGTTGTTAGGCTGCGCCTCAGCATCTTATTTGGCCTGCGTGAAAATGTCTCGACCACTGTGGGCAAATGCGTAACCCTTCCGTCGTTTCTCTTCGGGAACATCAAGTACGATATCTTCCATCTGAACTACCAGCCAGTGCTTAGACAGATCAACTGAAGCATCTTTAGGTATTGAGAAATAAAGCTCTCCCAAACTATGCATATCCCCCGGACTCATAACCTGTTCCAGTAAGAACTCTTGCGATCCGTGAACAATCTTCCACCGTCCGGCATCGGTTCCCGTCGCTAAACCGACCTTCACAGCAGACAGCAATCGCCGCCCCTTATATGGGCAGTGCTCACTTATGCTAATGTTCGCCTTCGTGACCTTCAGTTCGATCCGGTCGGGGTAGATACGGTACTCGCCTTCGAAATCACCCTGCATTGCAAAGGCTGTATTCAGCGATGAGATACTGAACGGACGAGCATCCGACCCGCTTGCACCTTGTCCCTTCGTTGATGAAGAGATGATTAAAAGGACGAGCAGCGCTAGAAATCTCTTTCTCATGGCGACCCCTTTCAGATCACAAAGCAGCCTAACGTTTGGGTTGATGCGGCGGCGACCTTCGGCGCACCAGGTTTGATGCGAAACACGCTCCCGCCGCTCCGGTCCAACGATTGGGTTAGGTCGCATGTTTCACCGAAACCTCGTCATTCGGTGGTTACCTTTACGGTGACGATATTAGACTTGATATCGTAATCGGGATTTCGTCGCCACACCTGAATTGTGTACTTTCCGGGTTTCCGCATGTCATATAGCGCACTCACCCGCTGATGCTGCGTAACAGTCTCTCCAGGCTTGATGTCTCGAAACCTGACACTGCCTCCGCGTAACTCTTCATGTGGATAGGTTCTCCTGGGCACCGGCTTTCGGTGTTCGTCAAGTATCTCGAAGCGAAGAGTTGAATCGAGCTCGATTCCACTTTCGTACATCGCACCCTCAGAAACAATCTGATTTGATGTATTCGTCAGGCTAACGTCAATCGTGACGTCATCGCCCGCGACAACCGTCGAGTGTTCCGTGGTAATGGCAATCTTGAAAGGTGCCTGAGTCAGCTGCTGCCAGAGAACAGCGCTAACGAGCAAAAACAAACAATGGAACGCGTGCATCCTAACCCCTCACACTGAGTGAAGCGACATAACGGCAGAGTTTGACGCGGCGGCGCGAATTCATTCAAGCATCGCCGGACAAATTATGATGCGAAACACGCCCCCGCCGGTCGCGTCCAACGATTTTGGATGGCGGTTGCTGAGTTCACGTCAGACACCCGTCGAAGGTTAGTCTGCCCGGAAGGCGACGCGGAACCCCACATCCATGTCGCGGCTCGGCGGTGCGCCTGAGAAGCGAAGGGCGGAGCTGCTGATCTGCGGAACGCGCTTTCCCCAACCGCCGCCCCGCATAACACGAACTCTATTCTCTTCATTTCTCACGGGATCTTTAGCACTCAGGTCCCCATAGGGTCCTAACCAGTCTTGACACCACTCCCAGACGTTACCCAGCATGTCGTAGAGTCCGAGCCGGTTTGGCTGGAATTGACCGACCGGTGCCGTGAACACATAGCCGTCCTCCGCGATGATGGTCTGCCAGTCCGGAAACTTTTTTTTCGCCGTTCCGTCGGAAATGTTGCCCACCTTGACCAGGGTCTCTGGAGAGTCGCCGCTATAAAACCGCTTTGCCGAACCAGCACGAGCGGCGTACTCCCACTCTGCCTCTGTTGGCAATCGGATCGCCTTCTTGCTCCGCTGAGCCAGCCAACGGCAAAAGGCGTTTGCGTCATTCCAAGTCACATTTACCACCGGATGTTCTTCCGTTTGCCCAAACCCGGTGGATTTCCAGCTATACTTTGGCTTGCGGCCTTCAACTTTCTTCGTATCCTCGTCGTAGCCCCAAGCGCCTTGGCCGTCCGTCTCCGGTTCGGTGCGGTAGCCAGCCTCGTTCACAAACGCGCGGAATTGGCCGCGCGTCACCTCATATTTACCCAGATAAAAGTCATGCGTGAGCTCTACAGTATGCTGTCCCTCGTCCCCGCGACGGTCCTTCTCGCCCGCTGGCGAGCCCATTTGGAAAGTGCCTGCTGGAACCCGGACGAACTCCATCTTAACGCCATCGCCAAGATCCAGCACGAGCACTCGGCGTCGGCCGTGCCCTATCTTTCCGTCCTGATAATACTCGAAGGTCTCTTTTCTCTCGTCGTGGGTTGAGGCGCCTGGTACCGGGCCCGCTAAAGGCCAAATTGCCAGCCATATCACCACCAATCCCAGGCCCACGCTCGGTGTCAAAAACGATGTGGTTTTCATTTAAAAAAAGCAATCCAACGTTGAGTTGACCGAGCCGCCGCCTGATTACACGCGCCCCTGATAGAACCAGATCAGTTTGACGAGAAGCTCGCTGGCGGTGGCTCCGGGGCAACGATTTGCTATGCGGCGACTGCTAATCGAGTTGTTCGAACCATCGTTGTTTGTTCTTAGTGTTGCTCGCTTAATTCCGGGCGACGTTGAACCATTCCGACAGCCAAAGACTCGTGACCATCAGTAACAAACTATGCTTCTTTATTTGGGAAGACATCGCTTGTTTCATCCTTCTATGATCTTTGGAGTGTCAGACGAGCGGTAAACTTCAGTGCGTGGCGCCTTCCGCAAAGCATTAGTTCACCTAACATCTATTGACGCGTAATTAGCTGCAAGTGTTAGCACGATGTGCCAACGCTGATGGTTAGTTCTGAGGACGGCGACGACATTCGGACGGTGCAGGAGTTGTTGGGCCACAAGGATGTGCGGACTACCATGATCTATACGCATGTGCTCAACAAAGGCGGACGAGGGGTCAGGAGTCCTTTGGATGCCTGAGAGTTACCAGTGCCGACAGTCCTTTTTCGATCAATCTCACTCCCGAGACGTGATCACGAAACAAAGCTGCGGAGCAGCGATCAGAGTTAAGCCCAGGGCGAGGCTCTGCGAGCCTTGGGT
>DASRIZ010000426.1:0-14129 GCA_035649735.1 Blastocatellia bacterium | reverse complement strand
ACAGCGCAAGGTGCTTGGGGAACTGCGGTAAGCTTTTCGGGTTCAGAGTTCAGGGTTTCTGGTTTGTGGTTTCTGGTTTCTGGTTTGTGGTTTCTGGTTTGTGGTTTCTGGTTTGTGGTTTGTGGTTTCTGGTTTGTGGTTTCGCAGTTTTGGATTTCCAACTCTAGAAACTAGCAACCACAAACCAGAAACCACAAACCAGAAACCAGAAACCACAAACCACAAACCAGAAACCACAAACCAGAAACCCTGAACTCTGAACCCGAAAAGCTTACCGCAGTTCCCCAAGCACCTTGCGCTGTTCCTCGATGAGTCGTTCGATCCCCCGGCTGGCCAAGTCAGTCATCTGATTCATTTGTTCATGGGTGAAAGGCCGGGTTTCCGCCGTCCCCTGAATCTCTATGTAATGACCGGACCCAGTGCGCACTATGTTCATATCGACCTCGGCGCGCGAGTCCTCGCTGTAGTCGAGGTCCAGCAGCGCTTCCCCTCCGATCACTCCGACTGAAACCGCCGCGACGTAATCGGTAACCGGCAGCGGGGCGGCCAGCTTTCCGTCGTTATATAGCTTGCGGAGCGCCAACACCAACGCTACGAATGCGCCGGTTATTGACGCCGTCCGGGTTCCGCCGTCCGCCTGGATCACATCGCAATCGAGATAGATGGTTCGCTCACCCAATCGATTGGTCTGCACCACCGCCCGCAGCGAACGCCCGATAAGCCGCTGGATTTCCTGGGTTCGCCCGGACAGCTGAGCCCTTCCGGCCTCGCGCTGTGTGCGCGTTTCTGTAGCTCGCGGCAACATCGAATACTCCGCCGTGACCCACCCCTCACCTCTTCCCCGTTTGAATAGAGGGACTCGGTCATCGATCGAAGCCGTGCAAATCACCCGTGTAGCGCCCATCTCGATCAGTACCGAGCCTTCGGCATACCGAGTGAAGCCCGGCGTGATTCTCACTTCCCTCATCTGATCGTGGACGCGGCCACCCGATCTCTTATAGCTCATTTAAGCGGTACCCAATTTGACAGTCTCGACGGACTCCAGCAGCCGGCCTAAGAATCGCTCTGCAACGCGGCGAAACCTCTCCGGAGAATCGGTGACGTAGAACTCTTCGGCTCGCGGCTGTCCCGGCTCACAAGCCAGGCGATCATCTGCAAGCATTTCGGCCAGTCTTTCCGCGACTGCTTCCCCCGAGTCAACATATTTTACTTGATCACCCAGCGTTCGCTCGATCACCGGCCGAAGTATCGGATAGTGGGTGCAGCCGAGAACCAGGGTATCGACGCGGCTCGAACGCAGTTCCGCTAGATACTCTTCGGCAACCTGATAGGTGACCGGATGATTCAACCAGCCTTCTTCCGCAAGCGGCACAAAAAGCGGGCACGCCCGAGAGGTTACCTCGATGCCGCTCCGAATTGCGAGCATCGCTTTTTCATACGCACCGCTAGCAACCGTCGCTTCGGTGGCGATGACACCAATGTGTCCGGTGCGGGTCTGTTCCACTGCCCTTCGCGACCCCGGTCGAATCACCCCAAGCACGGGTACTGAGCACTTGTCACGCAGATAACTCGCCGCCAGCGCCGACGCGGTGTTACACGCGATCACTATCGCTTTTACGCCTTTGGACTGAACGAACGTGGCGCACTCGAGCGAGTATCGTTCAATAGTAGCTGCCGAGCGCACTCCATACGGAATCCGGGCGGTGTCTCCGAGGTAAATCAAGCTCTCGTTTGGGAGGCGCCGTTCGATCGCGCGAAATACCGTCAACCCTCCAACACCTGAATCGAATATGCCGATCGGGGCACTATCCGATTGCCGATTGCCGACTTCCAATTGTCGATCGACCATGTCAAAACTTTCCATCCTAAGAGAATGAAGTACTCTGGACCTTGGAACCAAATCGGCAATCGACAATCGACAATCGGAAATCCGGCAAATAATCAATGTCCTTTGGAGTGCTTGCCTCTGCGCTCAACCAGAATCGAGGACAGCCGTTCAAGCTCCTCATCGGCTTCATCGATCGTTTCCTGCAAGCTGTCCGTTTCAAATCCCAGCCCCAACGCTTCCCTTCGGACTTCATCGAGGTTCCGGTCTGTCTCCTGTATCTCATTCTCGAGCATCGAGATTTCGGCCGCTGCGTTCACGACGTCTGATATATGATCGCACAACAAATCGACGGAGGCGCGAATTGCAGACGTTCGATTTCCTGCTTTGAAGAGGGTTGTGCGCGACCGTTCCACCCGCTGCAATAGCGCTGTTCGCGTCTTTTCAAGTTCCTCGATGTCTCGCAAAAGACGCGAGAGTCTAGACGCTTCGTCGAGCCCGTCATTCATTGTTAATCTCTGTACAAACGACGGGCGGACGCCTCGCCCTTGGATTAAGGGGGAACGTCCGCCCGAACACGTATCTAACCCATTTCACGCACAATCTTCAATGGAGGTGGAGAGAATCGAACTCTCGTCCGGAAGCCCTTAGCGAAAGAACCTACATACTTAGTTGCTTCCTGTTGATTCACCGGGCCGTGACAGCGGAAGCAACGAAGCATCACGGCCGGCTAGCCCAGATTGGTCTTACCCTCCGGCCCCCTGAGCACGGGTCCTTCGGGGCAGCCTGCTTAAGTTACGCTTCTTCCCGGCACACAGGCGATGCCGGGGGAAACGTGGCTGAGATTAGGCAGCCAGTGCTAGTTCGCTATTCGCGATTGTGTTTTTCCAAGCTTGATAACGCGGGGCATGGGCCGCGGTATGCATCTTTCACCTTGGAGTACCCCCGTCGAAACCTGGCACCCCCAAACATGAGCAGTCTAACACCGGCTGTTGATCGACAACAAGCGTCTTCACGAAACGCTTGCAGCTTCATCGCCCAACATCCGCGCCCGCTCCATCGCTTCCTCGTACCGAGCAAGGTAGGCGGCAAAGTCGCCCTCAGATGAAGGGAACATTCCATACCACACATAATCAAATCGATCCGTCAGATAACGCATCGGACCCGCCAGGCCGCTGAGGCGCGAAGCCTTGCGTAAGTACTCGTGATTCGTCGCGCAGTCTTCCAACTCGATCAAGTTTCGCTCGCTCAATTCATATAGCAACGAAACGTAAAGCTTGCGAACCGCCGTCCGAAAGTCGCCCGCCCGCGCGGCCGCGAGACCAGCTTCGGCAAGCTCGCGTGATGTTCCGTCAGCGGCGATCTCTTCACCAAGAACCAGCCGGGTCTTCTTGCGTTTGGCCTGCGGGCGACGCAGCTTTCGAGCAAATAGCAGAGCAACTATGACCGAAGCTGCTAGAACCAGAACCAGCACAAGTTTGGATATCCAACCAGCACCCGCACCTGTGCCTAAAAGCCGCTCAAGCAATTTCATCAGCGTGAAATAGATCTCGCTCATAAAACCGCGGACCTTTCGAAGCACTTTCTTTATCAAGGCGCCAATAACGGTTTCAGGTTCAGGTTGAAACGCCGGACGGCTCAGAATTTCGCGAAGCTTTTCGCGCGGGTCGTCGTTTTGACTCGACTCTGCCTCGGCGCTGCGTAAGTGTACATCGAGAGCGCGAAGCCGGCCGACAGCTTCGTTTAGTAAAGCGGTACGTTGCTGCGGATCGTTCTGGGCGGAATAAGAATCCAGCAATACAAACAACCACGTATTGTCGACGGTGGTCGCCCTGCCGTCGAACTCAATCTGTTCTGACCGGGGCAGAAGTCGCTTGATATAGCTTATGCCCTCTTCGTTGTACGCCTCGTCGGTCTTTATCCGTTCGATCTGTTCGGCCGCGCGAACTACGCGGTGTTCATAATTGAGCAGGGACGCCGCCGCAAACGCCCTACCAACCAGGAACAGCGTTATCAGCACGGCGACCGGTAGCCTCGACATTCTTTTTGCATGGGCGTTTTGTATCCTGACAGTCTCGCAGGCCCGGTCAAAAGTATTCACCGCGTCACGCTCCCACAAGTCATGCAAAAACTAGCGCCGCTAAGCAGCGACGACCCGCATGCTTTGCACGTTGTGTTGGCCGTCTGATCAGTGTCAAGGACCATCCCGGCTGTGCCTTTCGCGCCGAGATCCTCGGCTGCACTCTGGAATCGTTCACGCAACCTGTCCGAGTCTCCAGAAAGGCCGCGTTCGGGAAGGTCTGCAACCTTTGGCCTCGGCGGAGGCCGATAACCAGCCAAACCAAGCGGGCTCGTCTGAACATACTCGCGGCCCGAATCGAACTGCACGGGGATTTGATACCCAAAGGCCGAGGGCTGCATGGCCGGCTGCCAAATAAAACCGGGGTTTATTTCACGCGCAATCAGATCGAGGTCGTAAGCTTCTTTACGAACTCGGCTGTCAAAGTACAGCAGCGTAAATGAGGTTACCCAAATAGGAAAGCTCAGCAGGCTGGATATCTGACCGAACGAGGTGTAGAGGATGCTCCAGGTCGGACCCACAAAAAACTCGGTGGTCAACACACCCGCGAAATACAACGCGATCATAACCGGAACCGTAAACGCCGCAAGCAGCGAGGTAGATACAAAGTAGGTGAACAGGGCGATTGCCGCGACTCGATACCAGTTACCTTTCCCTAGACGGAACGCGCGACCCAACGCATTCGCGGCAGACTGGCCTTCGATCATCACAATTTGTGGAAGAAAAACCACTCGCGCCACGACCACTGAGATAAAAAAGAGACTTGCCGCGACCGCCACGATCACCATCACAATCAAGGCAGTGGTAGCGACCCACTGCGGCAGCTTAGCAGCAGCGATCACGCCCACAACTAACGCAACCAGCAATATCAGAATCGTGACTACAATACTAACGACGATATAAACCGCGACCAGCATTGCTATTGAGAGCAAGCCCATCAATGTTATTGCGCCGAGCCGCCGCCTCACGGCCGCGAAGCATCTTCGAAAAGTTACAGGCTCACTCAGCATCAAGTGATCGCCGATCACCCGGGACAATCCGGACACCGTCAACAACATCACATACGCCCAGATTGGGTACCCAAGTCCTCCAAGCACGATCATCCAAATCGCTGAGGCCGGCACGCCTCGCGCACTTGCGGTTGATGTTAGCAAGCTGGTGTACCCGGACCAGAACATGACCGATACCACGTAGCCGATCAAGGTCGGGACCGCAGTGATTGCCACCAGAGGCGTAAAGTTTCGCCGATAAAGGCGGACTGCGCGATCGATCACGTCTCCGGTCGATATGGGTTCGAGTATCGTGAAACTAGCCATCGGTTGTTTGCGCGATTATACCACGGCCATCCGCGCATCAACTGAACTGGAAGAATCGGGTGGTGTCCTGACTGGCAGCGCTAAGTTGAGACACACTATTAATTGGACCAGACCGCGACCGCTGTTTTACGAAACCCGACACGAGGCTGAACCTCACGACGAAGCCGCCGACTGGTATTGCGAGCAGGCGCCGTCAAACTCCGCAATCATGGAATCCAAGGTTGCAGTAATCGCTACTCGATCGAACTTTAAACCTATCATCGGAATGAAGACCCGTTGGCGAGCCGCCCCGTTGATCTCCTTGAGCAGCAGCCGACAGAACGCGGTAACAACGTTGCAATCGAACTGGACGTTTGTGTGTTTTCGCAAATCAATGAGGGTCTGTTCAAGAGACAGCCGCGAACGATAAGGCCGATCGGTCATCATGGCGTCGAAGGAATCGGCGAGGGTCACGATCTTTGATCCGAGGGGGATTTCGTTGCCCCGCAGTCCCTGCGGATAACCGCTGCCGTCGACTTTCTCGTGATGACACTTGGTCAGATACGCTATTTCGTCCCACGGGCGTCGAATATTTGAAAGTATCTCGAAGCCGGTGGTCACGTGTTTGTTGAGTTCTCCAAATTCCTTGTCTGTAAGCGGGCGAGGATTGTTGATGATGGCGCGATCGACCGTGATCTTCCCGATGTCGTGTAGGTACGCAGCGACTCCGACGCGTTCCAGCTCCGAACCGGTCAGACCCATCTCGCGAGCGATCGCTTCGGAGTACCGCGCTACGCGATCGGAATGACCGCTGGTGTACGCGTCCTTCAAGTCTATGGCCGCGCCGAACGCCCGAACCGTGTCGCGATAAATGTGGCGCATCTCGGCATAGAGCCGCCGGTTCTCTTCGGCTTTGCGTTTGTGCATCACCATCAGCCGGTGGTTGTAGAAGGCCACCGAGATGCTTCGCGAGATCGCGGATATGATCTCGAGATCTTCCTCTGAATACTCTTCGCGAGTGAACTTCTCGGACAGGACTATCAAGCCCATAAGCTCGCCGCGGGCGATCATCGGGATCGACACATGGGCGCGAAGGCGCTTGAGCATCTCACCATTTCGCTCAACAAAACCAGCGAGTCCGTTGCGTTCAGCGCCAATCGATAGCGGTTGCGTGTACGTCGTTAACCGTTCGGCATCGTCTCGGTCGACAACCAGCCGCTGGCCGACCGCTCCGGCAAGTCCTTTTGCTGCGACAATCTTCAACTGGCGAGGTTTACTCGTGTATCGCGCAATCGCACCACGAGGAATCGCAAGAGCGCCAAGCAAAGTGTGAAGCGACGCGCGGGTGACCTCTTCGAAGTTGTGCATGGAGCTGATCTCGGCGGCAAGGTCGGTGAGCGCGCCGATGTTGTGAAGCAGTTTTCTCAGAGGAAGGCTCATTTTGTCTCCTGTGTTGTCGATTTTTGAAAGCGAGGGAGCTATTTACTATTTTCTATTTTCTATTTTCTATGTGACGGCGCGGTGCTCGACGCACGCTTCTTCAATAGAAAATAGAAAATAGAAAATAAGAACCGATCGCGTCGTTGCCTCACCGTTGCGACTAAATCGCGGCGCGAGCGCCTTCGCTGCCGAGACGCAGCAACGCAATCTCCTCCGTCTCAGCCATCTCTACGTGTGACATCAGACCAAGCATTTCAAACAACTCGCGGTTAGAGGCGTTGAGGTTCGAGAGCATTAGCGCGCCCTCCGCACGATTCACCGATTCGATCACCCCAAGCAGAATCGAAATGCCGATGCTGTTTATCAACTCAGTTTCCTCGAAGTTGATCACGATATGCCGAACGCCGGTCGCCAGGAACTCCTGACATTGATTCTCGATGCTCTCACCGCGGAGCTGATTCAGATAGGGACCCGGATAGATAACTGCCGCGTCTTCGATTAGCCTTGCTCTTATCTCAGCAGCACTCATTAGCGTTCCTCCAGGGACGGCAGACAAGCAACCAGACGCGGCAAACATAGCCTGCCGGTTAAGTGCTTATTGCTATCCGCGATTTTCCTGCTATTGACTGCTGGGGCGTTTCAGATACTTGGTCATTACCAGGCGCGCGCCGTCATCGGTGCGTTCGAATTCCACTTCATCCATTAGCGCTCGGATGATTTGCAATCCACGGCCGCGTACGCCTTTCGTTTGTTCAGGCCCAGACGCGGGGGTCGTCTGTCCATTCGACCTGCCAAACGTTTTTCCCTTGTTGGATACGGTGATTATAAGCTTATCTTCGTCGATAGCGAAGCGCTGATGGATTTTTTTATCAGGAGTGTCGCTGTGCTCCGCCGCGTTGATACACGCCTCGATCAGGGCGGTCTTGATCTGGTTGATCGCTTCCTGGTCGAAGTCTGCGGCGCGAGCAATTTGCTCGGCGGTACGGGCGGCGATCAATTCGGCCTCGTCCTCAATGGGTATGGTGAGCTCAAACTCGCTGACTGGGCGGGCCTCACTACCCAATGCCAGCCGCGTCAGATAGTCCTGAATCAGATCGAGATGCACATAGGTTGAACGGTACGCATATACGCTACCCAGCCGCTCCGACGCGACCGCCGAGAATCCTTCCTTACTGATATACCAGCGAACCGAGTGCGACAGTCTTCCGGATTTCGCCTTTTGTCCGCGCAATGCAGCCTCGAGACGCTGGTCGATCCGTCCGAGCGTCTCCAAATCAAGCGGTTCCTTCGAGTTTATTAAGGCGACAAGCCACAGAACCTCGTTCGCTTCCGTATAGATTCCACCCTCGAACCCGGTCGCGGAGTACAGCCGCCAGTTCACGCCGGGCTGCTCATCGGCGCCCAAATCGTTTACCAGCACTATCTGAGGCAACCGCAAGCGCTCCTGCTGGTCATCAAGCGCTCGGCGGACCTGCACGCGGCTCATCCCGCGGTATCGCTGGTCATATGCAACGTGGTCGAACAAGCCGGCGGGAACGCTCTGAAAATCGAAGCGGGAGATGATCTCGACGAGTTGGGCTTCAATCCCGCGATTGTAGCGCGACATCATTAGCCGATAGGAGTCTTTTAGCTTTTCGCCGATCAACTCATTCCCTGAAATTGGCCTTAACGAGCCGGCAATCTCCCTGCGATACTTCGCTCGCACATAATCCAAAAACACCGGGTCACCGGAGGCTGTCACAAAGCCGTAGCCTACATCCAGCATTTCTCGCTCGTGCATTCGACGAAGCAGTGACTCGACGTTGGGTGTATGTTCCCGAATGCGTTCGGTAACTACGTCGATGGGGACCGGTGATGTGGAGTCGATAACCAGAGTAAGACCTTCAAGCAGAGCGCGCCCTTCCCGAGGGCTCGGCGCTGCGTCACGCAACATAGAATCGAGGTAATGACCAATCCGCCCGTTAAGAACCTCGCCGGTATAAAGACGTTCAAAGTCGATAAAGGTCTTAAGCGGCGTTCCACCAGATGCCGCGGCGTTGAGAATCGCCCGTATGTAGAAAGCGTCGCAGTTGAGTTGCTGCACGAGTAACTCGACCGTCGAATCGCCTGTTTCGATACCCAGACGTTCGGCTCGCCGGCGAGTAAGTCTCTCAACTGAGTCATTGCTCATTCTCTCGACCTGAATGACCTCGATCCTGTCAAAGACTTCCTGATCCGCCGGAATCAAGTCCTTGACTACTCGTCTCAAGCCGGTAAGCGCATACATCGGATTCGATTTGGCCAACCCGCCGGACTCGAACGCTCTGATGAATTCGGCTTGGATCAGGGAGCCTTTCAGATGATGCGCGTCGTCGATCAAGACGAGCGGCTGGAGTCCTGCGTGGGTGGCCGCGAAGGTTGGAGCCGATAGAGCAAATCGCATCAGCGAGGTCGAGTCTCCAGACTCGAAGGCGCGGGTGAATGAGTCGACAAGGGACCTAACGCACAAATAGTCCTCGGCCGGGGCGGCGCGATTGATTATTGCGAACGGCTCATCCGCAGTCGCAATAAGTTTTGGGTCGTTGCGTCGGAACGCCACAAACTGCACCAGGAGCTGTGAGAAATAATCGCGCGCAAACTTCTCCGGATCGAGACAGGAGGGTGACACGCAGTAGTAAAAAGGCCACGCCTCTCCGCCTTCGTCAAAAAAGCGATCAAAGGACTTGCGGAGGATTTCGGTCTTTCCGACTCTGGGCGCACCGAGCAGGAGCGCATTCGAACGCAAATCGCGTCCAGCAGTCAGATGGGGGAATCGCGCCAAAGTCCGCACTCGACTCAACTCAATCTCTCGGCCGGCAAAATCCTCATCGGATAGACGACTCAAAAGCTGTCGTGAGTTGGGATCAGTCATTTGGCTTGTGTGGAGTCTTTCTAATAGCGTCTGGTGTCAATCCGCGACGTGGACGTCTTCGTAGATGGCAACGCAGTTCCGGCCGAGCGTCTTTGCTTGATATAGCGCCCGATCGGCGGTTTCCATAATCGCGAGTGGGGTTTGGCGCGATCCGCTAAATGAGGAGATCCCAGTGCTGATAGTTACGTTCCCCATCAAGTCTCCTTGCTCGGTTCGGTATTCGGTTTCGAATATCGCCTGGCGCAAACGCTCGGCTATCCGTGCAGCGTCCCCAAGCTCGGTCTCCGGCAGCACTATGCAGAACTCATCACCTGCGAACCTTGCGGACATATCGATCGCGCGCAACGAACCGCGCAAAATCTGCGCAGTCTTAGCCAGCACCCGATCCGCATTGGTGTGACCGTAAATGTCGTTATAGCTTTTGAACCTGTCGACGTCGATGATCATAAACGACATCGGAGTGTTGTAGCGTTTGGACCGCTCGACTTCCTCAAACAGCCGGTCTTGAAGGTACCGACGGTTGGGCAATCCGGTTAGCGGATCGGTCAACGACATCTGTTGAAATGTCTCAGCTCTTTTCGCCCATTCTGTGCGATCTATTATCAGCGCGAGCTGAGGCGCCATCATTTCCAGAATCATCAGGTCGTCGTTTTCGTAGGGAGCACCGTCGGCGCGGTCGGTGAGGTTGATAACACCAACTTTGCGCGACCCTAGAGTAATCGGGTAGCTGATAAATGATTTCGACTTGTATCGACCGGGTCTGTCGCGAGGGATTCGCAAATCGGTGTCTGCGTCGCGAACGACGAGCGGGGTGCCGCTGGCCAGCACGGATCCGGCGATTGCATCGCCAAGCTTCAAACGAACCGCGCTGGCGGCATCGGAATCGGCTCCCAGAGCCGCTTCAAGGGCGAGTTCGTTGGAATCCTGGTCGAGGATCATCAGCGAGCTTCGCTCTGCCTTCATCATCTCGCTGAACCTTTCGAGCAGCGACTGATAAACCTTTTGGGAATCAAGCGTAGAGGATATGCCCCGCAGAAAGTCGTAGAACTGGCCGATCGATCGTTTCCTCGTTTCGAGTTGGTCTGTCAGCCGAACGATCTCGAGTTGCGCGTCCAGGAGAATCCTGGATCCGTTTGCCGAATCGGGCGGATTCGCTTCGGCCTTTCGTACATATTGAAAATGATAGGAAGCCGTCGATCCGACCAGATCAGCGGCCTCGCTCAGTTCCCTTCCGTCGATGAACTTGATGTTCTTGAGACAGTCGCCGCTCTGCACTCCGCTCATTCCACCATAACGGCGCAGGAACTCGCTGTACTCGGCAGTCGAGGCAAACGACCTGCCTCCCAGAATGACTACTTGCTTCTTATCGATCGAAACAGGGATCGCGAAACAATGGAGCCCCGCGTGGCAGGTAAAATCGAGTTGTTTATTCGCCCTAACCGCGTTGCTATACGCGGCTCCGCAATCGGCGGCGCATAACGGCGCGTGCTCGGAGGAGACCCGCATTGCGCGGCAAATACTGTTGTCATTCTCGATGCGGCCGATTACTGCGCCATCGCGGCTCAATGTCGTAAGAGCGATTCCGTTCTTCTCAGTGAGCGACTTCTGAAGGCGCAGCCACACTGCGAGAGAGTTATCGCGGTCTGACTCGCCCGGTGAGGAGCGAGCTTTCTTGACGCTTACTTTACTCAAGCTTTACCGGGAGCAACACGCTCCCTTCTCCCACTACAAGTTTTGATACGGTTCCTGCCAGACAACGTCGGGAAACGAATCGCGCTGGCAGCTATTGTTTTTATTCGGCAGTCAGAACCCAACGAAAAACCGTCTGATGGGCACGAGAACAAACGAAATTGACGGCCAACCTCCCGGCCAACCTAGCACAGCGGAATATTAGTTTTCAATAGAAACATTGAGTCCCGATTTAGGTAATACTAACTTTTAGGTGGATGTCACTACATTCTCCAAATGATCTATTGATAGATATCCCACAATTACATAAAATGGACAATGTCAATGGGAATGGCTCCCCAGGCTTGAGTGACACAGCAGCATGATCCCGCCATCTGCTTGCTGCTATCTTTTTGATGACTTATCGGGAGTGCCTCTGCGAAATCTACTAGACGAATGTAGCTGAAGTCCGGCCACGGCGTGTTGACTTTAGCCCCATAGACCGGGAGCTGCGTGGCATTTGTCCCCAGCACGAAGCGTTGGAATGTTTAAGGACTCTATCATTGTGGGAGTTTTAATGTCAGAAGAAACGGCACAGAGCTTGCGCTTAGCCTCGCGTTCAGATTCCACCAGCGAGGATGCAATGAAAATACTTGTGGTCGACGATGAAGACGCGGTTCGCGAACTGGTTAAGGATGCGATGATCGAGCAGGGTTACCAGGTTTGGGTCGCAGCCAACGGCCGCGACGCGCTGGACCTTGGCAGCGAATTTGAATTCGATCTGGTGTTTTGTGATGTGGTGATGAACGGGTTGAGCGGATTCGAGGTGCTCAAAGCGTTTCGCGGAACGCTGCGGTCACAGGCTGAAATTGTGTTGATGACCGGGCAGGCATCCGTCGAGGCTGCTATCGAAGCGGTCCAGCACGGCGCGAATGATTACATTTGCAAACCCTTTTCGATCGGCGTGCTTCAAGCAATCGCTTCGGCAGTCGAGCAGCGTCGCTATCCAAGCAAGCTCGTTGAAATCGAGACGCCGCGAACACAGCAGCAGGAAATACTCGGCAACAGCCCGGCGATGATTGACGTTGTCAAAACCGCCGCGCGGGTCGCAATCACCGATCTCCCGGTCATGATCCGTGGTGAGTCGGGTACCGGCAAGGAGCTGATTGCCCGCCTCATACACCGCAAGAGCACCCGCGCCGAAAGGCCATTTGTCGCCGTTAACTGCGGGGCGCTCCCCGATACGCTGCTGGAGTCCGAGTTGTTTGGCCATACGCGTGGAGCATTCACCGGCGCCGAGAGTGCGCGGAGAGGATTGTTCGAGGAGGCTGACGGTGGAACGCTTCTTCTCGATGAGGTGACCGAGACAAGTCCCGCCTTTCAGGTGAAGCTGCTGCGAGTGTTGCAGGAGGGTGAATTTCGCCCGCTCGGGACGAACACCAAAAAGCGAGTGAATGTTCGTGTGCTATCGGCTACAAATCGCGATCCGCAGCAGATGGTCGAACACGGATTGTTTCGTCAGGATCTGGTCTACCGCCTTCAGGGCGTATCGATAATGTTGCCGCCGCTTCGCGACCGCCGGGAAGATGTCCGCCCGATGTCGCTGACGTTTCTGGCGCAGTACGGCGCAGCGGCTCGGCGACTGTCAATCACCAAGGATGCTTTGCTTGCGCTCGAACGATACAACTGGCCTGGCAATGTTCGCGAACTAAAACACCTGATGCAGCGGCTGGCAGCGATGAGCAGCGGCATCATCAGGATCGAGGATCTGCCGGCGGAATTCGTATCGACGCCCAGAGTGGCATCGGTGATGAACGAAGTGATTCCCGAAGGCGAAATGCCAACGCTCGACCAGCTCGAATCAAGTTATCTGCTGCGAGTGCTGAG
The DNA here is from genome assembly GCA_035649735.1 of Blastocatellia bacterium. GTDB lineage: Bacteria > Acidobacteriota > Blastocatellia > UBA7656 > UBA7656 > Onstottus_A. Next base: position 1,044 of record DASRIZ010000426.1, on the reverse strand, counting down.
CGCGGTCGGCGGAAACAAGTCTCGCGCGGCCCAGGTAATGGGAGTGGATCGCAAAACGCTGTACCGAATGATTGATAGACAGGTGAACGCGGCGCCGGAGGGCAGAAAGGTTTCTTAGTCGGCGCGTTTGCTTGCCGTCGCAGCGCAAGTCTATTCAGGGTCTGTTCGGACGATGCTTTGCGCTCTGTCCAAACTGTACTTTGCCAGCTCGAGCGGACCCGCTTTGTCCGTAGACTGCAGGTGTTGCAGCAGCCTTTGGCGCCGGGTGCGTTCTCGATCGTCATCAGTTGATTTTGAGACCAGCACCTGCAAATCCCGCTCTGTTTCTTCTTTGGTCTCATTCTTAAGACGGAGCAATGCAAGTCCCGCTAGCGGAAACCGCTCAAACCCCTCTATCAGGAAATCGCGCAATGCCGGACTGTTGCGCAAGTGGAACCGAATCGTCTGTTCGACGCTGCGTACCGGGTATTGCGGGAACGCCGCGGAATGAATGATCGCCGAAGCGAAATTGTTGAGGAGTATCTCCGCCATAGCTTTGATTTCGTCGGCGCTTGCGGTGTCTCCCGGAGACCACGGTTTGTTCTCGTAGAAGTAGGGGCGAAGGTATGGTCTCTCTAAGAGGAGTCGAAGATGGTCGGAAGTTTGATCCATCGCCCTTTGAACCAATTGAATCTCGGGTTGTTGGCGGGCGCTCTCCAATTGATTCCTCGCCGTCTCGAGCTGGTCCCTCGCCGCTCGAAGTTGTCGGACGAACACCGAGAAATTCAAAAGCCCGGTGAGAACAAGCAGCAGAGTTCCGCCAAAAGTGAGTAAAGAAATCACGACTTCAGAGCTCAATTGATTCTCCTGAGGCCAGGAATCACCGCTGTTCTTAAACACTGCCGGCGGCGTTCCTGGATTGTAACGGCAGCAGCCGGCAAATCCAAAACTAGCGGTGCATTCGGGTGTCTTTGATGTTCTCGCACCCACAACGAAAGTGCCGCCGCCCCTGCGAGAGACGCTAAATGCCGAAAGGCGGCGCAGTCCATATCAGGGCGGAGCATT
>DASRIZ010000425.1:0-16017 GCA_035649735.1 Blastocatellia bacterium | reverse complement strand
AGGTCTGTAGTGTCGGATGATCAACGGGTCTACAGCGAGGAAGAGTTCGCCCTCATTCTGCGCAAGGCGACGGAACTGGCAAGCCGAGCGGAACCGCATACCCCCTCGTCAGCCGGGTTGACGTTGACCGAGATGAAGGCGGCTGCGGCCCAGGTCGGTCTCGACCCCGCCCTCGTTGAGCGGGCGGCGCGGCTGCTGGCCGCCACGGCCACGGCATCCCCACTCGAGCGGCTGATCGGTGGACCGTTGCGACACGACCACAACGCTCGCTTTCCCATCAAGCTCGACGAGAACAGGGCCGCTCGGCTTCTGTCTGCCGTTCGTATTAGCGCGGGCGAGTTCGGTAGCGGGAATGCCGGACATTCCAGCTCGATAGGCATGACCTGGCATGACGGCGGTGAGATGGAAGCACTCAGCGTCACGGCGCGCGCCGAGGAGGAGGTCACATCGGTGTCCGTCGTCCTCGACCGTCGGGGCACGCTCGTTCCGGTCGCGATGTTTTCCGGGATGGGGATATTTCTCGCATTCCTCGCTGGCATAGGACTCTCCGAGATGGCTCCCGCGCTCGGCGTCGGAGCAATGATCGCCGGAATGGGCGGCGCCCTCGCGGTCGCGCGCGGCTACTGGGCATCGTCGACGAGGAAGGTGCGAGAGCGAATCAGCGTAGTCATGGACGCCATCGGCCAGACCCTTACTCAGCCGGAGGAGACCCAAGCCTCCGGTTTCGGTACGGTCGGGGATGGCGCTGCGGCTCCAGAGCCCGATGCGAGCGTAGGCGGGGCCGCCGAGCTAACAGGGGCGTGAACCTAACGGTCGGCTTCGGCGCCCGCAGGTTACGCCCAAGCGTTAGCCGACACCGAAATGACATCGAAACTTCAAGCGGATGTGGGAGACCTCGTCGCCAGCGCCATCGGGGCAATCGTTGACGCAGGCGCACTCGCCGGAGCGACAGCGCTGGTCTGGCGCGACGGTGACGTAGTTCAGAATGCTGCAGTCGGCTGGCGTGACGTCGAAGCCGGGCTCCGGATCGAACGCGATACCCTGTTTCGTATCGCGTCCATGACGAAACCGATCACCTCCACGGTGGCGCTCATCCTGGTCGAGGAGGGTAAGTTTGCGTTGGAAGATCCGATTGCTCAGTGGGCGCCAGAGTTCGCGGAGATGCGCGTCCTGCGCTCGCCCAGCGGACCGCTTGACGAGACTAACCCAGCCGAACGGCCGATCACGTTCGAGGATCTACTGACTCATCGGTCAGGTCTTACCTACGGAGACTTTCATACCGGTCCAATCGCCAGAGCCTATTCGGACGTGTTGGGCGGCGATATCGACAGCGAGGTGACACCCGATGATTGGATCGCAGGGCTTGCCACTCTGCCGCTGATCGACCAGCCCGGAGCTGCTTTCCACTATGGCCGTTCGACCGATCTGCTCGGGCTGCTCATCGCACGCATCGAAGATGCACCGCTCGGTGATGTACTCCAGCGTCGAATGTTTGGTCCATTGGGCATGAAGGACACCGGCTTTACAGTACCTCGCTCGAAGCGACACCGGCGTGCTGGGACATACGGCTTCGGCGACGAAGGTCGGTTAACGGCGCTTCCTGCCGTTCCGGGAAGAGTCGCAGTACCGGAGCGTCCTGATGACATGGCCTATGTCTCCGGGGGCCAGGGCCTTTGGTCGACACTTGACGACTACCTTTGCTTCGCACGGATGTTTGTTGGCCGCGGTGCTGTGGATGGCGTGCGGATATTGATGCCAGAGACGCTCGAGCTGATGACATCTAATCGTTTGAGCGACAGTCAACGAGCCAAGGCGGAGATGTTCGGATGGCCAATTTTCGCAGAGGGTCACGGATTCGGGATGGGTGTCGCAGTGGTGCTCGAACCCGAAAAGGCTTCGTCTACTCCGTGCGGCGGCGGCGTAGGATCAGTGGGCTGGCCGGGTGCCTACGGGGGTTGGTGGCGGGCAGATCCCAACGATACCTCGGTAATGATCTTCTTAACGCATAACATGCGGACGCTGGATCAGCTCGTGAATGGCATTGGATTTGGCGTCTACGATGCTATCGAGCGGTTTCAAAAGCTGGCATCTGCTCACTGATACGATAGCGTTGCGGCAGCGGCTAACTCGAGCGTGCAGCGGGGCGCGCGAGTCGGTGTTCGCCGTGATCCGAATGCTACGTCGCGCGCCCGCTGACGCCTGACGTTGGGCGCTTCGTCTTGTGCAGCAGGAAAGTCTTGTCATATATAGGGTCAATGTCTGAAGCCACACTCTTGGAGGAAAATGACTAAATGTTCCGGCTGTCTATCCTGTTCCTTGTAGCCGTGCCCGTATTGGCGGCAGGTGGCCTTGCACAGTCGAGGCGCCACGGCGCCGCCCCGGCCGCCACGAAAGGCCTGATCGGCTACCTCCGGAAGGAGCAGTACGCGGAGAGGTACGGCTGCACCTACTCCATCAAGGGCGACAGCACCCGGGTGATCTTCTTCGACGAAGACCTCGGTGGTGGGGGTGAAGCATTGATGAATATCGACGGCAAAGATGTGCAATTAAAGTCTGCCGGGGCTACAAGGCACCGGAAGGGTCCGGTGAGAGTGGGTCTACGAGAGCTCTTGGATTATGCCGCCCACGGGATCAAAGTCAGAGTCATCAGGTTCAGAGGGAGGGAGGTCGGTTCGGGTGATAATTACTCCGGAACTGTTACGGTGAGCAAGGGCAACCGCAGCCAGACAGTGCGATTCACCGGGTGGTGCGGGGCTTAGAGACCTGCTGATTGAGAGGGATTATTCTTCGTTTTGATAGCAGCGGGTTACGGACTTCTACTAGTATCAAGTGATGACTATGACCTACAAAGATGGAATCTCACGACGGTCGTTTCTCGCGCTTGCAGCCGCTGCTCCGGTGGCGTCGACCGCTATGAAAGCCAAACGCGTGCCGGTCGGGCTGGAGCTTTACTCGGTACGAGACCAGCTAAAACAGGATCTGCCCGGCACACTTCGCGAGGTTGCCAAAATGGGCTACGAAGGCGTTGAATTCTACGCTCCTTACTTTGACTGGACGCCTGATTACGCCAAAGAGGTGAAGGCGCTGCTCGATGATCTGCACCTTCGCTGTTTCTCGACCCACAACAGCGCTTCGTCATTCGCGCCGGACAAAATCGGACACGCCATTGAACTTAATCAGATCATCGGTAGCAAGTTCATTGTTATGGCCAGCGCCGGAAGAGTCGAAGGCATTGATGGCTGGAAAGCGGTCGCAGATACTTTGAACCACGCCGCCGAAAAAATTAAACCACTCGGTCTTCGCGCAGGCTTCCATAACCATCAGACGGAATTCACCCCGGTAGACGGCCGGCGCCCGGTCGAGGTCCTTGCGGCAAACACCAGCAAGGACATCGTGCTACAACTCGATGTCGGCACATGCGTGCACGCAGGGGCCGACCCTGTCGCATGGATCAAAGCCAACCCTGGTCGCATTACCTCGATGCACTGCAAGGACTGGTCTCCTGAGCCGGCCAAGGGTTATTCGGTTCTGTTCGGCGAGGGCGCAGTCCCATGGAAGAAGATCTTTCAAGCCGCCGAAAAGACTGGGGGCATTCAATACTACCTGGTCGAGCAGGAAGGAAGCGCTTTCCCACCGTATGAAACCGTAAAGCGTTGCCTCGACTCGTTTCGTCGATTGCATGCATCCTGAGCGGCATCCTAAAGAAACGGGTAGTGGACTCGTTTTAAGCACGAGGAAATCAGAATTTGCTCAGCAGAAACACGACTTACCAAAGGTGCTGTTCATAATAATGAGGGCTCCAATGACAAGAGCGGCAACCTATGCGATCTGTCTAGGGTTTGCGGTCGTGGCGGCGATGTCTCTCACGCACGTGACGGCGCAACAAACGGCTTCAGGACAATCGGGCTCAGGGCAGCAACCCGGTAGAAGTGGCCAGCAGCCGATGCCGCCGGGTCCGAACCCCAATTCGCAATACCGGCTGGGACCCGACTCGCTCCCGCAGGATGGCGTTCCGAAGGGCGAGATCCGCGGGCCCTATATGCTTCCCAGCAATGTCTATCCCGGGACTCAGCACACCTATTGGGTTTACGTCCCAGCGCAGTATGACCCGGCCATTCCGGGAGCTCTGATGGTCTATCAGGACGGTCAGGCATTCAAAGATGAAAACGGAGATGTTCGAGCGCAGAACGTGATGGACAATCTGATCTACCGGCGCGAGATTCCTGTGATGATTGGCGTGTTCATCAATCCGGGGCGCACACCGGCACAGCCCGAGCCCACGCCGCAGAACTGGGGTGATAGCACGACGAACCGCCCCGCCGAATACAACACCTTAGACGACAAGTACGCGCGAGTGATCACTGAAGAACTAATGCCGGTGCTATATAAGGAGTACAACATTTCAAGAGACCCTGAGATGCACGGGATCGCCGGCTCGAGTTCCGGAGCGATCGCGGCGTTCACGGTGGCTTGGGAGCGTCCAAACCATTTCCGAAAGGTGCTGAGCAATGTTGGCAGTTTCGTGAATCTGCGGGGCGGGCACGTATATCCCGAACGCGTGTTGGCGAGCGAGAAGAAACCGATCCGAGTGTTTCTGTGCGACGGGCGGAACGACAATCGCGGCATCCGCGATGGCGCTTACGACGAAAAGCGCGACTGGTTCTATCAGAATGTGCGGCTTATGAAGGCACTGACGCAGAAGGGATATGATGTGAACTACTCGTGGGGGATGAATCTGCACGGGCAAAAATTCGGCGGGGCGATCATGCCGGAGATGATGCGCTGGTTATGGCGCGATGGACCGGTATCCACCGATCCGAACGACATGATGGAGCGGGCATTTCGCCAACCGGCCGCCAAGAAGAACTAGGCCACAATGCCCCCCAGTGCTATTCCCAATCAGTTCTCGCGGGGCATTGTGGATAAGACCCTGTACGTTAGCATAACCCGAAATGAATTCGAGTTGGCGGCTCTGCGAATGCGTCATCCAACCACTAGCGCTGGGAGCGGACTCGCCAGCGAGCGGCCTTTATTCGTAGTTGCGTGGGTGAGCGGCTCAAGCGCAGCGTTAGAGGCTTGCTCTTCTGACGGAAATCGAGAGGTGTGATTGAAGACAGCTACTCGCCTACTTCTGTGGAGTGTCCTTGTCGTGCTAGCGCTCGGCAGCTGCGTATTCACACCGTCACACCAAGTTCCGTCTGCCGCCAAAAGCATAGTAACGATCCCCGCCGATGTCACAGGTTACGGCCTCATTTTTCTTAGAGCGCGGGTCAATAACTCGCAACCGATGTGGTTTGCTTTGGATAGCGGTGCGAGTTTCCCCTTTGTCATTGACACCAGGCATGCGAGGGCTCTAGGGCTTAAGCTCCAGGATAACCTCACGCTGGACGGAGGGGCAGGGGCGGGCACTTTTGAGGTTGCGATGACGAGAGGAGTTTTCGTCAAATTCGACGGTGTGGAGTTCACTAATCAGACCGCCGCGGTATTTGACCTCGGCTCGTTAGAAGCTATTGCCGGCAGATCTCTGGAGGGGCTAGTGGGGCGTGATCTGTTTAGCCGGTACGTGGTCGAAATCGATTACCTCGGCAATAAGATCAGCTTGTTTGACCCCCAGACTTACACCTACTCAGGAGCCGGAGAGAGCATCCCCCTTGCGCTCCGCGGTGACTATTTCTTAGTCCGCGCAAAGATTGAGCTGCCCGGACGCTCACCGCTTGAGGGGCAGTTCCTCGTTGATACGGGAGGCGGATTTGTGACGGCGATATTGAATGCCCCCTTCGCAAGGTCGAGTGGTATACTCGCCCCAACTCAACGGGCGATTTTAGACCGCTCGCTCTCAGGTCTCGGCGGCGAATTAAGGTTACTCGTCAGCCGCGCGACATCCTTTGCGCTCGGGAAACTAGTGATCCGCGAGCCTGTAATCTACGCGTCTCAAGACAGAGGCGGAGCACTGGCAAGCGCGGACTTCGATGGCGTGATAGGTGGTGAAATACTGCGGAGATTCAAAGTGATATTTGATTACCCAAGACGCCGGCTGATCCTGGAGCCGAATGCTCATTATGCCGAGCCTGTCGAGTACGACATGAGCGGCATCAGGCTACGTGCCGGGGGCGGCAATTTCAGAACTTTCAAAGTATACCAAGTTCTTGAAAACTCGCCGGCCGCACACGCCGGGTTGAGAGAAGGCGATGTGCTCGCCGCCATTGACGGCGCGCCGGCATCAAGATTTTCGTTGGACGAGATCTATCAAATGTTGAAGCAGCAAGGGCGTGAGTATAAGCTAAGCGTGAGGCGCAACAACGAGACACTCTCTGTAACAATAAAAACTCAAAGGCTGATCTAATCGCGTCTAAGACGGGATGGACCGGAGCCGCGCAATCGAGTTTCGCATGGTTCTGAGAGTTACGTGCGCGGCCCGATCATCCCCGCTGTTAGGCGACCGCGCCAGAGTGAGACAGCTGCTGCAAAAGGAGGGAGGGCTCATGATGCGAATTCTGCTGGTCGGCTACGATCCGGAGACTGTAGATTTCTCCGACCCTGCCTTGCCACCAGGTATGACCATCGAGAAGGTTCACGCCGGCGTTGCGGCTGCGCTGAAGCAGTTCGTCGAGCGCGGATGGGAGGCCGATGTTGCGTACATCCGGCCGGATGAAACCGCGGGGCCGACAGTGGAGCGCCAATTAGCTGCTAAGAGCTATGATTGTGTTGTCATCGGAGCCGGGGTCCGCTTGCCGCCCCGGGGCCTTGCATTATTCGAAGCCGTCATCAACGCTGTTCATAAGGCTGCCCCAGGTGCGGCGATTGCCTTCAATACAAGGCCCGATGATAGCGCCGATGCTGCCGCGCGATGGTTGCCGGCCCAAGCCGCGCACTAAAGCTGGCGTTCCGTCTCGTCAAGCTTAGGCACAACATGCAGAACAACTGGCTCAGTCTGCGGATCATTCTCGTAAGCGCATTTGTTATGGTCATCGGCTCTGGTGGCACTCTGTATGCCCAAGCCAATGCTGCCTGGACCGAACCATTTCCACCTTTCAAAATCGCAGGGAACCTCTACTATGTTGGCAGCAAAGGCCTCGCCAACTATTTGATCACCACCCCGCAGGGGCACATCCTTATCAACAGCGATCTTGAGCAGAACGTCCCCCTTATCCGGGCAAGTGTCGAGAGGCTCGGATTCAAGTTCACTGACATTAAGATACTTCTCATAAGCCACGCGCACTGGGATCACAACGCCGCCAGCGACACCATCAAGAAGTTGACTGGCGCGAAGTACCTGGTCATGGAAGCCGACGTGTCGGTAGTCGAATCAGGCGGCAAGACGGACTTTCAGTATGGCAACGATCCCACATCCCTCTACACGGCCACAAAAGTTGATCGAGTGATACACGATGGCGAAGAGGTCAAGCTAGGTGGCAGCGTCCTCGTCGCACATCTCACTCCCGGCCACACGAAAGGCTGCACCACGTGGACGATGAAGGTGCAGGAGGCCGGTAAGACCTACAACGTTGTGATCATTGGTAGCCCCAACGTGAATCCCGGCTACCGGCTCGTGAACAACACCGCTTATCCACAGATTGCGGCGGATTACGAAACGATGTTCCGCGTATTGAAATCTTTGCCGTGCGATATCTTTCTTGGTGCGCATGGCAGTTACTTCGACCTCGAAGCGAAATACGCGCGGCTGAAGGCGGGCGCTCTTGAAGCCTTTGTTGACCCTGAAGGCTATAAGGAGTATGTGGCGGAGAGAGAACAAGCGTTCAAGACTGAACTCGCAAAGCAAAGAGCCGCGCTGCAGAGATGATCAATGATCGTATGAACCGGTCTAACAACGGCATGCCCCCGACGCGCAATCAGCGGTCCTGTTAACATCGAAGTTGGCGGCGCGCGGTGATGCCGACGTCAGACCGCGGGAGTGACGCATAAGCAATGGAACGCGTCTACAGTCGTCGTTCATTCATCAGCCGCGTCGGACTACTCGGTTGCGCGCTACCACTGAGGGCTGCCGCGCAGCGAGCCCAACCGCGCCGCGTCAGGCGCATCGGCTTTCTCAGTGGCGCGGTGCCGACGTTGATCACGGCGTTCGAGGAGGAGCTGCGCAAGCTTGAATACGTGGACGGGAAAAACATCGTCATCGAAAAGCGCATCTCCCGGCCCAACACGTCAGACACAGCCCTGCATGCCGCCGAACTCGCCCGGATGGACCTGGACCTGATCGTGGCCGCAGCGCTCCCGCAAGCGCTCGAAGTGCGCAAGGCGAACCCGGCCATGCCGATGGTAATCGCCACCTGTCCGGGCATGGTTAGCAACAGTTTCGCCAAGAGCCTCAAGCATCCTGGTGGCATATATACCGGGATAGACGAGCTACCTCCGGGCGTGACGGCGAAGCGCCTCCGGCTACTGAAGACCGCCGCACCCAAAGTTTCTCGCGTCGCGCTACTCTCTACGACGCCGGGTCGAGGCGGTCATGAGACCCAAGTCGCCGATGCCGAAGCAGCCGCCAAGTCGCTCCGCCTGACCTTGAAAACCTACCGGGCGACAACGCTCAACGAACTGGAAACGGCACTCGCCAATCTTGCCAGCGACGGCATGGATGGTCTCGTGAATTTCCAGGGCGGCCTGTCGCTCGCCAACCGCGAACTGATCGTGGACTTTGCGGCGAAGAACCGCCTTCCCGCGGTGTACCAGTCGGCGTTTTTCGTCGAAGCCGGTGGGCTGATAGCGTGGGCGCCCGACCAGGAAGGGCAGTACCGCATGGCCGCCCGCTACGTCAATAAAATTCTCAAGGGCGCGCGCCCTGGCGATCTGCCCGTCGGCTATCCGGGGCGCTACTACTTGACGATTAACAGAAGTGCCGCCCGGGGCATGGGACTCGTGCTGCCGCGGCCGCTCGTCGCTAAGGCCGACCGTGTATTGCCGTGATATATGTTGCTCTAACGGTTGCTAGGTACGATCTGCCCGCGTAAAGTGGGGTGCTATGAAGACAGCGAATTCGAGTTGCTCCAGGCAATAGCAAGTCGAGTTATTCAGAGCCCACGAACCGCAACATAACCGGTGTACATGCTCATGATCTATCTACTGTTAATATCTCTTGCTCAGTCCATATTGCTTCTGCAGGCCACCAATCAAGCCCACCCATCACCTGCCTACGTGTTGCGCTCCCTTGTCAAAGCAGTTGAACACATAGAATCGGTCGAATACGAAGTGCGAAGGGAGCACTCAACCGCAGACGGCAAAAAGTACAAAGCCCGCACCAGGGTCTCGGCAACTCGCTCGCCATTCCAATTCAGCGCAAGCCTTCAGGCAGAAGACGCGCCTGTCACACAGATCGTTGTATCCGACGGTAAGGCCACCAGGGCCAGCACCGGAGGCGAGACGAGCGAGGCCCCATTTGTTTTTTCCTCACGAGGCCAACAGGTTATCTTGAATGATGCGAATGAGGACGTTGCGGCCACCTGGCGCCTGTTGCTGGACCTACCCCAAATGAATAAAGCTATAGAGAGTCGAAGTATTCTGTTTATCAGTCAGGATGAGATAGAAGGCGATCTGTGCAATGTCGTCTTATATTCGCGGCCTCTCTCGGGCGAAGCCGGGGGCACAACCGAGTATTATTGGGTCTCTGCGAAAACCGGGTTGCCAAGAGCAGTGCAGAGGTGGACTCTGCAAAGGGGGCGTACTCGTTTAGGGCCTCAATTCATTATCTCAAACATCAAACTGAACCCGGCCATACCTGCCGAAACATTCTCTTATAGACCGACAGCGGCTGATTCTTTCAAAGGGCCGGACTTGAAGCCTCCCGCTCAACCGTCAGGAAAATCTCTGATTGGCACAGAGCTAGCTGATCTGGAAGTGATGGACTTACAACCCAAGCCAGTGAAGCTTAGTCGATTCAGGGGGCAGCCGATGTTGATAAACTTTTGGGCGCCCTGGTGCGGCCCGTGCATCGAAGAGTTCCCGGTGCTGGAGAAGATACAGCAGAGCTATAAGGGAAGGCTGCACGTCGTCGCTATCGCGGTGCAGGATACGAGGTTGAATGTTCTGGAGTTCATCAAGAAGAACCCTCGATACAGATTCATTTTTCTGAGCGATCCAGAGATAAGTAAGGCGGAATCCAGATTGAGCCAGTACTTTGGCATCAAAGGAATACCTGCGAGTGTCTTCGTTGACGGTCAAGGCCGAGTGCTGGACCATTGGTCTGGTTTCACCGGTGAAGAAGGGCTGGTGAAGAGAATTCAGAAGTTGATGGGGCAATAAGAAGAAGCTAAAGAGAGACGAGAACCACTTTCGAGCGCGAGCCAGATTCCGATTGTTACCTACCGATGCGCCGAGTGTGGGTATCTCGAGTTCTATGCTCGAGGCAAAGAGCTCGGACTGATTCCCTGGCAGCAATCAGATTACTTGAGGAGCTCTAAAATTCCCGTCATGAGCTTCCCTTGACGTCATTTCGACCAAACTATAAGTATTTTTTCCGCCTGAACCAGCGAAATCATTCGAAAGTATGACGACACAACCGATGTCCGCGAGGTACTTTGCCGACTCGAAATAAATAGGAGAACCTATGGTAAGAATCGTTTTGGGCGTTATTGGCGGATTTATTGCTTGGGCGATAATGTGGTTCGGAAGCGAGAAGATTCTTTCGGCGATTTGGCCGGAGGGGTTCGGCGTTCATCAACGCGCGTTCGAAGCGGCCATTAAGAATGGCGGTCAGTTCACAGCGGACACGACACTTCTTCTCATACATATTGTTCTCGCTTCAATAGTCTCGGTGATGTCCGGATTTCTGGCCGCGCTGATCGCCGGTGAACACATACGCGCGCCGCTAGTCCTCGGCTTTCTGCTGCTGGCTTTTGGTTTACTGAAGGCGGTTATGTCCTGGCAGTATGTTCCGATTTGGCATCACGTTATCTTTACGGCGCTTCTAATCCCGATGGCGATTTTGGGAGGTAGACTGTAAACAACAACTTAGGAGAATCAGATGAAGAGAGTAACTGGAATTGGTGGCATATTCTTTAGCGCGAAGGATCCGAAGGCACTCAGTGCCTGGTACAAGACTCACCTGGGCATTGACGTACAAGACTGGGGTGGAGCAGCCTTTGACTGGACTGACTCCGAAGGTAACCCGACCAAGGGGACTACGGCCTGGTTGATCGGTCCAGCGGACGGCAAGCATTTCGCTCCAAGCAAGTCGACATTCATGGTCAACTATCGCGTGGAAGACTTGGCAGCGCTTCTTCAAGCACTCCGCGATGAAGGCTGCGACGTTCTCGAGAAGACCGATGACTCTGAGTACGGGAAGTTCGGGTGGGTCATGGATCCGGAAGGCAACAAGGTTGAACTTTGGCAACCACCGGCCGGGCAATGACCATCATGCACTCGCAGCAAAGCCGCGCCTACCCCCTCGCCCAAGCGGAGCGCCAACGGCAGACCACCAAGGCCCGGTCTGGTGATACGGGATACATTTTCGCCAGCGTGGGCCTGGCGTCCTGCCGTCGTCGCCGGCTTAGCTCGAACGTAGACCGCAGAAAATTGTTACTACAATACTGGTGTTTATGCATCGTCAAAAACGATTAATCGCAACCTACCCGAATGCCGGACGGGTGCTTGTCTTGCTTTTGCTTCTCTGTGGATTTGTCGCAGCACAAGAGACGACACCGATCTCAGCCTTAGAGGTGAAGTATCGGAAGCAGATGTTTGAGAACGATCGATTGGCGGTGTTCCTTCTTGAGATTCCACCAAATCACGCGACACTGATGCACCGGCACGACACGGATATGCTGAGCATCTTTGTGTCGGGAGGCGAAACGAAAGGGACGATTTACGGTACGCCGCCGAAAGAAGACAAATTTGCCGTCGGCGAAGTTCGCTTCCGCCCGGCCGGGTTTACACACTCAACCGAGAACGTAGGCGCAGATATGTTTCGCTCCGTGATTCTTGAATTTAGGTCGTCAATGGGCTCAATGCAGCCGACCAAGCCCAGCAACTCACATTACTGCAACCCGGGCACAACAACAGCGTGCGTAGATGAGAAGTACCTCTTCTGCACGACTCGGTTCTGCGCAAAGGAACTGAGCCTTGCGCCGGGCGCGATCTGGCGCAATCAAGGTCACACAAATGACCAGATGTTGATTGCCGTCTCCAACTATGAGTTGCGCGAAAAACCGAAACGCAAAACTGCCAAGTCCCTAAACCGGAAGAAGGGCGAGGTTAAATATTTGTTCGGTGGTTCCTCACATCAATGGCAGAACGCCAACAGCGAGACGGCGCGCATCATCGTTGTCGAGTTTCGCTAACCACTCCAGGGCGAGAAGCGTGATAGGTGTGAGCTTGTCAGAGGGGATTGCACTCGTATCAACGCGCGGCCCGGTGACGCGGTCGTTCGACGTACGGACTGGCCTACGGTCTTGTGAAAACGGCGCCGACGAACAACAAGGGTGTGCAACGGAGCCGCCAATACAAAGTTCCTATGATAGGTAGGAGTGCTGCGCGGCTTCCTGACGCCCGACGATATACGCGTAGTCGTTTCCAGCGAATCGTAAGGACGTAAAATGAATCTTTTGATCTCTCAGTCAGATTCGCGTGTTTTGATAGGAATTGTTAGCTTAGTGGCCTTATCCCTCGGGGTATTACTCTACGGAAATGCGCAGGAGGTTAGAAGAAGTAATACGCCGGCTGGGGAAAGCCATAAGGACTATCGGTTCGCTGCCGGTCGCAGTGCCCTGCGAATTCCGTTTGAAGAGGATGACGGCCACATTTTCCTCCAGGCCCGGATCAACGACTCTCCTCCCCTGTGGTTTGGTCTAGATACCGGCGCTATCCGCTCTGTCATAGATAGAGGCCGGGCGCAGTCGCTGGGCTTACGGTTCGAGGGACGTCAGCAAGTGGGTGGTGCCGGGGGAACCGAGGAAGCCCTGATAATTAAAGGGATCTCTGTCAAATTACCTGGCGTGGAGCTCTCCAATCAAACTGCTTGGGCGCTTCCTTTAGAAGCTTTGTCAGTGGCGAACGGGAGGGAGATGGCCGGCATCATCGGTTATGAGCTCTTCAGCCATTTTGTCGTCGACGTTGATTACGCGGCCAAGTACATCAATCTATACGAGCCCCAGGGCTATAGGTATCGTGGTTCCGGGGAGAATATCCCGCTGACGTTGCGGGATGGCGAGATCTACGTGCCCGCAAAAGTCACGGTGGCCGGTCACGACGTCCTCGAAGGCCAGTTCGTCATCGACACGGGCTCTAACAATACACTCATGCTTGCAAAATCCTTTGTTGAAGACCACAAACTCTTAGATTCCATCGGGAAAACCTTACCGGCCCGCGGCGGCGGCGTCGGGGGAGAGATTCAGATAGCTATGGGCCGCGCAACAAATCTGCGGTTGGGCCATTTTGTAGTCAATAATCCCGTGACAGCTTTCATAAAGGTTGGAGAGATAGCCGAACCCGGGATGGCTGGCAACATTGGCGGCCGGCTCCTGCGCAGGTTTCGAGTCATCTTCGACTATTCGCGCCGGCGAATGATATTGGAACCTAACGTGCGATTTCCCGAAGCAGAAGAGTTCGACATGAGCGGCGCGGCGCTGATATCGGAGGGACCGGCTTTCACGATCATCAAGGTGGTGCGAGCCCGCCCGAATTCACCGGCTGCGGAAGCAGGTTTGCTCCCACAGGACATCATCACTGCCGTTGATGGCCGACCGGCCTCGACCTTGACTCTGAGCGGGCTAAGAAAGATGTTTCGGGAGGACGGCCGAGCGTATTTGCTCAGCGTGATGCGCAATGAGCAAGTATTCCAGATCAGACTCAGGCTCAGGAAATTAATTTGACTCATTACACTCGAGAGGAAGGTCTCAACTGATGCAGCAGTATGATGCAATCGAGATCACCGGCAAGGTTGCTCGCAAACAGCCTGACCTGCCTCGCTTCCTCGTCGTGCCAGCGACGCTCGTCGCATCGTGGGGAGTCGACGCGACAACAACGGTTGACGCGATGATCAATGGGATCGCCGTTGCGCGTCGGACACTCAAACCGTGGACGCCGCGAGCTTGGTTTGTGACGATCACACAGGAGGACTGCCGCAGCGTGGGCATCGATACAGGCGCGCGGGTTCGACTCACGTTGCGGCGCGTGAGCGAGACGCTACCTGAAGAACTCAGCGCAGTGCTTCGAGACCACGCTGAAGCCCGGGAACGTTGGCAAGGTCTGACGCGAAGCCAACAACGAATGCTGCAAGATGCTATCACTGCAGCGAAGCAGTCTTCGACGCGGCGCAGGCGCGCCGAGCGAGCGCTGGTCGGGTGACAGGTCCGAACAAGGCGCGAGAGATCGCACCGGCCGAATTTAAGAATGCCTATGGAGACCGGCTGAAACGTTATCAGGATACGAAGCCGTATCGCTTCGAATAGACTACAATCTGACTGATCATAGTAAGGAATAGATGAACCTTGTCGCGACAATCCTGCTAATCGCTTTGAGTGTTCTGTCTATGTGGCAAAACGACCAGAAGACAGAACGCTCTTACACCGTAACCCTTGAAGAAACAGGCTGTACCTCAACCAGAAGGATGAGTTGTAGCTATCACTTTATCGAAGTGTCTGACGAGAAAAGTGGCAAAGATAAGCGCCACTTTAACCTACTGTTTTACATAGGCGCAGATCAATCAGAAGAAAGAGAGGATGCAATCTCACGATTGGCTCAGTTTTTCAGAATCAAGGAGGAATCCTCGTTTAGTCAAGGAGCAGGTAATACGGGCAGAGTTGGTTACAAGAAACCTGTGACGTTGAGAATCCTGGGCTCTAAATACGAGTTCATTCGTGAGGATGGTGAAAAGATTGTTGTTGATGCAGAGAAGAAGACGAGCCCTTGACGACTCTGCGCGCAGCGCTTAGTTCAAAAAACGCATCCAGGGAGCGAGGCAAGCGGATTTCGTATGGCCCTCCGGTGTTACGTGCCGCGCCCATTGATGCGAGGCGTTGGGCCTAAAGCAAGGAGGAATCCCCATGGCACAAGCAGAGATTTCCGGCATCTCACCCTTTTTTATCGTGAGCCACGTACCGTCATCCCTTGCGTTTTACCGAGACCGGCTTGGATTTGAGATCACCTTCCAGGGGCCTGCTCCTGACGACATCTTCTTTGGCATCGTTCGCAGGGGCGGTGCGCAGATCCTGATGAAAGACGTTGGCGTGGCTCCAGTGCCGAACTACACGCGAGACGTCAAGAAAGGTATTGCCCGTTGGGACGCATTCGTTGTCGTACCGGATCCTGACGAACTGGCGGCCGAATTTGCTTCGCGCAATGTCGAGTTTTTCGAGCCATTGAAAGACACTGATGATGGTTTGCGTGGTTTCGAGCTCAAGGACGCCGACGGCTATCTCTTGTTTTTCGGTCGTCCTCGGTGATGAGCATCAGTCGAAATGGGACACACGAACGTTTCCTGCGGCGAGAGATCACGCCCAACAATGCGCTGTAGCCGACGTGCGAAGACGCGCGCGGCTGAGCGCAGGCGTTCGGCCTCGGCACAGGCGGGAGCGATTGCCACGGACTCGTTGGAGCGGATATGTTCCCGAGGTGAGGATTACGAGCATGGCGATGCACGATGAGATCGAGCGCGGGGCACAGCCTGGTGAGGGCGAGCGATTTCGATCGACGCCGTTACGGCCGGCGGTCTGGATGACGAGCGTGCTGGTCTGGGCGACGGTAGTCGCGCTATTCCTCCGCGTGCCGACGTGGGCGGGCGTCTTCCTGTGCGTCCTCACCGGCACCTCGTTTGTGGTGTTCCTGGTCGCCTACATCTACCTGTTCGTGAGCGACCCGGAGATGTTACGAGCCGAGCGATACCGAGGGCACAAGCGCCGGAGTTCGGGGCGCGAGGTCGAGCGCCAACAGGCCTGGGAGCTTTCTCAGGACCGCCAAGGGTATCTCGGGCCGGAACCTGGATCCGTCGTTGCGCTGCCGGACGAGGGCGAGCCACACGTGAGCGTTGGCAAATCGAGCCGTGTGATTGACGAGTGAGCACTCGTGGCGATG
>DASRIZ010000424.1:0-34949 GCA_035649735.1 Blastocatellia bacterium | reverse complement strand
AGCTTGATTTGCCTCGACAGATAGTAGTTGGCCCCGACCGAAACCTTATCGGTTCTTACTCCGCCGCCAATGGTTATATTGCGAACAACACCATCATCGCTGCCGAGATCCATTCGCAGGTCGCCGTAAACCAATGAAAGGGGCCGATAACGAACAGCTACATTCACCGGCGAGAAGCTGCGGGCTCGTCCTCCAAATGTGAAACCCGACATCGTGTTTATGGGATAGAACTGGTTCCGGCGGCCTTCAACCAGCGCGCCGCCAAAAGTTCGATCGAAGAAGTATTTTTGTGCGACCTTCACCGTTAGAAACTCATAAGCCTGGGGGGCCGCGCCCTCGTTGCTTGCGTCATCTTCTGACTCCTCCGCTTTTTGTGCGTCGCGTGCATGTGCAGCGTCCTCGGGCTTTTGCTCAACGTTGGGGCGGCCGGAAGCTTGCCTCTCGTCCTTTGGTCTTAGCTCGGTTTGTTTACCTGTCTCGAGCTGCGATTTTGCCGGGTCGGTCTGAAGCTGTTCGGGCTTGGTCTGCCCGGGTTGCGCGGTTGTGGAAGTATCGGGTTTTGCAGGAAGCTCGGGCTTGGCAGCCTCGGCAGTCGCGACAGCATCGGGGGCTTCTTTTGGTTTTTCTTTTTCCTTTGGCTGGACGGGGGTCATATCGGTGGCCGGCCGGCGCTGCTTTGAGCGCTTTCGATTCAAATCCGACGCGAAGTGCCGTGAGAAGAATCTATTGATGACCGCATACTCGAACTCATTGGTGTTGGCGACCGCGTCGCCCGCATCGAATCGGATGATGCGGTTGAATTCGTCACCAACGCCGCTTATCCATCTGTAGGTTATGTAAGGCTCGATCAAGTGTTTGAAACTCGGCGATCCGTCCGCGTTTACGAAGGTTCTCTCCAGTCCAGGTGGTCTTACATCAACCGCGAATTCGGCGTATTGACGCGAGATGTCAACCGGAATGATCGGGTCGAGCTGGGCGCGATCAAACAGCTTTACCGCCGGTGCAAACTCGAGTTGATTCGGATCGAGCCGTGGGTCCGCGGGATCAAATGTAAACCTGTCGGGATCAAAAGCCGGAACGTCAGGATCCATGCTGCTGGTGTAATAAGTGTGACGCAAAGTCAGGCTCGGCGTGATGGCAACTCCGGCGATCGTCGCCAAAGGAATAGTAACCTTCGGCTGAAAATCGAATCGCTGAACCGCCGCCGGAGTCACCAACGTAACGTTTCCATCGACCGTCTCCTCTTTCTTTAGCGCGCCGATGCTCGAATCGAACGAGAAATATATCGGGAAGCTGTCGAAAAAGCGGCGCGGATATACGGTCATATTTATTTCGGGCGCCTGTCGGATCTTTACGTCGAAATTGGTCCCCGCGGAAGGCGTCGACGGATTGCGGCTTGGGCTGAATAGCGTCGTCGTCTCGTTGGAGGCCAGGAAGTTGAAACTGAAACCGTTTGAGTTATTGTTGGCATAGAAAGTCGATTCGCGGCGAGGATCGATGACCTGGGTTATGTCGTCGGAGAAAACCTGACGAAAAGCAAGACTCGTTACAAGCGAGACATTGCCGACGGCGAGCCAACCGTGACCCAGGTGTTGCACGCCTTCGCCGATGAAAGCAGTCCCGCCTTGATTCTCTCCCGGTGGCCCAAACAAGCGGTCTTTAACTGTGAACACACCGAGCCTCAGGTATGACTTCTCATCGGTCTGCGCTCTGAACTCGGCGCCCATCCCAAGCCCGCGTTGAGTATAGATGTCCCCTCGAAATGTTATATCAGCCGACTGTCCCAATGTCTGGTAATAGGCAAGCTTGAGCGTTCGCCCCTTTTGATTCGAGTTACCGGTGCTCGGCAACAGAAAGCCAGACTTGCGCTCCCTTCTCGTCGCCGGTATCCAGACATAGGGGAGGACAAAGGCCGGAAGAGTTTTCACTCGAAAGACTGCGTTGCGCATTGTGACGCGGTCGCCCATCTTGAGTTCAGCACGCTGGGCCTTGAAGCTCCATTTGGGAATGACGTCTTCGCAGGCGGTGACAGTTGCGTCGAAAAGTTCGTAGGTGTCCGGTCCGGTCTTTTCGACGCGCGCCGCGGTGAAGAAAACATAATCACCGGTTTGAGTTCGGTTGGTGAAACCGGTCGTATCCCAAAAGATGCCGCGCTTGGTTCTCCAGTTGATTTCGGCGCGGTGAGCGGTTACCCGTTGTTCGGCGCCTTGATCAAAGATCACGTTGCCTTCGGCGATCATGTCGTCGGTGGTGCTGTTGAACGTCACGCGATCCGCCTGCAAACGGACCTCGTCCTGCGATGCGTTTACGTAGCCCTCGTAAACGAACAGGTCCCCGTTTTTGGACTGTTTGTCGGAGACGATTTCAACTGTTTCCTCGGTGGTGTTGTTACCCGGCTCTGGTTTAGCGGCTTCCTTTTCGGCCTCCGCTTGTTTCCTGCGCTCGGCTCTTCGAGCGCGCTTGTCCTGTTTGTTGTCGGGCTCCTGAGGTTTTGTAACCGGCGGCGTTTGCCGGGGGACAATGATCTGGCGCGCCTGGACCGATCCCGAATTCAATAGAGCCAGCAGTGAAATAAAGAGTGTGATTAGAAACGGCTGCGGGAAGCGGACCATTGAATAAACCAGCCTCTACACGGGAGATTCGATACTAGCACGCGACTTTTGCGAACGGCAATGTCGGTGGACTCGGAGGGCCTATCTGAAGCAATATGGGACCTATAAGACCTTACGACGTATACTCGATCCCCAGGAGGGCTGGATGAACGGCAGAACACCGAATGGAGCGATGGATGAAGCACAGGCTCGTCGCCTGCGACAGGGATTTCGCAAGGGGGTGTTCGTGATCCCGAGCCTGCTCACTACCGCGAACATCTTTTGCGGGTTCTATTCGGTGATGGAATCGCTCGCAGGAATAAAGGCACTCGCGCTTGTCCCAATCGGGCGCGTTTTGAGCATTGATTATGTGTTGGACCCCAATTCCGGAGCTCTTAGCTCGGCAACCGAGCATTTCGATCGAGCTGCTATTGTCATAGGTTTTGCCGCGCTGTTTGATCTGCTGGATGGGCGCGTCGCGAGAATGACCAATGCGACTTCGGAGTTTGGGCTCGAGCTGGATTCGATTGCCGACGTCATTTCATTCGGCATAGCACCGGCGTTGCTTGCCTTCGCCTGGGGCTATGGCCAGGTGCCTGATTTGCACAACGTCGGATGGGCTGCTTCGTTCCTCTTCGTTATCTGCGGAGCCCTAAGGTTGGCTCGCTTCAATGTGCAGGCGCGGCGACCCCACCCTAACTCTCCGCCCAAGAATCCAAAAGTAGACAAGAAAGCATTCGTCGGAATGCCAATACCCGTTGGCGCAACGATGATCGCCTCGATAGTTCACTTTGCGCCGAAACCAATTGCCTATGTGCCGGAAACTCACTTGTGGTCGCTCTGGATAAGCCCCAGGGTTTATTCGACAGCGCTTCTGGTTCTTGTGGTTTGTCTCGCCTTTCTTATGATCTCGACGCTCCGGTACTCAAGCCTCAAGAACGTCGGCGTCGGGAACCGGAATCCGCGGATACTGATAATCGGGCTCGCACTGCTGGTGATTCTGATCTGGTTTTATTCCCAGTGGGTTTTGTTGATCATCTCGACTGTCTATGTTTCCCACGGAATAGTGGCAAAACTGTGGTCGCTGCTAAAACCGCGACGCACCGACTCTCACTCCGAGATCGAGCTCGATACCAAACCATCGCCGGAAACTCGAACTTAGAGACGTCTGCAACGAATGAATTCGTTACTACGTGGAAGAGACGAGTGAGCGCGTCACTACGTGGAAGAACGAATGAATTCGTTACTACCTGGAACAGACGACGTTTTACTCAGCAAGCAATTCGTCCAGCCGCACTCGACTCCCCATCAGGCAAGCATGACCGGCGCCCTCTATTACCCTCACCCTCGCGGCCGGCATACGAGCCGCCATCGAGTGGGCCTCTTTGACCGACGGGATTAAGAGGTCTCTGCTGCCGGCAATGAAAAGCGTCGGCGACTGGATCTCGCCAAGGCGAGATTCGAGATCGAGGTCCGCGATAAGCTGAAGCCGTCGCGCGTATGCTTCGGCACTTACGGTGCGGACAGCCATCCAGAAGCGCTCACGGTCCTCGCGATTCACCGTGTCAACAAACAGCCCAACACAGTTTGCGAAGCGGCGCACCGGCCACAGTAATCGAAACGGCAAACCGGAAGCGAGCTTTGAACCAAGATTGATAGTGACCCGATTGCGAAAACGCGGAAACGAGTTGATCACTACAAGACGTTTGACCATTTGCGGATACCGCAGCGCAAACCAAAGCGCCACCGTCCCGCCAAAGGATTCGCCAACGATCGTTGCCTGTCGTTCTCCAAGGTCGCCGATGATAGCTGCAAGATCGTCGGTGAGGTCTTCGTAGGTAAAGGGGCCATGGTCGCGTGACCGAAACGTCACAACTCGGTGCGCGATCGCAAGAGGCGGACTTTGCTTAAAGAATAATTGGCCGGTGCCGTCCAGCCCGGGAACGTAAATGAGCAGCGGTCCCGAGCCTTCGACCACGTAGCTGGGTTTAGTCTTGTCGGTCAAGATTTGTGAGTGCTGATCTCTTCGAGGATTCGATCGGCGGCCCCGCGCGGGTCGGGACTGTCGGTGATTGCGCGCCCGATGACGATGAAGTCAGCGCCGTCCCTTATGGCGTCCGCGGGTGTGGCGATACGTTTTTGATCGCGCTTTTCTGACCACTCCGGACGGATGCCCGGGGTCAGGATGATAAAACGCTCGGCGGTTATGCACTCGCGGATCAGCCGAATCTCGTGTGGCGACGCGACGATCCCGTCCAGTCCGGAATCACGCGCCAGGGTAGCGAGCCGCACAACTTCAGCTCTCAAGTCCGACGTAATGCCGACATCGTTTAGATCGGCTCTATCCATGCTTGTAAGGACAGTGACGCCGAGAACCGCGGGACGAGTGATCCATAGAAGCCCGCGATCACCAACTGCGTGAGCGGCGGCGCGCATCATTTCAGAACCCCCGAGGGTGTGTACGTTGAGGATTGAAACTCCGAGCCGCGCCGCCGATTCGACACCGCCTGCTACGGTGTTGGGGATGTCGTGGAATTTGAGGTCCAGGAAAACACGCTCGCCCGAACCGACAACCTCGCGCACCAGCTGCGGGCCTTCGGCGGTAAAAAGCTGGCTGCCGATTTTGAACATACCGACAGCTCCGCTCAACTGCTCGACCAGGCGAATCGCGCTGTCGCGATCCGGGACATCCAACGCAACTATGAGGCGGTCTTTGACGCTCGAAGGGATTGGGATAGTGTTGGTCGCCAGCATCATCGCTCACTCAACGAAGAACGCGGACAGCGTTGGCGTTATCTGGATTTTGTGCGCCTACATAAGAACCGCTTCGAATATAGCGGCGGGCACACTCCGATTCAAGCCGAGGGCGACAGGCAAACGGCACCAGGAGAATCTGTAGGTTTTTAACTGACGCGAAGGATGGGTGACCGAAGGCTGGCTTTAGAAGATCACGCCCCGCTAGCCTGGCGACGACCTTCGGCTTCAGCCTCATTCATCCGGACTTCTTCCAGAAGCCGGGCTCCGGCTTCCTGTGACATCCTGATAGCCCCGTTGAAAACTGCCCCCTCTTCGACCAGAAGCACCGGAGTGATCACATCACCATGGACGCGTCCGGTCTTCCGAATCTCGAGTTTGGATCTGGCTACGAGATTGCCATGAACCAACCCGTGAACCACGCACACGCCGACGTCTATCTGTGCCTCTACATTACCCGACTCGCCAATAATCAGAGTCCCGCTGTCTGATGTGAGCGTGCCGCTTGTCTTGCCGTCAACCTGAAGCCGGTCGGCGAATGCTATGTCGCCTTTGACTTCAATTCCTCGTCCAATCCACCCAAAGTCTGAACCGCCGGGCTCGCTTTTTACTAGTTTCATTGTTGATATCCCCGCTCTTTGAATAGCTCGCAAGAAGCTGATCTGTTACCTATGTTGTAGCGTGAGGGAACGTTCACCAATCCGAGGGGCCGCTTTTCTTTGATAACGATGCGTGTCTTAGAATCAGGGCAGAGAGGTTATACGCCGAGCGGAACTCGAAGTCAAGTTTTGTTTAATCCGCATTGAATTCCTGTCCCGTTCAAATCTGATCGGCAAAAAAAAGAGCCGCAGCCCAGTCAACTGGGGTGCGGCTTCGCAAAAAGAACACAGTCGGTTGCTTACTGAATGTTGACTTCAATCTGTCTTGGCTTGGCTTCTTCCTTCTTAGGAATCGTGAGCCGAAGCATGCCATCTTTGAACTGCGCGCTGATTGCCCCGGTGTCCACATTCGGCGGCAGCGTGAAGGACCGGTAAAACTGACCGTACTTGCGCTCGACTCGATGGTAGTTCTCGCGCTTCTGTTCGTTCTCGACCCGGCGCTCACCGCTGATTGAAAGCGTGCTGTCATTGAGGCTTACTTTGACATCATCTCGGCTGATCTCGGGGAGCTCGAGTTTTATCAAAAACGCTTCCTCGTCCTCATAGACATCAACAGAGGGCGTCCAGGCTCTGAGGGCGACATCGTCGCGTGAGTCAGCGAGACTGGCGTCAAAAAGTTGATTGATGCCCCTCTGAAGATCGAACAACTCGCGGAAGGGGTCACCGGTCAGGCCGCCGAACACTCGCGCCGGAACCATCTTAGTACCCGTCTTTGCCATTGTGCTTACCTCCTATTAAGTTGTGGTTGAAACTTCCCGGAAGCCGCCGTCTCGAGATTCTTCGGCGACGGCACTCACTACGATTTTCATATGACAATGACATAATAAAATCTGAGTCTTTAGTTGTCAATTATTTTTTTTCGGACCGGTAGAGTGCGTGCCCAGGTAGTTTAAGAGGTAACGGTCTAACTGGGCGGATCGACTTACGAAGTCTTTAGTGAGCCGATTAACGAGGGGAAGCTATCGATGTTGTGGTTCTGGCAGTGGGCTGACAAGCCGTCAATTACCTTCATCGTCACAGTTGGATCGTAATAATTGGCGGTTCCTATCTGGATTGCTGTCGCCCCGGCGAGGATGAATTCGAGCGCGTCCATAGCCGAACCTATTCCGCCGATGCCAATAAGCGGCACATCGACGGCATTTGCGACTTCATAGACCATACGCACGGCTATGGGGCGAACCGCCGGTCCAGATAGTCCACCCGTTCCGTAGCTGAGCCGCGGTCGGCGGGTGTTTACGTCTATCGACATCCCGACAATCGTATTGATAAGCGAAAGGCAGTCTGCTCCAGCGCTGGCAATCGCTCGAGCGAGCAAGGTCACATCGGTGACGTTTGGGGAGAGCTTTACAATCAGAGGCCGCGTGGAGGCGCGCCGGGCCTTTTCTGTCAGCCTGGCTGCGGCGACCGGCGAGTTGCCGATCACGATTCCTCCCTCCTTTACGTTTGGGCACGAAATGTTCAGTTCGTACGCGTCGATGCCTTCGCCGTCGTTTAGCATCGCGATCGCTTCGAGATACTCATCGTCGGAGTATCCAAAAACGTTTGCGATGATTCGCGTATCATAACCTCGCAACAGCGGAAGCTTTTGCTCGACGAACGCACGCGCGCCGATGTTCTGCAGACCGATCGCATTCAACATTCCGCCGTGGGTCTCAACTATTCGAGGAGGTTGGTTACCGGGAAGCGGGCGGGCTGAGAGTCCTTTGGTGGCGAAACCACCAAGCCGGTTCAGGTCAATCAACTCCGCGAACTCCAGCCCGTATCCAAACGTCCCCGAAGCCCCAAGCACCGGGTTATTGAACCGAATGCCGGCTATCTCAACCGCCAGACTCGCATCGTGATGAGTTGCTTCAGTCATCTGCTGTGTCAGATTTGCCTCGAATGCTTGCGTGGATCTCAATGCATTGCGTTGATTTCCCACCGAATCGTTTCCGCCGGGAAGATCGAGCCGTCCGTACAGACTCGTTTATATGAGTCGTAGCCCATCTGTCCCGACTCGACCGCTACGACGCAACCCACGCAAACGCCAAAACCACAGCCCATGGGCGCTTCGAGCGAGACAATGCATTGCACACTAAACTCTTTGGCGAGTTCGGCGACTCGTCTCATCATCACCCAGGGACCGCAGGCGTAGATTGTCGCACTCGAGTCCCCACCGTCCCGCAAGTATCGTTCGAGAGGTTCGGTTACGAATCCGCGAACGCCGAGGCTTCCGTCATCCGTGGCCAGTGTGAGCGGAAGTTTCAAAGCGCGAAAATCATCGAGCCCGCACCCGGTCGCCGCGCGTGCACTAGCCGCGCCGAAGAACAACTGTGATTCAACATCCGAGTTTACAAGTTCTTCGCAAAGAGTAAGCACCGAGGCCGAGCCTATTCCTCCGGCAACGACGATCGCGCGTTGCGGGGCTGGTTTCACTGTTCTCCAACTGTTACCGAGTGGGAGCAAAATGTCGATCTCGCCTAGTCGTTCGATTCGAGAGAGGGCCTGAGTGCCCCGGCCGAGGACTTGATAAAGAAAGCTGAGACGGCGGGGGCTGTGAATCCGGTAAACCGCGAGAGCCCGTCTCAGCAACGGCTCTATCGTCGCGTGCGGCTTGAGCATTGCGAATTGCCCGGGAAGCACGGTTATGTCCTGTTTGAAATCGAGAGTTAGTAACCGATAGCCGGGAGCGAGCTCGCTGTTGCTTTCAACTGTGGCTAATGTCTCGACCATCTATCCGCGTTGCAAAGTCAGAGGCTGGCACCAACAGCAGCCTGTTGTTCTCACCCAAGATTGAGAGCCAGTCTAGCAAGATGACTACCCTAAACTCAACGAAGCGATTACCAAGGGATTCGCGGGCGGCGGCTGTTGGCTTGGGGTGAGGGGGGAAGGGGCGAGGGGGGAAGGGGCGAGGGGGCGACGGGAGAAGGGCACAGCGCGCGGCTCGCGCACCCACGTTTTGCGACTTAGCACCTCAGACGTGGGTCATTGATGTTCTGGCTCTCCGCGTCGCCCCTCCTCAGCGTCGCCCCTTCTCCCGCTCTCCCCGTCGCCCCTTCTCCGCGTCGCCCCCTCTCCCCGTCGCCCCCTCTCCCCCTCCTCCCATGTGGCGAAACGATCGCCTTATGTTAAGGTTTCTCTCACAATATTCTGAATCATCAAATTAACAACAGGAACGGAGATGTTTGATCGATGAAGACCGATGACGAAATAGTCGGACTGATGGAACGCAAAGTTGACTCCTCCGCGACCCGCGATGAAGTCCTTCGTTATGCGGTCCAGATTCTTAAACAGGAACGCGAGCATTACAACTGGGTGGGCATATACCTTGTCGAGGGTGACACGCTTGTTTTGCACAACTACATCGGCAAACCAACCGAACACACGCACATTCCAATAGGTAAAGGCGTGTGCGGCGTGGCCGTCGCCGAAGGAGCAAACCAAATCGTCGGCGATGTTACGAAGCTGGACAACTACCTCGCGTGCAGCGTCGAGACGCGGGCGGAGATCGTGGTTCTTATCCGTCGAGGGGATCAAATTCTCGGTCAAATTGATATCGATAGCGATCTGGAGAACGCATTCACAAGGGACGATGAAGCGTTATTGAGCCGGGTCGCGGATTTGACCGCCCGCCGATTCTAAGCCGGCGAGTTTCACCAGCCTTCCCCACACCATATCGTGTGACGTCATACGATAACCAGAGCAGGAGCCGCGCAAGTTTCGCCTGAGCAGGGTGCCGTAGCTCGCATAAGTCAAGGAAATACAATAATTAGCCCTACTTACCCGTTGGGGTACCTCGATGGCACATCAGTCGCTTTTCTCTAATACGTCTCACTTGTTGCGAACGGAAAGTGAGCGGACACTCGGAGGAACGACAAATGGCTACCAACGCAATTTCGATTCAATCAGACGCCGGTATTAATTCAGCGTTAGCCGGTGATAGGATGAGCGGGTTTGAAGACCTGTATCGGAAACATTATCGCCGGGTTTACTCAATATGCCTCAGGATGACCGGCAATATGGCCGAGGCTGAGGACCTGACGCAAGAGGTATTTATTCAACTTCATCGCAAGATCGGCTCGTTTCGCGGAGAGGCGGCATTTACGACGTGGCTGCACCGGCTGACGGTAAACCAGGTATTAATGCACTTCCGTAAGCGGTCAGTTCGATCCGAACTGACAACCGATGACGGAGAAATGCCTGATTCGATCGACCCGGAGACGATCAACCCGGAAGCGATGCCAATAGTGGATCGGATAGGGCTTGAGAGCGCAATCGCCCAGCTCCCGAATGGGTACCGAACCGTATTCGTGTTACACGATGTCGAGGGTTACGAACACGAAGAGATTGCCAGGCTGCTAGGCTGCAGCGCCGGCACATCGAAGTCTCAGTTGCACAAAGCCAGATTGAAATTAAGGCGTCTGCTTCTTCAGCGCGCGAAAGCTGCGTAAGCAAACGACACAGGATCCCAAAAACTGAGGCTGCCCGCTCTTGAAAGCAGGCAGCCTCTAACGTTTTAAAGACGCTGCACTAATTGCGGATTGCCGATCGCCCAATTAAGATTCGGAGCGGTGACAGATTCGACAACTCTAAACCGGCAACCCTCAAGTCCCGATCCGGAATCACGCGCGGCCGTATTCATAGACCGCGACGGAACTCTCAACGAAGACATCGGATACGTTTCAACCCCAGACGAGCTGGTCCTTTATCCCTGGGCTGCCCAATCCGTCCGCCAAATTAACGAAGCCGGGCTGTTAGCTGTCGTAATCACAAACCAATCCGGCATCGCCCGCGGGATGTACACCGAAGCAATACTCGACGCTATTCACCGTCGAATGACACAAGAACTCGCACGCGAAGGCGCCAGAGTCGATGCGATCTACTATTGCCCTCATCACCCCGATATAGGGCTTCCGAGTTACCGAATGGTCTGCGAGTGCCGGAAGCCTCAAGCAGGTCTGCTGGACAGGGCGGCTCGCGAGCACGGCATCGACCTTGCGCGATCCTTTGTGATTGGCGACAAGGCTAGCGACATCAAGCTCGCGGAAAATGCAGGAGCGCGGGGCGCACTCGTGCTTACTGGTTACGGCCGCGAGACTGTTGCGCATCCCAATCGCTGGCCCTGTGCCCCCGAGTTCACCGCGGAGAACCTGCTCGAGGCGGTCAAACGAATCCTTGACAGCGGGTTAACGCAAAGCTAAGTTTCGGGGCGCCTGAACACTCGCATCTAAGACATCGATCGATGCTAACGCTCCTCAACATTTCAAACATCGCGCTGATCGATGAACTCAACGTCGAGTTCGATCGCGGACTCAACCTGCTCACGGGAGAGACGGGATCGGGCAAGTCGATAATCGTCGATGCGCTGGGCGTTCTAATAGGTGGACGATTCACCTCGGATCTTCTCAAGGCCGGCAGCGATCGCGGATCTATCGAGGGATTGTTTTCAGTTGAGCCTAACAAGGAGCTCGAACAACTATTGGACGGCGCCGGGATTGATGCAGAAACGTCCGACGGGACTGAGATCATCATCAGACGCGAGCTTGCGGCAACCGGGCGAAACAAGATCTTCCTCAACCATCAGCTCGCGACTCAGTCGCTTCTGCGCGAGCTTCAGCCGTTCCTGGTTGATATCCACGGCCAGGGCGATCAACAAACGCTGTTCAGCGTGAATACTCACCTGGAATTGTTTGACGCGTTCGCGGGCGTATCGGTTCTAAGAGAGGAGGTAGCTGGGTGCTACAAGAGCTGGTCTTTTAACAGACGTGAACTCGATGCGCATGGCAAGGAAGAGGCGGAGAAGTTTCAGATAATAGACATCCTGAAGTTTCAGATAGATGAGCTCGAACTCGCGCGGTTAGTCGTTGGTGAAGATGAACAACTCGAGGATGAGAGACGCCGGCTCAATAACGTTGAGAAGCTCACGACACTTTGCGCGGAGAGTTTCAGTCTGACTTATGAAGACGGCGATTCCGCGATAACTCGCCTGCGTCAGACGGCTCGTCGAGTCGAGGAGCTTTCCGGATACGAATCGAAGTTTCGCGAGTATCTTGAAGGGCTCGAAACGTCGCGGGCGCTGTTGGAAGACCTCGCGTTCTCGCTCCGCGACTTCGCCGACAAGCTGGAGTTTTCGCCAGCGCGTCTCGAAGAAATCGAAAACCGGCTTGCTGAGCTGACGCGTGTGAAGCGCAAGTACGGAGGGACGACCGAAAGCGCGCTGGAGCATCTTGCTCGTTCGCAGGATCGATTGCGTCACATAGAACGATCGGATGAACGCGAAGCCCAGTTGCGGGCTGAACTTGCGGCGGCGCGGGCTGCTTACGTAGAGAGTGCTCGAAAACTTCATCACGAGCGAGTACGATCGGCAAAAAAATTCGAACGCGCGGTTGAGCGGGATCTCGCAGAAGTAGCGATGGAACACGCCAGATTTCAGGCACAGATCACCGCGCCGCCGGATTCGGAGCTGGACTCGGCTGATTCGACTACGTCGTTCACAGCAACAGGAATCGATCGCATTGAGTTCTTTTTCTCGGCAAATGCGGGAGAACCCATTCGACCTCTGGCCAGGGTTGCGTCGGGAGGAGAAGCGTCGCGGTTGATGTTAGTACTAAAGACCGTTTCCGGGGCAACTGAGTTTCCGCGCACTATCGTTTTCGATGAGATCGATACCGGCATTGGAGGCAGAGTAAGCGAGGCAGTCGGCGTCAAGCTCAAGAAGCTATCGGAAACCAACCAGGTCTTTTGCGTGACTCACCAACCGCAGATCGCCCGGTTTGGAGACTTACATCTGTTGGTGCGCAAGGAAGCGGTCGCCGGCCGCACCCAGGTCAATGTCGAGAGGCTGGACCGACGCGGCCGAGTTGAGGAAATCGCCCGCATGTTAACCGGCGCCGAAATTACCGAGACTGCGCGCCGCCATGCGAGAGAGATGTTGAAGTAGGACCTATATG
Source organism: Blastocatellia bacterium (assembly GCA_035649735.1). Lineage (GTDB taxonomy): Bacteria > Acidobacteriota > Blastocatellia > UBA7656 > UBA7656 > Onstottus_A. The sequence continues at coordinate 22,016 of DASRIZ010000424.1, read as the reverse complement.
ACCTATAAGACCTATGCCCTTGCAACTTGGGGTCTCTATGATAGACTAGCGCGTGCTGCGGGACGCTCCAAGGTCCCCGGGGTCAAGCGGTTGTCAGAGACTCACCCGAATCTGGGCAAACATTAATCGACGTGGAGACTGAAATGGAAGACGACGATTTCACCCTGACCGAAGTGGAACGCAGGAGCGACGAGCGCCGACGAGAGGATCGGCGCAAGGAGGAACTCGGGCCGCCGCCTGGCGAGTCCGAACGCCGCTCGGGGCGCGAACGTCGGTTGTTTGACCGGCGCGTTCAGGGCTCGACTACCGGCCAACTGCTGGTTGAGGTCGGACGTTTCGCCGCCGAAAACATGGTTTTTCGGCAAAAAGGAAACAAGGCTGCAGCGCGCCGTGCCCGCAAGCACCTATCTCAAATAATGAAGCTCGCGAAATCCAGAAGAGCGGAAATCTCAACAGAAATAAAGGGGTTGTCACCGGGTGATGGCGCGGCCGACGATGGCGATGACGCCGAGGAATAGATCACTCTTCTGCGCGCAACCTGGCTTCCAGGCGTCGCCTTATGTGGTAGTAGTCTTCCAGCAAATTGTTTAGCATCACGATAAAAGGTATCTGAAGCTCCGCCGCATCGTCAGCTCGCAACTCCAGCTCTTGCGCCTCCGGTGAGCCGGGCTGAACCTGCTCCAGTTTCTCCATCACTTCGTGAACGTTCTCACCGCGTGGATGGCGGTGGTAGCAGTAACTGATAAGCGAGAGCGTCAACCCGTCGATCACCGATTGCACCTGATCCGCGTCATCAAGAGAGAGACGCCTCCGCAAAAATGATTCTTCAGGAGCTTCAGTCGCTTTGGCGAGTTCAAGGACCTTTCTCGTAAGGTCATCCTGTCCGGCGCTCATGAATCGAATCATCAAGCCTCGCCTGCGCCGTTGTCAACTGGCCGAGGAATGAGTAATTATTGACGCCGCGACACGCGACTCTCACGTCTGGATCGCTGTCCCCCGATGTAGCATAGACTGTCTAGTCTGTGCTCGGTCCGCTGTCGACTTGTTTTCAACAGCCGGCACAGACTAGACAGTCTATGCTAAATCGGGGATCGCGCTTCCGATTCTAATAGTTTGAACCTGGGTAACTCGGGCCTTGTTCCGGTCTTGCATATGTCCCAGGTTCTCGCTCGATCAACTCTATCTCCTCGCTCGCAGCCCTTCCTTTATCTTTCGGCAGCCCTGGTGGGCGGGATTCTACTTGATCGATGGATCCAGCCTCGAGTCGAGATCGTTATCGGACTTACACTGATCGCTGCCGCGGCATCCGCGATCTTCTTGTTCGGCAAGAGAAACGGCCGGGCCACAGTCTTCCTGCTAATCGGTTTGGCCTCGGTGGGCGCCCTTCTTTCGCTTCGTGAAAGGACAAATTCGCCAGCCTCCAGGCTTGAAAACCTGTACGCTTCAAAAGTTATCGGACCTGATGAGCCGGTTGAGTTGACCGGGACTCTGGCAGCGCCACCCGAGCCTGCGCCTGGCGCTTTCTTCCTGGATCTTGCAGCAGAACAACTCAGAGCTTCAGATGAAGTCGTGCTCGCCAGCGGACACGCGCGGCTGATGATCGCCGTTACTGGCAGTGAACCGCAAGCGCAATTTGCCAGCCTTGGACTCGACTATGGCTCTCGGATCCGAGTGTTGGTGCGGCTTGAACGCGCACGCTCATATTCCAACCCCGGCTCTCCCGACTTTAACGAGTTTCTCGAACGGCGAGGCTACGACCTGAAGGGTGTGATCAAGAGTCCGCTCCTCTTGGAACACCTCGGGCGCGCGTCCACCAATCGAGTGCTTGATGTCCTTTACCATCTGCGGATTCGGATGATCGCCGCAATCGATTCGGGCTTTGATCCAGCGGTTGCCGGAACGTTAAAGGCCATGCTTGCCGACAACCGTTACTACCTTGATTCCGGTGTTATCGAGCGGCTTCGCGAGAGCTCAACGTTCCACACTCTATCGATCTCCGGCTTGCATATCGGCATCATCGCATGGGCATTGCTTGGCGGGTCGACGACGCCGAAAAGACGGAAATTGTGGCGGATCATCATATGTCTGATTGCACTTTGGGCTTACGCGACGATGGTTGGGCTTGCGCCCCCGGTTACTCGAGCAACGACGATGATAACCGCTGGGCTAATCGGACCCCTGCTGTTTCGACGCTCGGCATCTATCAATACAGTCGCGCTCGCGGCCTTCATCATGCTCGCGGGGAAACCGGGGCTGGTGACGGACCCCGGGTTCCAGTTGAGTTTTGTAGCGGTTGCGGGAATCGTGGCGATCGCCTTGCCGATTACGGACAAGCTTAGACAAATCGGACAATGGCGCCCGACCTCACGAACTCCGCACCCACCTTCGTGTTCGCGTCTGGTTCGTTATTTCGCCGATACGCTTTTCTGGGATCAGCGGGCGTTCGACAACGAGATCCGTCGATCACCGCTCCGCTATCGGCTCAAGAAGGCTCCAGCGGCGAGTGTTGTTCAACGGCTCTATCTTCAGCCGGTTCTGAAGAGCGTTGCATTGCTCGTCATCACTTCGTTGGCGATTCAACTCACAACACTCCCGCTGATGGCGCTCTACTTCAATCTGGTGGCTCCGGTCGGGGTGTTGTTGAATATCGTAGCCGGATTGTTGACCGGCGTCCTGATGCTGACAGCTATGGCTGCAATCTCGATCACCAGTCTCAGCGCCTGGCTCGCCAGTCAACTCGGAATTGTGGCAAGTGCCTCACACTATTTGCTAGTCAACGCCATCGTTCCATTCGCCGACATCCCGTTAGCGAGTTTCAGGGTTGCTCACTACGAGGGTGGTCACGCGGTCGTTTACGCGCTGTACTTTATTCCGGTCGTGATGCTGGTAGGGTTAATTGATCGATGGCAGCCGATCGATCGCCTGCGCGCCGTCGATATGACAGCCAGGCAGCGCGCTGGCGCAAGAGGGCGAACGGCTCGCAGAGTAACTGAATCGCGCCGGTGGTTTGTGCAAGCGGTTTTCTGCGGGCTAACAATGGCCTCGGCGTTGATGGCAGTTCTCAGACCGCCGGTCGATCAAGCTGAAGGAAAGCTTAGAATCCACTTTCTTGACGTCGGCCAGGGCGATGCGGCGCTGGTCGTGTTCCCTCGAGGAACAACAATGCTGGTCGATGGCGGTGGTGATCTTCGTTTTGACCGGCGAGAAGAACAGGGGGAAGAGCAGGCTTCCGCCGCCGCCCCTTTTTCGATCGGCGAACGTGTCGTGTCGCGGTTCATCTGGTCGCTCGGACGAACGCGAGTCGATTACGTGCTTGCGACGCACGCTGACGCGGATCACATAAACGGGCTATCCGATGTAGTTGAGAATTTCGAGATAGGTCAGGGGATCGTCGGTCACGTGCCCGCTGATGATCCGGAACACAATCGCTTTGCACGTTCTTTGCGGAGGAGACATATACCTCTATTAACGGTCAGTTCCGGAGAACGCTTCGAGATCGAGGGAGTAAGGCTCGAGGTGCTGTGGCCCCCGGCTGACTCCGGCGCAGGCGTGATGTCAGGCAATGACGAGTCGGTCGTGTTGCGGCTTGTCTATGGCGATGTGTCGATATTGCTTACGGGAGATATCGAGGAGGTCGCGGAACAAGCACTGGTTTCAGGGGCTATGCCGCTTCGATCTGATCTGATCAAGGTTCCTCACCACGGATCGAAGACTTCGTCGACTGAGGCATTCCTTGCCGCGGTTGATCCAAGGTACGCGGTTATCTCTGTTGGCGAGCGGAGCCGCTTTGGCCATCCTCACCCTGCCGTCGTCGGTCGATATTTGGCACGCGGAGTAAAGCTTCTACAAACGGGCCGCGATGGAACTGTGACCCTTGAGACGGATGGCGCTCTGCTGTGGGTCGGAAATTATAGGAAGTGAGAAAGAGCTTGTCATTGGTCCTTAGTCATTGGTCCTTAGTCATTATTTGTTTATCTCTCAATAACCAATAACCAATGACCAATGACCAATAACCAATGACCAATGACCAATGACCAATGACCAATGACCAATAACCAATGACCAATGACCAATAACCAATGACCAATGACCAATGACCAATGACCAATAACCAATGACCAATGACCAATAACCAACCAATAACCAATGACCAATGACCAATGACCAATGACCAATGACCAATGACCAATGACGCTTCTTGCATGCAGGGGGGCTTTGAAGTACCATTTCGCTGGCTTTGAAACTGGTCTTTCTTAATCAACAAGGAGGGTAGAATCCATGAGTTTTTCCGACACCGAAGCGCTCAAGTCGCAACTTTTGGCCAATGACGCGCAGTTCGCAGAACTCGCGCATACTCACGGGGAATACGAAAGAAGGTTGAGCGAATTGGCTGAATTGCACTACCCGAGCGCTGAGGAGCAGATGGAAGAAGCCACACTAAAAAAGAAGAAGCTATTTTTAAAAGACCAGATGGAAACGATCATGCGACGCTATAAGGAACAGCAACAGGTCGCAGGTCACTGATACTAGAGGACGCGGCAACCCGCCATCATCTTAAGACCGCGCCAAACAATCAACGCAGGATTAACCGTTGGTTACTCACGAGCGGAAGGGTCCCCGTATATCAAGGCGGGACAGATCCTCGGGAGTAGCCAATTTCTGTTTTTGAGATCTGCGCGGTTTATGGACGGCGCAAAACCGCAACGGAAGATCCGTTTTGTTCGGTCCGAATCGATCAACCTGTACTAATCGATGGTAAAAGAAGGGATTCCATTCGTCGCACTTTTTCTGCTTCCCGGGCTCGTGTTTGTCGCTCTCGGCTGGTGGGTTGCCGCCGGTCTGTGTCTGATCTTAGCGGCGTTCATGGCGTTCTTCTTTCGGGACCCGAAGCGCGACTGTCCGAGTGACGACCGCATCGTTGTTTCCCCCGCGGACGGTCGCATAGTGGCTGCCGCCAAAGCCGATGACCGAATTGATGATTCCCCTACTCAGATCTCGATCTTTTTGTCGCCGCTCGATGTTCATATAAACCGATCACCCATTGCCGGCGTGATCGTCGATGTCGTTTATAAGCCCGGTGCGTTTCACATTGCTTCTCGCGACATCGCTTCGGTTGAAAACGAACAGAACGTCGTCACGATTCGTGGAACGAAAGTGACGATCACGTTTCGCCAGATCGCCGGAGTCATAGCTCGCCGCATCGTCCTGTGGAAGAAGAAGGATGACCGGGTCGCGATGGGCGAGCCGGTCGGGATGATGAAATTCAGCTCGCGGATGGATGTTATCTTGCCCGCTGAAGTCGAGGTGCTGGTGCAAAAGGGTGACCGAGTCGTTGGCGGCGTCAGCGTGCTCGGCCGGCTACGGGATGAGTGACAGCCAAATGGAAGTCCCGGTCTGCCGTATGTTCTATTGAGACCCGCGAGACTCAACCCGTCTGTCTAAGCCATAATCCCGGATTCAACCGACCCGATTCAGATCCAGATTCAAGACTCAAAATTCCTCGCTGGGGGCACAAAAATGGCTGATACCATTGGGGGTGTTTCAGGCTTATTCGATGATCTCGCTGCGCCGGCTGAGATCCGCGACGCGGTTTCAAGGCTCGCGACTGATCTTGCCACGGCGGCTGGTGAGAATCTCACCGGCCTCATACTTTACGGCGGGCTTGCTCGCGGTCGTTACCGGCCAGGCCAAAGCGACATCAACGTTGTAGTAGCGCTCAGGGACACATCGACCGAATCGCTCTCGGCGCTCGCCACCATTCTTCGAGCTGCCTGGCGATCAATCCGTGTTGAACCGTTCATTGTTAAAACGTCCGAGGCGCAGCGTCTGGCCGACGTTTTCCCGACAAAGGTACTCGATATTCAATCTCATCAGCTCGTTTTGAGGGGTGACGACCCGTTCACCGGCACTGAGGTCTCGCGCAGGCAACTGAAGTTGCGCGTTGAACAGGGACTCTGCAATCTCGAGCTTCGATTGCGGCGTCGTTACATTTCGATTTTTGACGATCCGCGTTCGCTCGCGTCGACGCTTGCCGAAGCGGCGGTGCCGCTCAAGATCGAGCTTGCGGCAATGCTTCAATTGGCTGGAAAAGACGAGCCGTCAGGATCAACGACGGCGGCCGTCCTGGAATCGGCTGCGATTGCCTTTGACCTCAATCGGGAGGCGCTATCGCGCATGGCTGCGCTTCGCCGCGAGTCGGAGCCGCCGGAAGATCCGGCGGGTCTTTACGACCGGGTTATCGCGGCGATCTCGCGCGCGTTGGAGATTGTGACCGCAATGGAGTGAGGCCGTGATTATCTTTTTTCAATTGAACCCGTTCGATCTCGCGGGCCCGACCTTCCTGGTTGTCTACATTACCGCGCTGGCCGCCGCATGCTTTATAGCGTACGTGCTCCGAAAGCGAGCTTCGGGGTCTGACTATGAACCGCAGCGGCCGTTTCTTCGCTCAGATCAAGAGCCAGCCTTCCGTTCGGTAAACCTGGATGCCTATGAAGCAGCCTACCTGAGGGGCGGCTCCAAGCTGGCGATTGAAACCGCGATCGCCACGCTGGTGAGGAGCAACGCGCTTCATTTGTCATTCGTCGATAACAGTCTTTCGCCGGTCCCCGGTGCGCCCCGACCTACTCATCCATTTGAGCAAGAGGTTCACCGGGTCATCCAATCGGGCGAGGCCAACAAGATCAACACCATTCGAACCAATGCTTCGGCGGCTGCCGAGCGACTCGCAAGCCGGTTGAGGGCCCTCGGGCTGATCCTAAGCGATCAAGGGATGACTACTGCGCATCTCGTTCCGGTAATCATAATGTTGCTGGTGCTCGCATTCGGGGCGATAAAGATTTTGGTTGGTTTATGGCGCGATCGTCCGGTCGGCTTTCTGTTTGTGCTCTGTTGCTTAACCGCATTCATCGCGTATCGGCTGTTTAAATCGCCACCGCTCAGGACGGCGTATGGCGATCAAATCCTGGAACGGCTCAAGTACGAAAACGCGGCGCTCGAGGCGACGGCGAGGTCCAAACCCGAAGGGCTTGCGACCGGAGACGTCTCGTTGGCGATTGCGCTGTTTGGGATGACGGCGCTGGCATTCACCGATCAGCCGTGGTCGATGCTACGAAGAGAAATGATTCCTCCTGTCTCAGTTTCGCGTGGCAGCTCGTCGTGCAGCACCTCATCCTGCAGCAGCTCATCGTCGTGCGGAAGCAGCGGCTGCGGAGGAGGGTGCGGCGGCGGAGGTTGCGGAGGATGCGGCTCATGAAAAACTACGGAGCCACTAAGGCCGGCATTGGCTGGCGTCCTGAGCTGGCGCTTCCGATTTCTCGCGATGACACGATTGAGTTTGTCGAGGTTGTTGCTGAGAACATCTCGCCGGACCGGATTCCGCCTGCACTCGAGCAACTAGTGGAGCGAGGTGTCAAGGTGGTACCGCACGGCGTCTCGCTGTCGCTCGGTGGAGCGGAGCCGCCGTCGAGCAAGCGGCTCTCGCAAATGGCGAGACTCGCCGAGCGTCTGGACGCTCAAATGGTCAGCGAGCACATTGCATTTGTCAGGGCGGGCGGTATTGAAGCGGGACATCTGTTGCCGTTGCAGCGAACGCAGGAAGCGATGGATCTTTTGGTCGAGAATATCCTCGAAGCAAAAGCGGCGCTGCCTGTCCCGCTGGCTCTTGAAAACATCGCGACGCTTTTTGAATGGCCGCGCGCCGAAATGGACGAAGCAACGTTTATCGCCGAAGCGCTCGTTCGCACGGATACGCTGCTGCTCCTGGATGTGTCGAACCTCTACGCTAACGCGCGCAATCACAGATGGGATGCAAAAGCCTATCTCGAGAAGCTGCCGCTCGAGCGGCTGGCGTATGTTCACATCGCCGGCGGCATCTCACGAAACGGTCTTTACCACGACACCCATGCTCACGCGATACCGGATGGGGCTTTGGACCTGCTCGCGGAAGTTTGCTCACGCGTCGATGTTCCAGCCGTAATGCTTGAACGCGATGATCATTTCCCGGATTGGAGCGAAGTCGTCGCCGAGCTTGAGGCAATTGTCGAAGCCCGGAGGCGTGGCGCGCTCAAAAGAGAATTGGCCTATGCATACTGACGCGCGAACGAGATTGGCGGCATCCCAACAAGAGCTTGTTCGAGCTCTGATGCGCATTGGTCCAGCGCCGGCGGGATTCGACGCATTCCGGATTCAAGCAACCGCGGACGTGCTATTGCTTAAGCGCACTCACGAAGTGGCTCGCGCGTGGCCCGCGCTTGCGCAGTCGCTCGGTTCGGGGTTTGATGAGCGGTTTGCGGATTACGCTCGATCGAGACTTAACTTACATGAGGCCGGGCCGCTTGCGGACGGGCGCGAATTTGCGCGCGCTCTGGCGGGCGATGGAGCCCTAACGGATGACGCCGCGATTGAGGCGCTGGCGTTTGATCTTCGCTGCCGTGTCGATGCGCGGGGTGTGATAACGCTACGTAGCTTGTCTTTCGGCGCCTCTATTCTCAAACAACCGCGACGATTGGTGGTAGCTGTTCGCCTACCAGTTGTTGGCGAGCGATGGATCAAAATTCCGCTAAAGATTCTCTGAAACATAAAGCGAACGACGGCGTGTAACAACCTGCCCGCACACGATTCCAGGCGCAGATAGTTAGCGTGGTTCGTGGGTGTTCGTTGTGTTATTATTTCGCTTGGTTTCGCACAGCTCCAGACACCGAAAAACAAGCTGCGACAAACCCGTCTGAAGAAGGTTCAATCCGATGGCTGAGTATATTTGCAGGCTAGGCACGCCCACCGGCGAAGTGGTGACTCGAACGGTGGAAGCTACTGCCGAACGTGATCTTCGCTCGAAGCTGGAGCGAGAAGGTTTTCGGGTCTTCTCGATCGCTTCGACGGGAAGTGTGAATATTCGACGGGCGTTTGGCGGCGAGCAGCACGTCAAAAAGATAAAGATCGAAGATTTCCTGCTGTTCAACCAGCAACTATCTGCGTTGCTGCGAGCCGGGCTTCCGATACTTCAGGCTATCGGTATTCTGCGCAAACGGGTTCACAACGAACAACTTCGAATCACCCTCGAGGATGTGGAGGGGAAGGTTCGCGCAGGGCAGGCGCTTTCGGAAGCTTTTGCCGCTCAGGGCGACGCGTTTCCTCGTATCTATATTGCGTCGATACTGGCCGGCGAACGTGCCGGTTCATTAGACGAAGTGCTGCTGCGTTACGTGAGCTATCAGAAGACGATCACCGAAGCGCGCCGCAAGATAAAGAAGTCGCTTGCATACCCGGCTGTCCTGGTGTGCGCGTCGATCATCCTGGTCATGGTCCTATCGACGTACGTGATCCCGAATTTCATGAAGTTGTACAGCGGGGTTGGCGCCCAGGAGCTGCCGGCGATAACCATCGCAGTCGTCAGCACCTCTCAGTTCATAAGTCAGAACCTGATATGGTTGATCCCCGCGATAATCGGAGGGTTGATATTCATCCTGGTGTGGAGACGCACCCCGACCGGGAGGCTCACCATCGATCGCTGGATTCTCAGGCTGCCGGTTGCCGGCGAAACAGTGCGTCAGATGACGATTGCCCAGTTTACTCGAAGCCTGGCGACCCTGCTGGCTGGCGGAATAACTCTGCCCGAATCGGTTGAGATAGCAAGCGAAGCGATCACCAATCGCGCGCTCAGACATGCCAGCTCCGGGGTTCTTACGGGCATACGCGAGGGGCAGCCATTCACCGAAAGCCTCGAAGATTCCGGTTGGGTTTCGGAACTGGCCATCGATATGATCGGCGTAGGAGAGCGCTCGGGCGCGCTGAGGGAAATGCTCGACGAGGTAGCGAACTTTTATGATTCCGAGATAGATGTCCGGCTCAATACGATTACTACCTTTATCGAACCTGTCATTTTGATTTTCATGGGCAGTCTGGTGATGACTATTTTGCTCGCGATGTATCTGCCTTTGTTCTATATGATCGGCAACATGGGACAGAGCCAGGGGGTTGTACCGAGGTAATGTGGAGAAGTTATGTCTGAAACTGTAGAACAAGAGACCGTTCAAGAACCGGCCAACGCCGCTGCCGTCAATACGGCCTCGTCTGCGCCCCCGCCCTCGGAGATGAGTCAAGAAGAGTTGGCGGCCCGTGAGAAAGCGCGACGCTATCGGCTGCGGTTCATCGATCTGAAAGTCGAAGAGCCGGCATACGATCTCATTCACGAATTGCCAGTCGAGATGATGGTGCGGCACAGCTTTGTGCCTCTGAGCCGCGTCGGCGACTTGTTGTATGTTGCGATGGCGGACCCGAGCAATCTGGAAGTAATCGATGAGATCGAAGCGCAGTTACACGTGCGATTGAAGACCGCGGTCGCAACGCAAACGGCTGTGGAAGAGGCTCTGAAGCGAGGCGATACCGCCGCGCGTATCCTGCAGGACGCTACCGCCGGTTTTCGCACCGATCGCATGGCGCTGGTGCGGGAGACGGAAAACGGCGAAGAGGTGCTCGATCTGGAGCGGCTGACCGGCGACGAAGAGATGTCGCCTATAATCAAGCTGGTCTACACTGTTGTTCTGAACGCCCTGGAGCGCCGCGCCTCTGACATCCACATCGAAACTCGCGACTCGGATGTCGTGGTCAAGTATCGAATCGACGGCGCGCTCTATCGTGCGGCCGATCCGATCGACATCGCTCACCATCAAACGATCGTTCAGCGTATCAAAGTAATGTCGGAGCTCGATATTGCCGAGCGCCGCGTGCCGCAGGACGGCCGGTTCCGAATCATGATTCGCGGTCGCAAGATCGACTTCCGCGTTTCGATCATGCCCTCGATTTATGGCGAGAATGTTGTAATCCGTATTCTCGACAAAGAGCAGATAAACGAGTCCTTCCGCGATTTGAATCTGGATGTTGTTGGATTCGCTCCGGGAGATTTGAAGAAGTTCCGCAAGTTCATCGCCGAGCCGTACGGAATGGTTCTGGTTACCGGTCCGACGGGTTCTGGAAAAACGACCACGCTTTACGCGGCGCTGAACGAAATCAAGAACGAGGAAGATAAGATCATCACGATCGAAGACCCGGTTGAGTATCAGCTTCAGGGTATCACCCAGATACCGGTGAATGAGAAAAAAGGACTGACCTTTGCGCGCGGGTTGCGCAGCATCCTCCGTCACGATCCCGACAAGATAATGGTCGGCGAAATTCGCGACTCTGAAACTGCTCAGATTGCCATTCAGTCGGCGCTAACAGGTCACCTGGTCTTCACCACGGTGCACGCCAACAACGTGATCGATGTTATAGGTCGTTTCTTGAACATGGGGGTTGAGCCCTACAACTTCGTGTCGTCTCTGAACTGCGTGCTGGCTCAACGGCTGGTGCGTATTCTCTGTACGCATTGCAAGCGCCGACATCACCCGACCGATGAGGAGCTCAACGAATCGGGGCTAAACGCGGATAAGTATAGGAGTGAAACGTTTTATCGCTCGGTTGGCTGCGAAGTGTGCAATATGACCGGTTACCGGGGCCGAACCGCGATACACGAGCTATTGAATGTCACCGATCATATCCGCGAGATCATCATCGAGCGGCGGCCGGGTTCGGAGGTGCGCAGGACGGCTCGCGCCGAGGGTCTGACGTCGCTACGAGAGTCGGCAATCGCGAAAGTGTTTTTGGGTGTAACCACGTTGCACGAGATCAACCGGGTGACCTTTGTGGAATAGCTAAATATAGGGCCTATCGGTCATATAGGCCCTATATTTATCCGGTTTATTTTGAAACCGAAGCGTGTTAGAGTGGTTTAACAAAAGCAGACACTCTTAGGAATTAGAACACGATGCGGCAGCGAGCCACGCCAGGTTCGCGTGAGCGGAGGATGTCGAGCCCCCAGCCGCGACGATCCACTGACGGAGTCTTCAAGAGTGACGCTTTTTTCCCGTGGGAAGATTAACAAGGCGAGGAGTTGGGCTATGGCAAAGATTTTTCGAATACAGCAGGTAGTGGCGCTGGTATTGGCGCTCACATTGGCGGCCCCGATTGCGGCTTTCGCAGCGGATGGCAAAAAGCACTTTAAAGAAGGGCTTAAGTTTGAAGAGAACCGCCAGTGGGACCAGGCGGCGCGCGAATTCGCCCTAGCCGTATCCGAGAAACCCTCCAACGTCGAGTACCAACTTCACCTCCAACGTGCCCTGGTGAGCGCAGCGATTATGCTGGTGGAACGTGGTGACAGCCTCGCCGATAAGAAAGACCACAACGCCGCATACAACGCTTACCGCCAGGCGTACGCATTTGATCCTTCGAATGAATTAGCGCTTATAAAGATGCGCAGGATGTTGGAAGCACAGGGGCTTCCAACCGGCGATCTTCCCGCTAACGGCGATCCGTCCGGACCGCCCTGGAAACCAAAGGGGCAAAATGTTAACGCCTCGTATCCGGGCGCGGCGGGCTACGCAAGACCGATGAAGGTCCAGATGCCGCCCATACCTGGACGCCGATTTGCCAAGACTGACGTCATCTATCGCGATACAAATATTCTGACCGCGATCGAACAGCTTGCGCAGATGATGAAGCTAAACGTGATGTTCGATCAGATGGTTGTCAATCAGATGAAGATGTTCAAGCTCACCGTCGAGCTGCGTGATGTAACGTATCCGAAGGCTCTTGAGATGATCTTGAAGACCAACACTCTGATGTATGCCCAGATCGACACGCGCACGATCGTGATTGCTCCGGATAACCCTCAAACGCGAATGAAGTACGAGCCTTATGCTATGCGGACGTTTTATATCAAGAACGCCGAGATAGGCGACGTGCAAAAAGCCGTTCAGGGGGCGCTTCCGAGCACCAAGAACCTGACCACAGTCAAGCAGCTTAACGCGCTGATAGTGCGTGATACTCCGGCTAACCTCGAGCTTGTCGAGAACCTGATTAACACGCTCGATAAGAGCAAAGCCGAGGTTCTCGTTGATGTAAATATCTATGAAGTATCGCGCACCGATATATTGCAGCTTGGAAATCAGTTCACGACTGACTCCTCTTCTACTCAGGTTGGATTGTCAGCCCTGGGCGGCATAAACGCGCAGCAGAGCATCCTGGGACTCGGCGCGCGAACATTAACCGGGCCCCTCGGCTTCGCATTGGGTCTTCCGAATAGCAGTATCAGTTTCTTCCAGAATAAGGGCAAAGCCAAGCTTCTCGCCTCGACGCAAATTCACGTGCTCGATAACGAGGCAAACGCGGTTCGTATCGGTCAGAGAGTCCCTATCCAGACCGCATCGCTGCCCAGCTACCAACCAATCGTCGGTAACAACAACCAAAATCCGGGCCGAGGGAACAATCTGGATAACAATGTCCTTACCGGTGGGCTCAACAATGCTTTCGGTTATGGCGTCCCGCAAATTCAATATGAGAATGTCGGCTTGAACATCGACATCACGCCCAGCGTGTATGAGGACGATGTTCAAATGAAGATGAAGATCGAGACGACTTCAGTCGATTCGAGTACCGGAACGCTAACTCCGAGTTTTAACCAGCGCACGATGACTTCGGTTGCGCGGGTAAAGGACGGGCAAACCACGCTGGTGGCCGGCGTAAGCCAGAACGTCGAGTCGAAGACCGTTAAGGGGCTTCCGTTGATCGGATTGATTCCGATACTTGGCCGGTTCTTCTCAACTCCCGAGACCAATAACCGCCAGAGCGACGTGGTTATCACCGTTACTCCGCACATATTGCGACGGGCGGATATTACGGAGAGGGATCATCTCGCCTATGCTGCGGGCGATCAACAGAATTCGACCAATCAGTTGAGGATCGACCAGATTCTCTTCCTGGCGGACCAGGACGAGTCCCAACCCAATCAGGTTGCTGAGAACACCGCGCCTGCCCAGCAGGAACCAAGATCGCAACAGCCGGAACCAAGACCGCAAACGACCGCCGGAGCGCCGCCGATCGTTACCACAAGCTCGCCGGGCGTGGTGGTGACGCCGCCGCTCAGACCAAACGTCATCAAGACAGTTGTTCCCAGACCGGGTGTTCCGGTTAGAGCCCCGGCTGGCGAAACACCCGCCGGTAACCAATCTAACAAGATTCAGAATGACGATGACGACGATGATGATGACGAAGTTGCCGACGAAACCGCGCCCGGCAATCAGTCAACCTCGACGGCTCCGCTGATGGTTTATGTCAGGCCAAATTCTGCTACTGCGGCAAAGGGGCAGGAGCTCTACGTGGCGGTTTTCGTCAACGGCAACAGCGATGTGTCCTCGGCGCACATCACGCTCAGTTATGACGCTGCGCTGTTGGAAGTAAAAGGGGTGCGAGACAGCGGCATGTTGAGCGCGGGCGCTCGCGCGGAGCTTCAGTTTACGGCGGAGAACGGCGTGGTCAATATCCAGATGGACCGGCCGCAAGGTACGCCTGGAGTCCCGGCGCGCGGTCAGTTGTGTCTTGTAGTCTTCACGGTGAAGGGCCAGGGCCAGTCGCCGCTGGTGCTCAATGAGCAGCAGACACAGTTCCGGAATTCCAGCGGGCAGCCGGTTCCGATAAAGGTCCATTCGTCGCAGGTTGATATTCGATGATCAGACGTTTCGGATGGCGGATTGGGAAGAGCGGACTGCGGATATGTAAGGATGTGCGCAATTCCGCAATCCGCAATTCGCAATCAGCGGCCCGCAATCAAGCCGGCTTCACTCTCCTCGAGATAATAATAGTCATCATCATTTTGTCGGTGCTGACCGCGGCTGCGATACCTATGGTCCGCAACACGGTGAAGCGAGAGCGCGAAGCTGAGCTAAGACTGGCTCTCCGGCAGTTGCGTCAGGCGATCGATCGTTACAAGGAATATGCAGACCGAAACCCAAACGCGATTCCGATCGAATGGAGAACCGAAACCAGGTATCCCAAGGAGCTTAAACTCCTTGTCGAGGGGTTCACTCCTGCGAACGTTGTGGCCACCACTGAAGCTCGAATTCGGTTTTTGCGCCGGCTTCCGCTTGATCCTATGACCGGAACCAACGAATGGGGCATGAGATCCTACAAGGATAAACCCGATTCCACCTCCTTTGGAGGCGAGGACGTGTTTGATGTTTACACCACCAGCGACGCTGAGGCGCTGAATGGTACGAAGTACAAGGATTGGTAATGAGAAGCAAGAATTCCTCAGGGTTCACCCTGCTCGAGCTGGTGATGGTCATGACGATCATCGTTATATTGGCCGCAGTGAGCGTATCCTCCTATCAGCACATCCAGTTAAAAGCACGCGAGACGATACTCAGAGAGGACCTGCGCACCATGCGAAAGATGATCGATCAATACGCGGCTGACAAAGAAAAGCTTCCGCAATCGCTCGATGATTTGGTTACCGGGCAATACATGCGCGAAGTGCCGATCGACCCGATCACCGGACAAGCAGACTGGGTAATCGATATGGGCGACGACACGGTCTCGCGCGACGGCGGAACGGGCATGGTCGACGTTCACAGCGCCGCCGCAGGCGAAGGCAGCGACGGCGTCCCGTATCAGGAATACTAATCATTTATCATTTGCCATTTTCCAAGTTCCATTTGTGATTTGAAATGGAAATAACCGAGCTCTCGTTCTTTTAGAAATGTCGAGTTTAAGAAGAATTTTTGTGGCGCCTCCTGCTCCCACCACGGCGGCAGGCTTCGTAGACGACAACTTCGCGGTAGTCGATCTACGCCGCGGGCGCCGTGGTTTCTCGCTCTCATCAAGCGCAGTCACCCAGCTTTCTCCTGGTTTGATCACGCCGGCTTTCGACACACCTAACATCCAGGACGCCAATGAGCTCGCACAAACGATCGCCCAAACAGCCGAAGCCGCCGGGTTGCTGAACAAGAAACGCTGGTCGGTCGCGCTACCCGACGCAACCGCGCGAACCCTGGTCATCGCGCTCGAAAGCAAGCCCTCCAGCCGGCGCGAATTGAACGAAGTCCTCGCGTGGAAAATCGAGCGATTGATTGCCGCGCCGTCAAGCGAACTTCGCATATCGCGCCAGCGAATGAGCCCCGCCGGGGGTCACGATCGCTATGTCGTGACAGTCGCGCATAATGAGGTTCTCTCACAATACGAGTCTGTGTTCTCCGGGCTTGGATGGAATGCGGGGCTTATATTGCCGCGACACATCGGCGAAGCTCAGTGGCTGATTTGGGATGACTCGCCGGGTGACAAAATGCTGGTGTCGGCGAATCGGAGCGGATTTACTTCGTTGATTGTCCGGAACGGGGATCCGGTGCTGGTGCGCACGTTTGTTTGCGAGCCCGATTCGGTCGTCGATGAGCTGCATCGCTTTGCGTTGTACTATCGCGACAGAGTGGTGGGAGAAAGTGGAGCAACAAATCCTCTTACTAAACTGCTGGTGTTGGGTGGGATTGACTTCGCGGAAGCGCGCAGCGCCGTTGCCGATGCGATCGACAGCGCGCCTCGAGCGCTGGACCCGGCTGAGTTTGGCATGGATCTAACGGGCGAAGCGATTCGATTTGACCACCTCGCCGGCGCTGCCGGCCTCGCCACGATTGGGTGGCAATAGCAAATAGAGAATACTTACTTAGTCTTGGGTTTCCCTGTCCAGATGAAGACCGGATTCGCCGGGCCGACCGGTGCAGTTGGAACGCCGTACATCTCCACCGACAAGAAGAACTTCTTTTGTTTTAGCAATCCCACTACCAGGCGCGCATCAACAGTTTCACCCGGCGACAACGTGTTGTCGCTGCCGGCGTCAATGTAGTTCCGCGCCCCCACCGTCCACCTCGACTTCGGATCGCGGGTTAGCAATACCTGACGATTCATCTCCGCAACTCGCAAAAAGGGACTTACGATCGGGATACTTCCGCGGTTGGTGATCCTTACGTTTACAATCAGCCTTGACGGTCCGCTCGCCGTGTTCGGCGGTTCATCCGATGAAGTGTCGGACCAATTCAGATCCACTCTCTCGGACGATAGGAAAGTAATGTCAACCTGTGAACCGACGTTCGTTCCGATAGAAAAATCCCCCTGGCTCATGGCAACCATGAAATTGTTTCTCACGGGTTCGGTAGCGAGGAGTTGGATCCGGCCACGAGCAGTCGCCAGCTTTGGCATTGTGACACGATAACTCTGAGCGTTGGATGGGATGTTCTCGGCCAGCGACGCGAAGCTCACGCCGCCATCAGTTGAAAGAGACAACGATTGTGCAAAGCCCGGCGCGTTTGGCGCTGTCCAGGTGATCACGTATTCATCGCCGCCTGCCAATCGTTCGCCGGGTTCGGGGGCGGCAACGAGAATACTGGGGAAATCTCCCCGCACCCCAGGCCCGATTGAATGTAGGGTATCGGTCCCCCCGTCGTTACCGGCCCCCGTCGAGTCTTCGTAGTTCGCCCAGTGACTCATGCCGGCCGTATAGGTCGCGATCGTGTTTGGCGTGGCGTCAAGCTTGAGACCCAACGCGTCCGCCGCGGATATCGAGAGACGCCACGAGCTGGTGAGGTTCCCGTCGTCGGTCAGCACTGTTTCTCCGACCCACGTGTCGTTAGCATAGACGGTCTTCTCCCACCCGTTTCCAAAGATGCCCGCAAGCGCCACTTCATCGAGCCGAGCATCACGTCCAAGCGTGGCCACCGGTGCGAGCGTGGTGTCCATTGGCTTGGAAAACTGCAAGCGCATCTGCAAGCGGCCGGGATCGATCCCCGGAAAGCGCGCGTCCACGACCATCTGACGATGCCCCGAGGCGGATGAGTTCCAACGAGCCGAGTAAACCAGCTTCGAGAAGGTTCCGTCCGGGCCGGGAGTGTAAGCCCTGACCGATTCCAGAATCGGCGGTCCCGTCGCCCACAGAAGTAGTCGCTGCGCACCCGCCCAGTTCTCCTGATTCACTGATTGTATCTGGCCCTCGGGCACGCTGAAGTCGCAGCATTCCGGCCGCATCTCAACGACAAACGGAGCCGGTACCCGATTGACGCCGTAGGCATAGTCGATCGACGAGCCGGTCAACGAGTAAAGATCGACCGCTTGTTTGGCGCTATAGCGCTTCCGCTCCACAGCAAAGACCGCGTCCGACATCTGCCCGGCAAGTTGAGAAAGAGTACTCTGATCGTCGGTCCCAAAGGCTGAGTATCCCCACGGATACAGAATCGCCTGCGTGTAGTTATGATAATCAAGCTGCGCGCGAAAATGCCGATTGGGATCATCCACCAGCGATTTTATTGCCTTGATTTCAGCTTCGCTTTCCGGCTGAGGACCGCGATAGGTATCGGTAGTTGGATCGTCGCTTCCGCCCACATCGTCGTTGATACAGCTTCTATCGGAGCAGTAGTTGGAGCACGGCGCGTCATCCTGCAGCCGCCACTGATAGTTGTAGTTTCGATTCAGATCGACGCCCACTGCTTGAGGACAGGTCGAGCTGGAGAAGATCCTTCGGTTCTTGCGCCATAAACGAACGGCGTCCATCTGATCGTTTGGAGAGTTTTGAGTGTAAGTGAGCCCATCCGGATTCACGATTGGAACGATCCAGATTTGCAGGCGGTCGACAAGGTACCTGACCGAGTCATTAGTCGCGTAATCGCTCAGGAGCCGGTTCGCAAAGTAGACCGGCGATTCGACGGATATCCACTCGCGCGCATGGTGCAAACCGGTGATCAGCACATCCGGCTTGCTGACATCATCGACCGAGGCATCCCTGCTGATCTTCAAGGCAAAGATTTCCCGGCCTTCAAAACTGGTTCCCAGTTTGGAGTATCGCGCGAGGTCCGGGTGCGACGCGGCAAGTGCTTTGAACTCTGTAATCGTCTGGTCGTAGCTGTGAAACTTCCCGTTGGCTAGAGCGAGGCTTACACCACCTCCAGGGGCCGCTTTAGTTCGACGTCCAGCCTCAAAACTCTTGCCCGGAAAAAGGCTCGGCGCCCGATCCGCAAACTCTTCCGGCGTATAGAATCCCTGGATCTTATATCCGCGACGCGTGTACTGCTCGTCGATGTGAGCGTTGATCGAAGCCAACGTGCCATCCGACTGGAATACGTCCATGTAAGCCAGACGAGAGCCGTCGCGCATGAGGATGTCTTCGCGATCGCCAAGCCAATCCGAATAACCAGGAGCCGCCGCCCCGCGTTCGGCGACATCGATGACTGCGATTCGAATCAGCGAGTCCGAGCTCGCGGATTGATACGGCGGTATGATCGCCCGGGCAGTTTCATCACCGTTTGCTCGGGCCTTTTGCCAGGCGGCGACTGAATCGTAGATAACGTTTACGCCGATACGCGCATCGCGCAACAGGTCGATCAGGTATGGAGGAGCGGCGGCGACTGTTTGAGCGATGGAGCCGGACCATATCGAGACATCAAGACCGTTGGAATTGGCTGTCCGTAAGACCTCGTCGGCGGGCGCATCGATGCTTGCGATCTGCGGCACGAACTGTTTACGCGAGAGCTCGGATTGAACTTCACGGTATTTTCGCCAGGCGTCACGACGGAGCCGCGGATCGGGGTTGTCCAGGGCCGCGCGCCATACATCGAGAGCGCCAATCTCATCGAGGCGAGAGAGCGTCGCGAGCGAGTCTTGAAATTCGGGCGAACGGGTGGATGCAAGGCGCGTCTTTAGTTCGGCGTGTCTGGCGCGTCGATCATATTGTGGTGTAGCGGAGCGCTTCGAATACCGGGACGAGCGTGCCGCCACGGAAGCCGGCGGAGCCCCGCTCGCAAGGAGCAGCGCGATGGCAGCCAGGACGATTCCAGTTACCGCCACGCGGCGTTGTAGCCCACTCTTATTCATCCGCTCTTTTCTGCCTTTGATAACCAACGGATGTACCAGAAGGCATCAGTGAGGTCAAGACTCTTACACCCTGAACACCGCCCTCAAAGAGCCGGCTGCGTCCATCAATCCTGGCTTGGGGGATAGCGAGGTCTCATCGAACGGAAGAGCCACGAACCGTGGCTCTTCCTCGAGCTTAGAATAAAAGGGCAGTTGAAGCCAGCGAGCTATGGCTTTTTTCGGCCTCTTGCCGGCGCGGCCGGTTTCTCTGCTTCAACTTTGTAGGCGTTCTTAACGCCTTCAAGGGCGTCTTTGACGATAGGAACCCGCTTGTCCTCGGGTTTGGCCTTGGCAACAAAGTCGGCCAGAGTATTCGCGCCTTCCTGAATTTGCGCCCTTTCGGTGCTTGCAATCAAAGTGAGCCCCAATCCATAGAGCGCGTCGACAAACAGGGGATCGGCAGCTATGACCGCTTTGTAAGCTGCGACAGCTTCCTCGGTCCGGCCCGCGGAGCGAAACATATCCGCCTTCAGCACTCCCCACTTGTTCTTATTTGTGGCGTCAAGCGTTTCCGCTTTTGCAATCGCCTTGACGGTGTCATCGACAAGCTTGGCCTCCCCATAGTTCTCTACCAGGATCCTGGCATTCTTCTCCAGGATTCCGTAATAGGTAATCAGGTCGGTGTTCACAGTCGGGTCGTCGGTCACCGCGCTCGCCACAGCGATCGCCCGGTTGATCGCGGCAACCGCCGATTCAAAGTGGGGTTTCGCGCCGGTTCGATCCTTCTTGTTGAACTTGTCGGCGCCGATCTGGTAGTTGGTTTCCGCCACTTGAGCATTCGACCGGTGAGCGATTTCTACAAAGTGCTTATTCTTGGATGGATCCAGCTTTGTCGATTGCTCAAATTCGGCGAGAGCGCCTTCATAGTTGTTAGCGGTTTTTAGTTTGACCCCTTCGTTGAAGTGCTTGACGGCGTTATCAAAGGACTCCTGGAGTTCCTTTCCTTCTTTATTGGCGGCCTCGAGCTCTTTTTGAGCTGCCTCGGCCTTGGCCTTATCAGCGGGAGACATTGACCTGGGTGGTGGAGCGGCTCCGGGGCCGCCGGTCTTCTGCGATGCGATTTGCTTTTGCACGTCTTCGAGAGTCAGAACGGTCCCGTCGCCGGCATCGAGCGTGGTATCAACAACCGGCATCTGGGTTATTCGAACATTATTCATCCAGGTTGGCACCGCGCCGGGTCCCGAGAAGACAAACAAGTATGTGCCCTGCAGGGGTAAACCCAGTCTAACGAAGTGACCGGTCTTATCGGTCTTTACTTCGTAACGCCCTTTTATGTCGGTGCGATAAATGTCTATCTGTATCCCGGGGGCGGGCACTATCTTGCCGTCCGCCTGCTTGAGCCTGATGGTTCCCTCGACCTGTCCAGTCTGTGCGAAGACCAATGTCGAAAGTAATCCAGCAACCACAACCATGCCGACTGCTCTTAATAATCTCGTGCGAAACATTGAAATTACCTCCAATTACTTGCGGGCTAACGAGCCAATTCATCAACTGAGATGCTTCGGATCAACGAGCTGGTTGGCATCTGAGAAGATAATGCTAACCCTCCACTGATGATGATTTTGTGCTCAAAACTCAGAGTAATTTGGAGTCTATCGCAGGGTTCTAATCAGTGTCAACGCAGCAGACCTTTGGCGATTCTGAGGGTTGTTTTTCAAGCGGAACATTCAGATGGAGATGATGGGTGATGTGCAAATCGGTTGGAAATCGGTTGGAATTTGACAAACCTCATGAGGTTGAGCGAAAGTTAGGCCCAGCTGCAATTGAAGAATGGCGAGCATAGCTCAGTTGGTTAGAGCGCCTGACTGTGACTCAGGAGGTCGAGGGTTCGAGACCCTCTGCTCGCCCTCATTACATTGTTTGCGCTCCTGAAAAGCCCGCAATCATTCACCGGGGTCAGCGTCATGTCCGGCTGATCCTCTTGACTCTCTGCTCTTTCGGCTTTCATCCTCTCAGTCGGCCCTCTAAGCGAACGGACCACCAAAAGAGCTAAATGGCTCTTCTGCTTGAACCTTGCTTACACCGTTCGGAAGGTCTGCGCGGTGAGAATTAGAAACACGATGGAATAGATGACCTCGAGCCAACCGAGCCTTCGAAGATTGACCTGTTGGACCGGGCTAGCAAGCTGCCAGAACGATCGTAGAATCACCGGTAAAAATGCCGCCAGCGCGAACAGGTTTAAGCTGCCACTCAACGTTAGTCCGAAAAGAGCTGCCAGCAGAAAGGTGTGGTAAGCAACGCAGCGCCAACTTGCCTGCTTG